>NZ_JBHIRY010000022.1:0-104772 GCF_042138635.1 Paenibacillus medicaginis | reverse complement strand
GCACGCCGCCAGCGTTCGTCCTGAGCCAGGATCAAACTCTCCAATAAAGATGTTACGCAGTAACATCGACCTCACCGGATTTGGGTTCCACTCAACTGAGTGAATCAAATTCAGTGAGTATATTGCAAAAGCGATTAAGCTCATTTGAATCTGACGAGATTTAATATCTCGATTTCGCTCCGCCATTTATTCTGTCAGAGACACGAACCAAATGGCTTTGCGGATCGGTTTTACGATGTAAAACCTACTCACTCGTTGTTCAGTTTTCAAAGATCAAACTTCGTAGCCTGTCGTTTTGTGACAGCTATAAGATCATAACATGTCAGCCAGTGAATTGCAAGAAGTTTTTTTGAGAAAATTAATCGAATCATTCTGCATTTCATTTTCGCCAACCGCTGTTTCAATGTCAGCCGTAATAATATATCACAGTAAGTTTATCTTAATCAAGCTTTTTTATAAATTAATTTATTGAAAATTGTGGAGCCCCGAATCTCTTCTATAATTCCACTGGCCTTAAACACCTTCCAGGCCGTCAGGCCAGTGCAGTTCTACTCCATGCTCTTGCAGCAGTTTTTGATATCGGTATAGATGCTCGGAGGACCCTTTGATCTCATACGGGTATTGATTGCTGCGTATTGCATAGGCCGCCAATAAAGCTGCCGACTCCCCGATATTCCATTCCGTCGGGTGAAGCCTGTAGCATCCGTTGGCAATTTGCGTCATACCGATATTTTTGCAGGCAGGGAGCAGATTTTTAATTCTAACCGGGATCAGTGAACCGAGCGGAATCTCATAAGGATAAGTTGGGATATAAAAAGAACGCTGCGTTACCGTCGTCGGGTGAAGATCCAGATGGTAGCTGCCTACACCAACACTGTCCTTATATCTTTTGATGCCTGCATTCCCACGCAGCTCCTTGCTAACATCATGCTCCGTAATAGTGTACAGTGCTTTGATCCGACGTGACTCGCGGATGTAAGGCGTTTTAGCCAAACCATGCTTCGTGCCAAGCGCCTCGCCCCACAATCTGATTCCAGGATAACCTGTACCGCCATCCATTCGTGGCGCCTCGGTTTGAAGCCAATAAATAAGCGCCAAAGTCAGGGATCGCGCACTCCGCAAATGGTGGGCCTTTTCTTCCGGAGACACTCCTATAACGGGACCCAGATAATAATCATTTTGCGGCCAGTTTAATAAAGTGATCTCTCCTTCATAAAGCGGTCTGCTCAGCTGTGAAGGGTCCACAATCCGCCGATAATCCCACAACGACACGATGCCATGAGCATTCGGAAACATGGTGAACTTTTTCATTTTGGTCATATCATTCGCATCAGAAGCATGCCAGCTCAAGATAGGAAATGGTGAAAAGTCGGGCTTATAGCTTTTCCAAAAAGAATAGTCATCCGGTCGGTCGATCACAAAATTACCGCCCTCGACATATTCCACTGCAGCAACATGAGTAATGGACTGCATATCAAGCGGATTGGCTTCCTTCATAGCATGCGGCTCTCCCGTATCGGCAGCAGACTCGGCTCCGGTTACAAATTCTGCTCCGGCCAGCGGCAGCAGATCCCCGCAATCCGTGGCATCAAGGTAGTAAGCCCCCCGGAGGAGGATGTCATCCCCTTTCCGGTTGCGAACAATTACAGAAGTAACCATATCTCCGCAAATTTCTGCTCTATGTATCTTGGTATGATAGAGAACCTTTAACCTGCCCGAATGTATATAAGGAGACAGCATCTCTTCAAGCACTTGCAAGGCTATTATCGGCTCATGGCAAAGACGGCTGACCCAACCGTTGCCCGGGTTGAGCACCGGATTTTGGCGCGCTTCCTCGGTTAAGGGATAATTTACACGGTAATAATCACGCACCCGGTTTCGAAATTCCCGGTAAGAAGCTGTGCAGCCAAAGCTTTCAATCCAGCGGTGCTCATCAGGCGGAACCGCCTGAGATGTGAGCTGTCCGCCGATCCAGTCCGTCTCCTCCGTCATGACCACCTTCATACCTGCTTTGGCTGCTGCAAGAGCAGCTGCGGTTCCACCGAGACTGCCTCCGACGATAACCATATCCGCTTCATACAACCGTTGTTCCATAGCCCCTAACAACTCCTTAAGGATGATAGCTAACCGCCAGCCCAACTTCAAAGGTACGGTTCCAGGGCATAAAACAGTCCGTAATCTCCACTCTGCCACCCTCTCCGTTAATCCGTTCCTCAATTGCCTGACTCAATTTGGTCCGGATCAGAGCTGCGGCTTGACCGCGCTGCCCATCCAGCATGAATTTACTCAGCCCCATCGACTCAACCACTCCGTTGTTCATCTCCGTGCGAACGAGTGAGCAGTAGCAGACATCCTCCGCATAACGCAGCGCCAGGAAGTTCAAATGGCCGGCAGTACGCCCGTAATGAAGAAACAGCATGGATTGCGCGAGGACAGTCCCCAGCGTGTTCGAGCTGGTATTCCAGCCGGCATAACCTGCCAGGGAGAACAGCATGTTTTTCTGGCGCAGCAGCCGAATCAGCTTCAGGTCCCCTCCGTTCGCATATCCGACATCCGCAACAGCCACCGGCTTACCCTCGTGGAAGAGCATGTATCCCCCAAATTCGGCAAGCTCGGCAATATTTCTGAGGACATCATATCCAGCCATGGGTTGCCTCTGCACAGCCGCCTCAGACATGGTGTCCCCCGGCATGTTCACAAGCAGCACCATATCCGCTTCGGCAGCAGACGGCACAATCAGCCCGCCCGAAGCCAACACCTGATACTTCAGGGACTCATAAAAATAACGATCCTCATACAATGGGGTAACAAAAGCTCCCTGCAGCGATGACAGCCGCGGATAGATCAGGGGTATCCGGCCTGTATCCGTATTTACCATTCTGGCAAACAGCGTACATCCCACTTCATCCGCACCCGGATACATATATGCGCGAAGCTCCAGCCCCAGCTCAGCAATCCGCCCCCTGATCTCCTCTTGATCCCTGGCGGTATATCCGTAAGGAGCCGAGTCATCCTGCGGTATAATTAAAAATTCGATGCCCCCTTCTGCGACGAGCTCCAGAGCCGCCCGGTTTATCGCCGCATTGATTGCCCGTCGTCCCAGATAATCGTCCAGCACGTCAGGAGGAAGCCTACGATCAATATCCTCCAGCTCGGCCAGTTCATCATCTGCTGCAAGTCCGAGCTCCTTGCGGTGGCTGATGAAGCCTTTGCGGAAAATTTCCCGGCCCCAGTCTTCATAATAATCCGGCTCTTCTTCGGCCGATGAATACTGCGGACACCGCATTATGAGCTGGAAAGCATAAATCCTGAGCCCAGGATGATCCGCCTTCAAGCCGCGCAGCCTGGTCAGGCGTTCAAGCACTTGCTCTTCATTCATCCCATGCAGCCGGGAAGGAACAATGCCTCCGTACAGCAGCGTATCCAGGGCCAGCACAGCTCCGTGCGCACCTTCTGCGGCCTGCTCCAGCCAGGCCCACAAACGATCGGTGTCGCCTGGTGTTTTCTTGCGGCCCATCATATCCAGCGGAGGACGCTCGGGCATATAATCCGTACCCTTAGCCAGCAAATAAGGAAACTCATAATTGCAGGGCCGCTCATCCAGCGGCATGAATAGAATGCGCTTACCGTTCTCCACCTTTACGCTTCCCACTCCTGATCCACCCTCCTCTCTGCGATTTAACATGCGCCCTTAACATTTAACCCTTAACCGCTCCTGCCAAACCTTCCATATAATACTTCTGGGTAAAAAGAAACACGAGAATAATCGGCAGCACCGAAATGATCGTACCGGCAGCAATCCAGCCGAAATTATAGGCAAATTGGCCGTTCAGATAGGTCAGGGCAGCCGCGAGCGGGTACAGCTCAGGATCATCCAAAATCACGATCGGCCATATAAAGCTGTTCCAGTAGCCCATCACCTCCAGCAGCACAATGACGGCGATGGCCGGTTTGACAAGCGGCAGCACAAGCTGCCACCAGATGCGGAATTCGGAAGCCCCGTCCATTTTCCCCGAATCTCTTACATCCACAGGAATATTCAAAAAGGTTTGCCGCATCAGAAAAATATTAAAGACAGACACAGCAGACGGAAGAACCACGCCCAAATAAGAATTGCCGAGATGTAATGCCTGAATGGTCAGATAATGGACAATGATGGCCGTCGAGGCCGGAATAATCATGGTGGCAATAAGCAGGCCAAAAACAAGATTCCTGCCCCGGAAGCGGAATACTGCCAACGGATAGCCCGTCATGCAGGCCAAAATGATATTTAAGGCGACCCCAAGGACAGTAATGACGACAGTGTTATATACATACTGCGGAAAATTCATGAACTGCCATACCTGCGCGTAATTAGCGAAATCGATAAAGGTCGGAAAAATGGCCGGTGGAGTGGAAAACACGTTGCGTCCCGGCATCAGCGATACACTCAACAGCCATAGAAAAGGCCCGGTCATGAACAAGGCGAGCAGGATCAGAAGGGCATACATGAGGAGCATATAAAAGGTTTTTCTGACCTGACGCCTCTTCTTATCAACAGTTCTGGAATAAGACGGCTCACGGGGACGAAATTTCGGGTTCGTAGTATCCATCAGTAGGGATTGACACCACCCTTCCTGTTCAGCCGGAACACAATGACGCTCAAAATGCCAAGAATCACACTGACGATCAGGCCGAGCGCCGAAGCATAGCCGAACTCGAACTGCTGCATTCCTTTTTGAAAAATATACAGGCTCGACGTTAAGGTGGAGGTGCCAGGCCCTCCATTTCCATTGGTCAGGATATACACCTCATCAAATACCCGCAAAGCAGACATTAACGAGATCAAGGTGCAGAACAGAATGTAAGGTCTGAGCAGCGGAATCGTAATCGCCAGGATCAGCCGCCATCTGCTGGCTCCGTCCACCCTGGCCGCTTCATACAAATCAGCCGGGATATTCTGCAAGCCCGCCAGATAGAGCATCATATAATAGCCAAGGCCCTTCCACATCGTGATGAACATCATGACATACAGCGCCGTGGAGCTGTTGGACAGCCAGTAAACTTGCTCGCTGATGATTCCCGCACGAATGAGCAAATAATTCACAACCCCATTGTTGCCGAGCAGCCAGCTCCAGATCAGCGCCACAGCCACCATCGATGTCACCACAGGGATATAATAAGCTGTCCTGAAAACTTTGATGCCGGGAATACGAGTATTGTTCACAAGCACAGCCATGAGGATGGAGAACACCTGAATAAACGGAACGATCAGGACATACACGAGCGAGTTCCACAACGAGATCAAGAAATTACGGTCTGCAAAAGCTTTGCGGAAATTATCCAGCCCGACATATTCCGTCTGCGAAATAACCGAATAATTCGTCAGTGACAGCGGAATCCCGTAAATAATCGGCCAAAATACAAACACAGCCAAAAGGATCAGACCTGGCGCCATAAACGCCCAGGCCGCAAAGGACTCGGTGCGCAGCCATTTATGCATAACGGTTCACCTCCCGCTTGGCGGATATCATAGACTCCTACTGCTGCAAAATCCCGTTCACTTCCTGCGCGACCTGACCCAGCGTCTTCTGTGCATCCTGACCGTTCAGCAAAATATTTTGCAGGCTACGCGCGATGGCCGAGTTCACGTCCTGCGCATTCGGCACACCCACCATGTAGTCCGTGGCCTTAGCAAGACTCTGTGCCGATACAACCTTCGCCTGGGCTTCAAGTGAACCGTCAGTCTCGCTGAAGAACGGATCCTGTGTGGATGCCTTGGTAGACGGAAGTGTATTGGCTGCCTTGGAGAAGGACGTCTGATTCTCAGCATTGGTCACAAATGCCGCAAATTCCACCGCCTCTTTCGGATGCTTCGACTTTACAGGCACCACCAGATCCATCGAATTGGAAAGACGCAGGTCACCCTGGCCTGTTGGAAGCGGGACTGCAATCGTATTTTTGTATACATCAGGAGCCGCTGTTTTGATGAAATTGATGAATGTCGGCCCGCCCAGCTGGAATGCGGTCTGCTCCCCGGAATAATACTGAATCTGTTTGGTGAAATTAGCATCCTCCTTAATAATTACCCCTTCATCCATCAGCTTCTTCATATTATTGATCATGGTCACCGCTTCAGGCGTATTAAAGGCAGCTGCCGTTTTATCCTCTGTCAGAATCGAAATCCCCTCGATCGGGAACAGCTTGGATACGAGCTGCTGGGCGTAGCCGGCCTTGCCCGTCTTGGCTTTCACCTGGCGCCCCCATTCCGCCAGCTCTTCCCGGGTCGTCGGAGGATTGGAGGGGTCCAGGCCAGCTTCCTTGGCGATTTTGGTATTGATAAACAGCACTTCGGTACCTGTGTACCACGGAAGAGCATACGCTTGGCCATCGATGACCGTGGAATTGAATATGCCTTCAAAATAAGCACCCTTCTGCTCATCGTTCAAATATTCGTTCATATCGACAACAGCCCCTTTGGAGCCCATTTGGCTGGCGAACTCTGTGTTAAGATTAACCACATCAGGGCTGCTGCCGCTGGCAATGCTGGTCAACAGCTTGTCGGTTATGGCATCATAAGGGTAATCCTTCCATTCAATTTTGACATTCGGATGACTCTTCTGATACTCAGCGATTAGAGCATTGAAGTAATCGTTAAAGGTCGGTTGGAGCGCAATCGTCCAAAACTCTAGCGTAATGTCTTCATTCCCCGCATCTTCCGGCGGCCCGGATTGTCCTCCTCCACCGCAGCCGACGGCCATAATGGACAGCAGCAGGATACAGCAAAACGTTAACAGCAGGCCTCGGTGTTTCTTTGGCACAGCGCAACCCCCTCAACTTGAATTTTGGATCACAAATTGTACAGGTAATAAAATGGTTAAAAAACCTCTTATGCCCAAAATTATAACATCATATTTTACAAAAAGAATCATTTTCTTTGATTTAGTAAAAAAAGTGCCCCGCGAGAGACACCTATAATAAGCACAGTATACTTTATAAAGCTCGCTTCATTTGGCTTTAGCCGTCGCTTTTCCCGCCTGACGGCGAGAGTACCATTGAATCCGAATTTCAGGGCACCAGCCACAACAAAGTAAATAAACAATACCCGAAAAAGCTGGTAGCCAGACACAAACAGCAGATCAGCCCCCACTTCATGCGCCATAATGCCCATCTGGTCCATACCTCCGGGTGCCATGCTAAGAAAAGCTGTAGCCGGGCTGACATGGTGAACGGCTTCCAGCCATACACAGGGCTGAACAACAAAAACGGCACGCAAAACGTAATCATAATGAGTCGCGTAACCTGCATAAAAGCAACAATCGTTACATCGATGCCCTTAACCTCGTCCGCCAGCACCACCATTTGCGTCAGCCCGCCAGGAATGCTGCCTGTCATCAAGGTCGGAAAATCAACATCTGTCAGCTTGTAGAACAAGTAGGCGACCAGCACGCAAAATAAGAGCAGCACAACCGTCATCAGCAGCATGGACGGCAGCTGATAGGCCGTCTGTACAAGCGTATCCACCGTCAGAGTCAGTCCGATAGCATACCCGATGATTCCGATTCCTGTATCCCTTACCGCAGGAGACCACCACAAGGGCAGCTTGAACACCTTAGCTCCGATCAGCGCCGCCGTCATCGGCCCAAGCAGCCAGGGTATCGGGGTATGCAGGATGGTAAACAGGGAGCCTCCAAGCAGTGAGACCGCACATGTCAGAAAAAAACGCCCCCATTGGGTCAGCCGGATTTCCTGCAGCCTCAATTTCGCATTCCTTCCGGCATTCCGTCCCAGTTCCGATTCATCCCCATATGATGCTCCTCCTTATTATGCGGCAGAATGTCCACTGCCCGTTTCTTCTCTCCGGCTTGTAGAGTTCGTTCTTAAATTATACATCACATATACAAGACGACGGCGTACCAGGCGGATTTTTCTTATGGTTGTCCCACGGCAAAGCAATCAAAAAGAGGCTACCCGCTTGGGCAACCTCTTTTGTGTTCAGGCATTTTCCGGGTACGCCCCCTTAATAATAGGGAGCCATAAAGAGATACACCAGCACCCCGGTGAAGCTGACGTACAGCCAGATCGGCATTGTCCAGCGCGCAATTTTGCGATGCTTCTGCACCTGCATGGTCCATCCCCACACGACGGAGAACAGTGCAAGCGGTACAATAACCGCAGCCAGCACACTATGCGTAATCAGGATGAAAAAGTAAATCGGGCGTACAATCCCTTCTCCACCAAACTTCGCGGTTTCCGGCGAAATGTAGTGAAAGGTCAGGTAAGTGACCAAAAACAGCAGTGTGGAGGCGAATGCCGCCAAAACGAGCGCTTTATGCACCTTTACATTTTTTCTAAGTATCGCAAACAAAGCTCCCAGCAGAAAAACAAAGGTAAAGCTGTTGAATATCGCATTCATTCTCGGCAGCAGGCTCAAATCGAAATGAACCTCCCCCTGATATCCGATCGGCGAGAAGAACAGCAGCAGAATAATAATATTCGCCACGATGGAAACCGTAACAATCAGCCCGGCAAAATTGCGCCTGCTGGTTGGGACATACTGCTCGTCCTTGGTCGCTTTGCTCATGTGGGTTTCTCCTTCTTCATTTATATTTGGCAAACCAGTTGGACCTGTTGTCCTATGATTCAATTATATTGAATACAATGATCCTCTGTGAAGTGACAACACTATGAACAATTTCACATCCCTCCGCTTTCTCTTATCAACCTTTGTAGCTACTGGGTTCTGAGGAATTCGAATCCAGCCGATCGTGGCAAGACATGTGATACTCCCTTTTCAGGAGCTTTGCACGATTATCCCGTTGGATCAGGTCAAGAAAAACAGAAAACCGGGAACCGAAAATATACTTTAGGCACGTTAAAGTAAATAACGGATCAAATGAGGCACAAAAATGCCTGCTGTTACGCTATTCAAGACCATCAAATGGGTCTATTATTTTTTGGATTGTACCTTATGGAGAAGCAGATCGGATCGGTCGAGGTCATGAGACGTTCTTCGGAGAAAGCAGAGCGTTAAGGTGATGTGAAACCGACCGAGAGAGAAGGAAGGAGCGGAGCAAGGCACCGAAAAGATAAAAAGGTCCTGGTCCTCGTTGCCGTTTGAACCTGAATTTTTCCGATGTCCCCGTTCATGCTGACCCACACCGTTCAAGCCACGCACCTCATGCTCACCTTTCCTCGTTCAAGCACTGCGATCAGGCTGCAGCCGCAGCCGCAAGAGGCTGAACCGTTTGGCGTGCGATCAGCCGACGGTAGGTAATCGCCGGAATCGCCACACCGATGTACAATAACTTCTGCCACATCGTTCCTTCCGCTCCGGACAGGCGCAGTCGGCGGCGGCCAGTGTACTCGTTGAGGTACGCCTGCAGATGCAATCCATAATCCACGAACACAAGTTCTTTGTTCCATTATACCAAACATACGTTCCCGTTCCAAAGCCAAACATCCCATTTGAGCTGCCTCTTTTTTCTTATCTTTTTTCTCTCGTTTCTCTTTATTCCTTCCCCTGGGCCCCCACCCTCAACCCCCGCATTCTGATCAAAAGGGATAATCGTGCAAAGCTGTATGGAAAGGCATTAGGCATCAGGCAACGAACACCACACACCACGCCCTATAGACACCCATCTCACTCTGGCTACTAGACTCTGAGAGGGGCGAATCCCCTTCTTGCAAGAAAGCTAGAAAAAAGCAGTCTGCTTTGATTCAGCGTCAATCCCAGCAGCAGATCTCCGTTTTACCCCGTTATATCAGGGCCTGTTTGCCGATTTCTTGCTACGAAAGTTGAGTTAAAGAAAATTACACTGCAGCGCAAATATTTTTCGTAATAATGTAAAATTATGGAGTTATACTCTTCATTTCTCTCCTGATTTTGTCGAAAAACATCATATGATCTGCAAAATCACCACATTTTTGCAAACAAAAAGGGGAGAAATGCCTAATGAATTGGTATAAGAATTTAAAGACTGCTACAAAAATTATTACAACCTTTTTATTGGTTTGTTTGATTCTAGGTGCTTACGGAGTGTATTCCGTCAGCAGCCTTAACAACATGAACAGCAATATGACGGAGATGTATAATAACAATTTGATTTCAGTACGAAATCTTTCAGCCGCCGACGGTTCGTTTCAGAGTATTCGCGTTATTGTCCGTGATATCAGCACCGCTCCGACCCAGACCGAAAAGCAGGAGTTATCTGCCAATCTCGACAAAACGCTTCAGACATTCAATGATAGAGTTGACGCCTACCGTTCGGTTTCGTTTACTCCGGAAGAAAAGGAGTTGCTTGCTCAACTCGATCAGCTTATGGCAGAATACATAAAGTATCTCGAGCAGGCCAAATTACTTGCTACGAACGGAGATACAGCTAGATTCAACGAATTTAAGGACGGAACTCTGAAAGTTTCAGGCGATCAGGTGATCAGTGCCCTGCAAAAGCTTATCGAAATTAATGTGAGCTACGCACAAGATACTAAAAACCAATCAGACCAGGCCTACCAATCCGCCTTGGTGCTTAGCATCATACTGATTGCAGGATCCATTTTGCTCAGCATTCTGCTCGGTTATCTGGTATCCCGTTCGATTTCCCGGCCGCTGGGCCACATGGTAAGTCTGCTGGAGAGGGTATCCCAAGGGGATCTGACAAGCAAGTCGCCTTTTCAGACCAAAGACGAAGTGGGACTGCTCTCCCAGTCCCTGAACCGGATGATTGAAAGCTATAACGTGCTGATTGGCAGCATAACCAACTCTGCGCAAAATGTCGGGGCTTCCTCCCAGCAAATTGCCGCCAGCAGCGAAGAAATCGCCAGCAGCAGTTCGAACCAGGCCGAATCGGCAGCCTCCATCACAGAACTGTTCAAGGAATTCAGCCAGGCCATCAACTCTGTGGCCAAAAGTGCGGAAGAAGCCGCCGAACTGTCGAATTCCACTGTCGCCACCGCGCAGCAAGGAGAACATGCTGTGCATAAATCTATGGCAGGTATGCAAGAGGTTAACAAAACCATGCATGATCTCGAGGAAAACTCCGTTAAAATCGGGGATATCATTGAAGTGATCGACGATATTGCCGCACAAACGAATCTGCTCGCCTTAAATGCCGCCATTGAAGCAGCAAGGGCCGGTGACCAGGGCAAAGGCTTTGCCGTTGTTGCAAACGAGGTACGCAAGCTGGCAGAGCGCAGCAGCCTCGCCACCAAAGAAATTAGCGACATCATTAAAACGATGCAGCAGAATACGAAAAAAAGCGCCGGCCTTGTTAACGAGACCGTTTCACAGTCCAATCATACAGAAGATGTTTTCCGACATATTATGGAGATGGTCAATCAATCTTCCCTGAAGGTCAATGAAATTGCCGCCGCTTGTGAAGAGCAGGCCGCGCAGGCTTCCGAGGTGATGTTCTCGGTCGAAACGATTGCGTCGGCAAGCGAGCAAGTGGCCGCTGCTTCACAGGAAACAGCCGCAACAAGCCAAACCCTGGCGCAACTGGCTGAAAACCTCAACGAATCGGTTGCCGTTTTCCAGACCTCGAAGGGGTAAATTTGACGCATAGTTATTCCTCTCATTCGCAAAAAGGCGCCTCAAGGGGCGCCTGTATCAATCAAGTATATTTTTCATAAGACCTTGGAAAGAAAGCTCTTCGTACGCTCGTGGGAGGGTTGTTCGAAAATCTGTTTGGGAGGGCCTTCCTCGACGACAACCCCGCCTTCCATAAACAGTACCCTGTCGCCCACTTCACGCGCGAACCCCATTTCATGCGTCACAATGACCATCGTCATCCCTTCTGCGGCCAGCTCCTTCATGACTCCCAGCACTTCACCTACCATCTCGGGATCAAGCGCCGAAGTCGGTTCGTCAAACAGCATCACCTTCGGTTCCATAGCTAAAGCCCGGGCAATCGCCACACGCTGCGACTGTCCCCCGGACAGGGAAGCCGGATAAGCATCCGCTTTTTCCGCCAGACCAACCTTGGCAAGCAGCTCCATGCCTTTGGCACGTGCCTTGTCGGCCGTCCATCCACGTACCCGGATCGGGGCAATCATAATATTGTCGATAACCTTCATATGCGGGAACAGGTTGAAGGACTGGAAGACCATGCCCATTTCCGCACGAATTTCCGTGATTTTCGTAGTCTTGTCCATCAGCGATTTGCCTTCAAACAGGATGTCCCCCTGATTGGGCTCTTCCAAAAGGTTCAGACAGCGCAAAAAGGTTGACTTGCCGGAACCGGACGGGCCGATCACGACCACCACCTCGCTGCGGCTGATCTCCGTGCTGATATCCTTCAGAACGACATGAGCGCCGTAGGCTTTTCCCAAGCCTCGGATCTGAATGACCGATTCCATATTATTTCATTCTCCTTTCCCAATACTGCAGCAGCTTGCTGAGCGAATATGTCAAAATCAGATAGATAAATGATGCCGTCAAATATGGCTCCCATACCCGCAAATACTGCCCTCTCATGTTGTTGCTGTAATACATCAGCTCTGGAGCAGCAATAAAAGCTACGAGGGATGAATCTTTGATAAGTACAATAAATTCATTGCCGAATGCCGGGATCATGCGTTTGATGGCCTGAGGAAGCACGATATGCCTCATCGCCTGAAGGCGTGTCATGCCGAGCGATAATGCCGCTTCGGTCTGTCCTTTTTCGATGGACTGGATGCCTGCTCTGTAGATTTCCGCCGTATAAGCTGCGGAGTTCAGCGTGAGTGCCAGAATAGCGGCAATAATAGGATCAGTGCGGCCGATTAAAAACGGGATTAACCCGAAGTGAACCATCAAAACCTGCACCAGCAACGGCGTGCCCCGGAAAAAGTTGATATATCCGGCCGCCGGATATCGAATCCAGGCATGCCTGGACATTCTGCCAAACCCGACTGCAAGCCCGAGAATCGCCCCCAGCAGAATTGCAGCCAGAGAAATGCCAATGGTCACGAGCGTTCCTTTTAACAGCAGGGGCAAGTAATATGCAATAATATCAAACCTGAAATCCATCACGGTCTTCCTTTCCCTAATCCAAAAGTGTTCAACTTCCGCCTTGATGTAAAGAAAGCATGCGACGGGTTCTCCATGCGCATGCTTTCTTTACAGGGCTCACCCGCCTTATGGAGACGGGTGAACTCACAGGCATTACTGCTTCGTCATCTCGGCTTTCAGATTTGTCAGGTCCGGTTCTTCGCCAAACCACTTTTTATAAATTTCCGCGTATGTTCCGTTATCAACGATGGCTTGAATCGCAGGATCAAGCTTCGCCTTGAGCTCGCTGTTCTTCGGATATGCAATACCGTAGTACTCGGAATCGAAATTTTCAGGATCCGTAATACCTGTCAGCTTGCTGTCCGGGTTGTTTTTGATATATTCGCGCACTATGGCAATATCGGCAACGACGGCATCAACGCCCCCGTTCGCCATTTCCTGCAGCGCCAGCGCGTTGCTGTCAAACTTCTTCAGGCTCGCACTGTTCTGTCCCATAATCTCGGACATCAGAATGTCGGCGGTGGTTCCGTTCTGAACGGCAACCGTTTTGTCCTTCAGGTCAAGCGCACTTTTGATGTCACTGCCCTCTTTAACCAAAATCATATTGGTGGATTCAAAATAAGGCAGGGAGAAATCATAAGTTTCCTTGCGTTCATCCGTAATGGATACGGAGGAAATGCCAGCCTGATATTCAGTCCCTTGCTTCACGCTCTCCAGCATGGTGTCCCAGCCGATATTGTTAACTTCATACTCCATCCCGGCTTCCTTCATCACCGCATCGACAAAGTCAATGTCAAAACCGGTTACTTTGTCCAAATCCATGAATTCCATAGGCGCATAGGAAGCGTCTGTCGCAAATTTCACCACACCGTTTGCCGCAGGCGCTTCAGAGCTCCCGGATGCTTCCGGAGCGGGATCTTTGGCAGGCGGAGCCCCGCAAGCGGCAAGCAGCACGATGACCAACGTCAGCAATGCTGACAAGTAGACCTTTTTCAATGTTAAAACCCCCATTTTTATTCACTTTAGATACTTGAAATTCTACCAAGAAGTTGCTTGAAGCTCAATAAATAAATTCAGATATGTTATAATTCTTCACACACTGTATGACAACTTCACGTAATTTGCGTTTCCACGTTACTATACTAAAAAAAATTATTAAATACCAGTGGTAAATTTATATTTTTAATATAATTTGTATAGATATGCACAATAAGAGCCATTTCATTGTCATGTCGTGTGACACATTTAGAGCGAATCAGAGATTTTTTTACAAAATAAGGGATGTATTATGAATGCAACATAGTAAAAAGCCGCATCCTATAACGTGTTTTCAGATCCTGTTCGTAAAGGACATAAGTTAAGGAGATACTCATGGAGCTGCAGCCGATTGTTCCCTTCGAACCGGTCCGGACAGAGCATATTCCTGACGGCCCGGAATGGATTGCCCAGGTGAAATGGGATGGAGTAAGAATGCTGGCCTACTGCAGCCAGGAACAGGTGCGCCTTGTCAACCGGAGGCTGAATGACAGAACACTGCAATACCCGGAGCTGCTGCAGCCTGCCATATATTGCGCCGCCTCCTCCTTCATTCTGGATGGGGAGCTGGTCGCTTTTGACGGAGGGAAGCCTTCTTTTCATGAGATTATGAAAAGGGATAGCCTGCGCAAACCACAGTCCATCAGGCAGGCGGTCAGCAGCATACCTGTCGTTTATATGGTGTTTGATGTGCTGATGGCCGAGGATCGCTGGGTAACCGCGCTTCCTCTTGCACAGCGTCAGGATTTGCTGCAGGACATCATCAAGCCGGAGCAGCGGCTGGTGCAGATCGTGCAGAGCTTTCCGGATGGAAACGCGCTGTTCAGGGCGGTAGCGGGGCAGGGGCTTGAAGGCGTTGTACTGAAACGGACGGACAGCACCTATCTCATTGACGGCAAAGACAAACGATGGCAGAAGCGGAAAATCAGCCGCGATTTATACGCCGTGATCGGCGGGGTAACTTTCCGGGACAAGGTAGTCAACTCTCTGTTGCTGGGGCTGTATACGCCGGAAGGCCAGCTGATGTATATCGGCCATGCCGGCACAGGGCAGTTGACCGTCGCAGACTGGGGCAGCCTGACCGAAAGAGTCAAGCCGCTGGCGCTTGGCACGCTTCCTTTTAACGCCAAGCCTCCCTTACTGAGGGAAACGACCTGGATCAGGCCACAGCTGGTGGTTAAAGTGGCTTTCCTGGAATGGACACCGGGCGGAACTATGCGTCACCCGAGCATCGAAAGCATTGTAGAGCACATCTCGCCTGAGGAATGCACAACAGAGCAATTGAAATAGCCGGACCTGATGCCCTGTTCCTGCAGGAAGTTTGCTTCTTCGTTGACAAATTTGCGACAGTGGGTTATGGTAGAAGCACAATTTTTATCATGCTGTGCGGGTGAAGCACCCCGCAGGACAGGCCATTGCGCCTTTCTTGCGGGGTGCTTTTTTTGCGTTCAGCCTGTTGCGCAGCGCAATTTAAACAAAGGAGAGGAAAATCATTGGTGAACAGAGGGAGCTTGAAAGACTGGAACAGGATGCTGATATTGCTGCTGGTTGCAGCATTATGGTGGGGAAGCGCCGTCCCCGCTCAGGCCGGCGGCTGGGAAGCTGCACTGGACGGGCTCGATGCCGTCTATGATGATGTTACGGAGCTTGAGACGCTGATTCAGCTGGAGAGCAAACAGATCCAGACCCTGCGGCAGAAGAATAATGAACGTCTGAAGGCGCTGAACAAGAATATTCAGGCTATCGATGCGGCATTGCTGTCCAGGCTGACTGCAGAAGTCAAGCAGATCGAGCAGAAGCATGCAGCTCTGCTGAGCCGATACTCTTCCCTCACCAAGCAGGCAGCTGCGGCAAGAAAGCAGAAGAACACCAAGACTGCCGCCCTTCTTGATTTGCAGCGCAACAAGCTCAAGCCTTCCTACACCCAGGCCAAGGCGGAGATCAAAGCGAAGAAGGAAGCGCTGAGCACGGCCAAAAAGCAGGCTGCCGCCAAGAAGAAAGCAGTCAAGGATGCCCTCAGTCCCGTTACAGCGCTGAAAAAGCAAATTACCGCAGAAAATAAAACGATAGCCGCTGCCCGCAAAAGCAAAACCGCCGCCAACAAGAAGTACCGCAGTGCTATTAAAGCAGGCGATGCGGTTACAGCTCTGGCCCAAATGATGGTCGTGTATGACCAGTTGGCCCGCATTCATGCCTCCCTGCAGAAAACTAACAGCTGGGAGAACAAGATCACGCAGGGACTGCAGTCCGCAGAGGCGAAGCTCCCGTAAAACAGCATCGATTTCAAATGAAACGAAAATATATGGAACATCCGGCGGGCATCCTCTAAAATAGCAGTACATATGTCCGAGACTGCTGCGAAGAAAGGAACAAACCGTGTGAACAAAACAGACCGCATGCTGGCTATCTTGCTTGAGCTGCAGCGCAGAAGCGTAGTACGAGCCGGAGACTTGGCGGACATGTTTGAAACAAGCATCCGCACGATTTACCGAGATATTCAGGCCCTGAGCGAAGCAGGAGTGCCGATAGCCGGGGCTCCCGGTACGGGATATTCGTTGATGGAGGGATACTTTCTGCCTCCCGTGAGCTTTACCATGGAGGAGGCGGTAACCCTGCTGATCGGAACACACTTTGTCGAACAAAAGTTTGAAGTCTCGTATGTCAGGAGTGCGCAGTCATCCCGGGCCAAGATCGAAGCTATTCTGCCTGAAGATATCCGTAAGGATGCAGCCCGGGTGCAAATGTCCACAAAACTGGTCAATCCAAGCAACTTGTCAGTTAACGAATTTGAACTGAAATGGATTGAACTGCTCAGACAGGCTGTTATGGAGCAAAAAAAGGTAAGGTTCCTGTATAACAAAAAAGTCCCCTATGCTGACGGCACCCGCCAAAGCAGCCGGACGGCCTCACCTTATGGTCTCGTGCTTATCAATGGTTCATGGACATTACTTGCCCATTGCGATTTGCGACAGGAACTGCGGCATTTCCGTTTATCCCGCATAAGCGAGCTTACCGTTCTGGAGGAATCATTTGTACGCCCGGAGCACTTCAATCTTCAGGAATATCGGCCGCCGGATGACCGAAATGTTCATGTCCGTATTTTTGTCCAGTCCCGTATAGCAGACAGAGTAAGAGAAACAGGCAGTTTTTATTTAGAGGAGTTTCTTGAGCAAAGGGATGGCTACATTGCCCATTTACGTGTCAGGCAACCCGAGGAAATCCTGCAGTGGGTGCTCGGCTGGGGGGCAGATGTCGTTGTTCTGGAGCCCGAATCGCTCAGGCAGCGTGTCCGTGAAGAAGCCAAACGAATGTTGGATATCTACTGACATTGCTGTCAGCAGCGCTATGTATACTAGAAATCTCAAAAAAGCCCTCGTCCGACAGGACAAGGGCTTGCTCTTTAATACCTTTTCTGCTGAAACCCACTTACTCGCTTACTTGGCGTTAAACGTATCGGTCAGCACCGGTACGATCTGCGATTTGCGGGAAACCACGCCTTCGAGTACCGCTTTGTTGGCGTCAAGCTTCACATTGTAGGCTGTTTCCACTGCCTGCGCCTGGCTGCCCAGGGCAATGCCTACGGAGTTGCTGTTAACGATGTCTGTAACCACAAACAGGAACAGGTCCAGGTTTTTATCAGCAATGGTCTTGTTCAAAGCGGCTTCCAGCTCGGACTGGCGGGACAGCACGTCATTGACATCAACCGCGTTAACCTGCGCGATCTCCACCTTGCGGCCGTTCATATCAAATTCCTTGGCATCCAGACTAATCAGCTGCTCAATCGTATGCTTGCTCAGGTCGGCACCCGCTTTCAGCATATCGAAGCCGTAGCTATCCGCATCTACACCGGCAATTTCAGCCAGCTCGCGTGCTGCGGCAACGTCCTGTTCCGTGCAGGTCGGAGACTTGAACAGCAGGGAATCCGAAATAATGGCAGACAGCATCAGCCCCGCGATATCCTTCGGAACCGCAACACCGTTCTCTTTATAAAGCTTGTTCAAAATAGTAGCAGTGCAGCCGACAGGCTCAGCGCGGAAATACAGCGGATGGGCTGTCTCAAAATTCGCGATACGGTGGTGATCGATCACCTCGGTAACACGGACTTTATCGATATCATTGGCGCTCTGCTGGCGCTCGTTATGGTCAACCAAAATTACTTCCTGCGCTTCTTCAGCCACGTTCTCCACAAGGCGAGGAGCGCTTACTTTGAAGTAGTCCAGAGCGTATTGCGTCTCTCCGTTCACTTCCCCCAACCGCACAGCCTCAACGTCGGCTCCCAGCTGTGTCTTTAATGCAGCATAAGCGATCGCTGAAGTAATCGTATCTGTGTCCGGATTTTTGTGCCCGAAAATGAGTGTTTTTGCCATACCAATCGACTCCTTATTTAAGAGAGTATATTTCAAAGTCAACAATTCCAATGCAGATTATATCATTAATGCTTGCAGCTTTGCCATCCGAAAGCGCATTTTCCTCAAAATATTTCTCTCATCTTCATACCAGGGAGTTCACCGCAAATCTCTATTTCATCCCAAATCTATTAAAAAAATGATAGTAAACCGCCATTCGATATGGTAACATATGGCTCAAAACTACATATCCACCCAGTCACCATGGCTTAAATTCTCAAATGAAAGGAGGCCAAGCAAAACCCGGCAGACGCTCCAGCTCGATGCAGTTCAAAGAATTATATTTTGAATGAAAAGAGGGGAATCGTTGTTGAAAAAGTATTCTTTCCCACGAAAATTACCAGCCGTTTCGCTCGCATTTATTCTTGCTGCCGGACTTTCTCTTCCATCCACCGGCCTGGCTGCTCCAGTTGACCCTGCACAGACCGGGCTTGAGCTGGATGCTGCGCGTTCAGAGCTGCAGGCCGCTCCGGAACCTGCCTATATTTCACCGGAGCTAGACACCTCATCTTCCAGGAACGTAAATGTTATCGTACAGCTCAGCAGCGAACCAGTCGCTGTCAAAAGATTCGCCACCCGGGGATTAGGGACCTTCTCCGCCCGTTCCGCCGAATCCTCCATCTCCAAGGAACAGACCTCATTGGTCGAGTTCGCCAAACAGCAGGGCATTCCGCTAACCGTCAACTATAAGTACAATACGGTGTTTAACGGTATGGAAGTAACGGTCCCTGCCGCTAAAATCCCCGCCCTGGCCAAGCTGCCGGGAGTGAAATCAGTCCATGAGAACAAAACGTATTTCTCCATCCCGGTGGAAGAGCCGGCTACTCTCACAGCGGAAGCGGCTACTTATGATGTCCTCTTTGATGAAGCGCCGCTGAAGCAGATCGGTGTACCGGAGGCCTGGGCACTGGGACTGACGGGCGAAGGCATCAAGGTTGGCGTCATTGATACCGGCATCGATTACAACCATCCCGATCTGAAGGATGCCTACAAAGGCGGCTATGATTCCTTCTATCAGGACAATGACCCCTATGAGGAACCGCCCCTTACGGTGAGTGAAGACCCTTATGGTGCCGGCTTCACGGGAACCTCGCACGGCACGCACGTGGCGGGTACAATTGCCGGACAGGCCAAAAATACTATGTCCGACATTGTGCAAAAGGGCATCGCCTACAACGTTGACCTGTATGCTTACAAGGTGCTTGGCCGCAACGGGTCCTCATCCCGGGCTTCCGGCTCCTCGGCCCAGGTCATCGACGGCATTGAGCGGGCCGTCAAGGACGGAATGGACGTGATCAACCTGTCGCTCGGGTCCGATCAGGAGAAGGACCCCAACTCGCCGGATTCCATCGCCATCAACAACGCGGTGCTGTCCGGCGTGGTAGCGGTCATTGCGAACGGTAACGCGGGGGATGCGCCAAACGGCTCCTATTTCTATTCCATGGGATCACCCGCTTCCTCACAGCTGGGGATTTCTGTAGGGGCAGCAACCTCGCCGGGTTATACCTTCACCGCGTCGGCGTCCGTAACGGCGGATACCTACAGCTCGGTCACTGATTCCACCTATCATGATCATGAGTTCCAGATGATGGGCTGGAGAACAAGGGATGAGGATTTTGCCAGTATTCTTGGCACCGGCCCGCTGGATCTTGTGTATGTGGATCTGGGTCAAGTCGAGGACTATGAAGGCCTTGACGTGGAAGGCAAAGTGGTGCTCATCTCCCGCGGCAATCTGGCCTTCGTGGATAAAATCGCTATTGCCCAGGAGCATGGCGCCAAAGCAGCCATTATCTTCAATGGCAGTACGAGCGGCACTAGCACCGATGAGGCCGACCTGTCCGAGAATGTCCCGAACCGGAATGATTACAGCAATGTGAGCGTCGGGGACAGCCTGGGCTTCGTTCCGACGTTCGATATGAAAGGCAAGGAAGGCCGCGCCCTGGCGCGCAGCATTCTGGCCAGCGGAGGACAGTTCGCATCCATTACGTTTGGTAACGATTATCCACGGTACGAAGTCACCGGGGACACCATTGCTTCATTCAGCTCCCGTGGACCCAACAGCGACGGGCTGCTCGGAATCAAGCCGGACGTGGTTGCTCCGGGTGTGAATATTATGTCTACTTACCCGGAATGGAGCAAATATATTGAAGATGCTTCCTATGAGGAGGCCTACGAACGCAGCAGCGGAACGAGTATGGCTTCCCCGCATGTAGCCGGTTTGGCGGCTCTGCTCGTGCAGGAGCATCCGGATTGGACTCCGTTTGATGTGCGCGCAGCCCTGGCCAATACATCCGATGCCCTGCATGACGGGAACGGCACGCTTTATGATGTCTACTCGCAGGGTGCAGGACGTGTCAATATCGCCAAGGCGATCGAAACCCCTGCCCTGCTGCAGACGGTTGAGCAAATTTCCATACTGAACAAGGATCTGAATTACCAAAATGTTACCAACTATGGCTCCTCTGCAAGCTTCGGCGTCATGCCGGCTGGCAGCCCAGCCAAGCAAATCCAGCTTCAGTTGAAAAACGTGTCCTCAGACAGCGTAAAGTACAACGCCTCCGTTGTAATGCATCCTGACGTAACTTTGGATCTTCGTGATAATAATGCTGTACCGACACCGGATGTGAACAACATCAAGGCCGAGCTGCAGGGAATCGACGGAGGATCGGTCTCAGCGGCGGCTGGCAGCACAGAGCCCTTCGTTCTTTCCGTACTGCCAACGGCAGGAGCTGCCGACGGGGTGTATGAAGGCGAAGTCATTTTGGAAAGCGCAGGTCTTCCTACCCTGCATCTGCCATTCTCTGTCCATGTCGGAGACGAACAGCCTGCTACCGGCTTTGGCCTGCAGGAGATGACCCTGTCGAATCCGGTCATTACTCCTAACGGTGATGGCAAGCAGGATACAACCGACATTTCCTTCCGCCTGACTGCGGGCAATACCGACTACATCGAACTACAGATTTACGGTGTGGATGATCAATTGGTCGGGGTAGTGGACGCAATATCCAGCGATTCGGGCTTTCTGCAGCAGGGGGACTACCAGTTTAAAGACTTCGACGGTTCCTATGTAGGGCTCGATGTGTACGGAAATCTGGAAACAGACGGGAACGGAAACCCGATATACCGTCACCTGGCCGATGGAGTCTATAAAATAACACTGCTTGCGCCAAAGCTGGACAAAAACGGAAACTACACCTTCTTTGAAGGCGCTCTGGACGCATACTACGCATCCAAAGCGCTGCGTGTCGATAACACGCCAGCTAACCCCAGCAACCCCGGTAACGGCGGCGGGGGTGGCGGACGTGACGATGACGACGATGATGACAAAGGGTCCGCTGGCAGCGGCGGTTCTGGCGGGGGCGGCGGGGGCTCTACAACTCCAGGCCCGACACCGGTACCAGCTCAACCTGCTCCAGTGAGCGCCGGCAGCATTCAGACGGTTGTACAGCAAGGACAAACCACCCAGGCTGTAGCAGCCTCCGCGATTGTCAGCGGCAATGCGCAGGCATTGACCGTAACCGACGCGGACCTGCAAGCTGCCTTGACCGCAGCTGGCCAGTCACCGACAGCCATCGTCATCTCAGCCAACAATCAAGGCACGGCTACAACGAAGCTGACGCTCACTGCCGCACAGATTGCAATTCTGTCGGGCGCAGCCGCAGACAGCAGCCTGATTTTGAACAGCAACGGAGCTTCGCTGGCTCTTCCATTATCCCTGTTAAGCTCCGTGATTTCCGGCGCCAGCCTGGAGCTGATCGTCAGCAGCGAAGCGCAGGCGGCAACTGACTTCACGAACGGCTTTGCCGGGGCTTCGCTCGTCGGAACGCCGACAGCCTTTGAAGTCAATGTCCTGTCCAGTTCGACCAGCGAGCCTATTACCGTACCGGCTGGAGTCCGGATTGTCCGCGCCTTCACCGTGCCGGGCGAGCTCAAAGCCAATACGGCCGGCGTATTGTATACCAATAACGGCAAGGTGTATCCTGCCCCTTCCGTCTTCAGCATTCAGGCAGACGGAACGACCGTCGTGAAAATAAGCCGCCCAGGCTTCTCGACCTACGCGGCGGCTTCCAGAGCAGTGAATTTCAATGATATTTCATCTTCGTATGCTCAATCCGAAATTCAATCCTTGGCACGCAAGCTGCTGGTCAACGGCACCTCGGAAACAGCGTTCTCGCCAAAGAAAAACGTTACGCGCGCCGAGTTTGCAGCCATGCTGACACGTGCGCTCGGGCTGCAGCCAGCAGCAAGCACGCCGTTCTCGGACGTAAGCTCAAGCAACTGGTATGCCAGTGATGTCGGGGCAGCCTACCAGGCCGGATTGATTAGCGGACGGCCGAACGGCACGTTCGATCCGGGCGCCAACATCAGCCGTCAGGAAATGTCGGTTATGCTGGCCAAGACGATCGATCTGCTGAAAATCACTCCTGATGCCCAGGGCTCAGCGCGTACTCCATACGCCGATGCTTCCTCAGCCGCAGAGTATGCAAAGAGCAGCATTGAGAAAGTAACGGCAGCCGGACTGATGAACGGCGAAACAGCAGGGGGCTCTTCCTTCTTCAGACCGCAGGCGCCAACCACGCGTGAGGCAGCGGCCAAAGTGCTTTACCTGCTGTTGCAGGAAGGCGAGCTGATCAACTGACAACCAGACAGGCAAAAAAAGCTGCAGCGGAGGTTCGCCTCCGGCTGCAGCTTTTTCATTTTCAGCGGGCTGAACAATCCTATAATCGCAAGAAAACTTCCGCTTAGCTCGGCTTAGCTTCTTTGAAGGTACGGCAACATACGTTTTTCTTGCGACTGGGCTACATCAATTCTCCTCTTGTCCGGGATGTTGTCCGCGCAATGGCAGCTTCATGCGAAAGACGCTGCCTTTGCCGGGCTCACTGTCCGCCTCAATCACACCGCCGTGCGCCTCCACAATGGATTGGGAAATGGCCAGTCCAAGCCCGGCACCGCCGGAGCTGCGTGTGCGGGACGAGTCCCCGCGGAAGAACCGTTCGAAGATGCGCCCCAACTGCTGCTTGTTCATCCCGGCTCCGTTATCACGCACCGACAGCTCGGCTGTGCTGGAATCTGCTGAAAGTGTGACGGCAATGACACCATGCTCGGCGTCCGTGTGCTGAACCGCATTATGAAAAAGATTCAGAATTACCTGCTTGAGAGCGTCAGTATCTGCCAGCACATGAACCGCCCCCGTAAGATTAAAGGTTACTTCCCGGTCACCCGCGAGCATTCGGAGCTGGGGCTTCATGGTGAGCAACAGGCGGTCTAGGGAAGTGTCCTTCAGCTCCATCTGCGGCTTCCGGTCCATTTTCGCCAGCAGCAGCAGATCCTCCACCAGCTTGTTGATTCGCCTGGATTCCCCATGCATGCTCTCCAGCGCAGCCTGCAGCTGGGCCGGGTTGGACGCGGCCCCACGCAGCAGCACCTCCAGAAAGCCATGGATCGACGTCAAGGGCGTCCGCAATTCATGTGAGGCATCGGCAATAAAGCGCCTCATCTGCTGCTGTGCTTCCCTTTCGGCAGCAAAGGCCGCTTCCAGACGGCTAAGCATCCCGTTAAAGGACACCGCCAACCGGTCAATTTCATACTGCCCCTGATTGGCTTCGAATCGCTCGGTTAAATTTCCCGCATCCACCCTCTTCACCGCCCTGACCATCTCGGAGAGAGGAACGAGCGTACGCCGCAGCACAGGCAGCATCAAAGCAAGCCCGCCGGCCAGAGCCAGTAAAGCCAATGAGATAAAGATCAGGAGCTGCCTCAGCAGCAGGTCACGCAAGGGGCCGATGCGGTAACCCATCTGCACCAGATCACCGCCGCCCGCGCGCGGGCCTCTGCCTGTCCGTACAATCACCAGCTGCTCGTTCCCCTGCGCATCCTCTACAAGCCAGTAATCTCTCTTCCTGTGTGGGTTGTCAGTATTATGGCGTGCTTCTTCGTACACTTCCGCCGACAGCTGTGGAGACGAAAGACCGTTTTCAGCAGACAGATCCGTAAAAGCGCTATCCTTTCCGATCACGGCAACGGAGGTATCTGGCATAAACAGAAACCGCGGCCGCTCCTGCTGCGGCTTCTGGCCGTCCTTGCTCCTCGCCCCAGGAGCAGCATTCTCCACGGGCGCCCGCCATTTAGCGAACAACTCCACCGGCATCGTACGCAGATGGGCTTCCATCGTGTCCACACGGCTACGGTACAGGAAATCCTTCATCAATACATATTGGAGAAAGCCGATCAACGCCAGCAGCACAGCCACAATAAGGATCGTTCTCGCCAGTAGCTGTGAGCGCAGGGAACGAAGCGACAGGACGTCCCGCCACTCTTTTGTACCCCGTATCATGGCAAATCCATCCGGTAGCCGACACCGCGCAGTGTCCGGATCAGCTTATGCTCCTTGTCCTGCAGCTTATCGCGCAGAGAGCGGACATAGACCTCGACAATGTTGTCTTCCCCGCCAAAATCATAGCCCCATACCCGGTCCAATATCCGGGCTTTGCTCAGCACCAGTCCATGATTCAGCACCAGCAGCTTGAGCAGCTCATATTCGGTCGGAGACAGCCCCAGCACACGGTCGGCATATTTGATTTCCCTGCGCCGGTCATCGATACAAAACGGTCCATAGGCCACCTCGCCCAGCAGATCGGGAAACTGGTTGCGCAGCCGCGCTTCGATGCGAGCCAACAGCTCTTCAAAATTAAACGGCTTGACCAAATAATCGTCAGCGCCCAGCTTGAGCCCTTTGACCCGGTCATCGACCTCATCCTTGGCCGTCAGCATGATTACAGCAATATTGTCTCCCGTCTCCTTCAGGCTGCGGCAGACCTCAAAGCCGTTCATTTCCGGCATCATGACGTCCAGCACCGCTACATGAGGCCTGAATTCCCTCGCAGCCTCCAGCGCTTCCTCGCCGTTCGAGACCTTTCTGATCTCAAATCCCTCATTCACCAGCCCAAACTCCAAAAATTGCAATATATGCGGTTCATCATCCGCAATTAATATTTTCACGCCGTTTAGCGTACTCATCCCATTGCCATCCTTTCAAGTCAGACATTTAACATACCACTATTATGCTACCGTCACCTGAAATTTGGCTGAAAATGACGGCAGAGAAAAGATGACTTTTTGAACTATCTCTTTCAGTGAACATTCAGCCAGGCTTCATAGCTGCTTCAGGTAGCGGGGCCATGATGGAGTTACCCAATAAGCTAACAAGCACAAGGAGTGATTGATGCATATGAACAAAACATGGCGAAGCCGGGTGGACATCCCGCTGGTGCTCATTATGGTTTTTTCCGCATTTCTGGGCGGATATAACATCTGGCAGGATCAATACGCCAATACCTACTACACGACGGCCGTGGCGGCCATGCTGGAAAATTGGCACAACTTTTTCTTTGCCTCCCTGGACTCGGCAGGCTCGGTGTCCATTGATAAACCCCCTGTCACCTTTTGGATTCAGGCACTGAGCGCCTACATTTTCGGGCTGCATGGCTGGAGCGTCATTTTACCGCAGGCGCTTGCCCAGACAGGCTCGGTGCTGCTGATCTACCTGCTCGTTAAGCCAACCTTCGGTCTTGCGGCCGCACGCCTCTCGGCATTTGCCATGGCGTGTACGCCGGTGGCGGTGGCCGTGGCGAGAACAAACAACATTGACAGCATGCTCGTTTTCACCCTGCTGCTTGCGGCGTGGTTTTTGTTCCACGGTATCCGAAAGGGCAAAATCGCAAGTGTCATCGCGGCATTCGCCATTATAGGCGTCGGCTTTAATATGAAGATGCTTCAGGCCTATATGGTTCTGCCGGCATTTATTCTCTTTTATGTATTGTCAGGCAAAGTGAACTGGAAACGTAAAACAGCCGTACTGACCGGATCAGCGGCGGCGCTGCTGCTGGTATCCCTGTCATGGCCGCTGATCGTGGATTCAACTCCAGCGGATGAGCGGCCCTATGTCGGAAGCAGCGGCACCAACTCTGTCATGAATCTGGCATTCGGATACAACGGCGTGTCCCGCCTGACGGGAGACCGCAGCACAGGCCAGACAGGTGGCGGTTCGGACGGTTCAGGAGGCTCGAACGATTCGAGCGGCCAAATGCAGATGCCTCCAGGCGGCTTTGACGATAATGCTGGCAGTGGTCCGGGTGACACAAGCGCAGACAGCGATGGTGGAATGAACGGAGGCCCCGGAGGCGGCACGGGTGGAGGCCCCGGAGGCGGCATGGGTGGGGGCCCAGGCGGCGGAAGCGGAGGCGGCATGTTCGGTACCGGTGATCCCGGCCCGTTGCGCTTGTTCCAGAAGGAGCTTTCCGGCCAGGCCAGCTGGCTGCTGCCGGTAGCCGCTCTAGCCAGCATAGCGTTGCTTGCAAGCTTCAGATGGCACAGCTTCACCATGAAGCATAAGGAAACCCTTTTCTGGCTGGCATGGCTGCTGCCGGTAGCCGCATTTTTCAGTATTGCAGGCTTCTTCCATCATTATTACCTGATTATGCTAGCTCCTCCGATCGCCGCTCTGTTCGGCGCGGGCTCGCTGGAATTGTGGAAGCTTTACCGCGACCGCGAGCAGCGCCTCGGCTGGCTGCTGCCAGCGGCGGTGCTCGTCACTTCCATCTTCGCATGGTACATCATGCAGGCATATAACGATACGATCGGCAGCTACTGGTCTGTCGGCACGCTGGTCCTGGGCATCACTGGTGCTGTTCTGCTTGTGGTATTCCGCAACGGCGCTCCTGCCAAAGTAAAAACGTCTCTTGTCATCAGCCTGCTCGCCGTTTTCATTGGCCCGGTGTATTGGGCTTCCACCCCCATTGTATACGGCGGGAACAGCATGATTCCCCAGGCCGGACCAAGCCAGAGCGGCTTTGTAATGGGCGGAGGCCCCGGCAGTGGCGGTATGACAATGCGGGAAGGCCGTGGCTTCAGAGAAAACGGTGCCTCTAATACAGAAGCTGCGGCAGATTCCGGGAACGATGTGGCAGAGGCTCCAGCGAGTAATAACCGGACGGATCGCGGAAGTGGCTTCCAGGGTGGTTCCATGAGGGGCGGCGGTTCAGGCGGCTCGGAGAACGTGAACGAACAGCTGCTCGAGTATCTGCGTGACCATAACACTGGTGAAGAATATTTATTTGCAACGATGAATTATGGCACTGCGGCTCCTTATATGATCGATGAACGCGAAAAAGTCGTGATTTTGAACGGGTTCGTCGCATCAGACCCCGTCTATGACACTGCAAAGCTTGAGGCTCTCGTGAAGAGCGGAAAGGTGAAATATTTCCTGATTTCCGAAGGTGGCCAAGGTGGCCCGAGTGGCGGCAATTCCGAGCTGACTCAGTGGATTCAGGAGAACGGAACTGAAATTCCGGCCTCGGAATGGCAGTCATCATCAGATCGCACGGACTCTAACGCCTCTCAAGGCGGACGAAGCGGGAGCCTGACTCTGTACGAAGTGACACTTCAGTGAATAACAAAGGAGGAATCACCATGACGGATCAACGGAACACAAAGCAGGTGCGCTACTCCGTAATCATACCGATGTATAACGAGGAAGCGGTCATTACCGAGACCTACCGGCGCTTGAAGCAGGTTATGAACGGGATGGGCGGATCCTATGAGCTGATTTTTGTAAATGACGGCAGCAAGGACAGAAGCGCAGCGATGATCCGGGAATTCGGCAGAAGTGACGACACGGTCATGCTGCTTGATCTCTCCCGCAACTTTGGCCATCAGCTGGCGATCACGGCCGGTATGGATTACGCCTCTGGGGATGCGGTCATCGTCATTGACGCCGACCTCCAGGATCCTCCGGAGCTTATTGCGGATATGGCGGCCAAGTGGCAGCAAGGTTTTGATGTGGTTTACGCCAAGCGGATCAAACGCAACGGGGAGACCCTATTCAAAAAATGGTCAGCCAGCCTGTTCTACCGCGTACTGCGTGCATCCACCGAAATTTCCATCCCGGTGGATACCGGGGACTTCCGCCTGATGGACCGCAGAGTGGTCGAGGAACTGAAACGGCTGCCGGAAAACAACAGGTTCGTACGCGGATTGGTAAGCTGGGTCGGCTTCCGCCAGACAGCCATCGAATACGAGCGTGACGAACGCCTGGCAGGCGTGACGAAATATCCGCTCAAGCGGATGATCAAGCTCTGCCTAGACGGAATTGCCTCATTCTCCTACAAGCCTCTGAAGCTTGCAGGCTATCTGGGCGCCCTGCTCTCGCTCGCCGGTTTTCTGTTTCTCATCTACGCGATTGGCGTGAAGCTGTTCACAGATACGGTGGCCAAAGGCTGGACCTCCATGATCAGTCTGCAGCTCATCTTCAATGGCGTCATTCTGATCATGCTGGGCATTATTGGCGAATACGTGGGACGAATCTACGACGAGACCAAAGCGCGTCCGCTGTACATCGTCCGTGAATGTGTGATCGGCGGCGGCCTGGAAGATCCGCAAGACCCGTCCTATGCGCCAGAGAATACAGGCACATCCACAGGGCGGGGACACCTGGAAGCGGCGCCTGCCAGCAGAATATCACGGGCAAGCGGCAGCGCTTATGCAGGCCGCAGCTCCGGCAAGGGCGCGTGATGGCAATGAGAGCCTTCATCGGTCAGTTTCTTCGCTTCGGCACAGTCGGAGCGCTGAATACCGGCATCGATTATATCGTATTCATTGCGCTGACCTGGGAAGGCATGCTGCCTCTGCCTGCACAGATCGTTTCTTATCTGTGCGGCGCCGCCAACAGCTACCTGCTGAACCGCGGCTGGACCTTCCGCGGCAACAGCAGCCAGTCCCCGCAATCCAGGCAGCTGATCTCTTTTATCATTGTAAATTTGATTACACTGGCCTGTACGTCAGTGGTGTTGGAAGGGCTCCTGCATGGAACCTCCTGGTCCCTTCTCGCCTGCAAGCTGATTGCAACACTCGCCGGACTGACCATCAACTATACAGGCAGCCGATTCTGGGTGTTCGGCTCCAGACAAGGAAAGGAACGTGATGCATCATGAAAACAAAAAATCATTTTAAGACATACTCGCCGTAAGTAGTTCATGTAGAAGCTCGGGATAGTCCGTAATAATCCCGTTCACGCCTGCCGCAATGAGCGCCTTCATGTCCTCCGCTTCATTGACCGTGAACGGATTGTACTTAACACCCGCCTCCGCAGCGGCGGCAACCCATTCAGGGGTGACAACCTCTTTATACGGATGGAGGGCTGTAGCGCCGAACGTACGCGCATATTCCCACGGCTGATACAATCCTTCTATATACAGAACACCAGTCTGGATTTCGGGGGCGATTTTGTTGTACTCTGCCAGCGAGTAATGATTAAAGCTCGAAATGAGAACCTGCTCCTCCAAACCAGGAGCCCGCATCCAGCTCACGGATTTCCTCTGCCGTAACTTCCTCAACCAGCCGTTCATCTCCAGTCGTGCGCAATAGATATTCGTCATGGATCAGCACAAGCCGTCCGTCACGTGTCCGTTGCACATCCGTCTCTATCCCTGTCGCTCCCAGTTCCAGCGCACGCCGGAAAGCGGCCATTGTATTTTCGGGACACGTCCCTGAAGCCCCGCGATGGGCAAAATTGATCACTGTTTTGGTCACTGCAAGCCCTCCCTCATTACTGTTTCCTGGAATCATTGTACCCCGGCTGTGTATGGAGGATGTTAAAAACTCAACTTTCGCAGAGCCCAAATCCACTTCAACCTTTGTAGCTGATGGGTTCTGAGGAATTCGAATCCCCTTCTAGTGCTTGACAGTCAAGCCGCCCGTCGATCGTGGCAAGACATGTGATACTCGCTTTTCAGGGGCTTTGCACGATTATCCCGTTGGATCAGGTCAAGAAAACAGAAAACCGGGAACCGAAAATATACTTTAGTCACGTTAAAGAAAATAACGGATCAAATGAGGCACGAAAATGCCCGTTGTTACGCTATTTAGGACCATTGAATAGGTCTATTATTTTTTGGATCGTGCCTTATGGAGAAGCAGATCGGTTCGAGGTCATGAGACGTTCTTTGGAGAAAGCAGAGCGTTTAGGTGATGTGAAACCGACCGAGAGAGAAGGAGGGAGAAGGAAGGAGCGGAGCAAGACACCGAAAACATAAAAAGACCCTGGTCCTCGTTGCCGCTTGAACCTGAATTTTTTCGATTTCCTCGTTCATAGTAGCCCACACTAGCCCACATTAGCCCACACCGATCAAGCGATGCACCTTATGCTCACCTTTCCTCGTTCAAGTACTGCAATTAGGCCGCTGCTGCAAGAGGCTGAACCGGTTGGCGTGCGATCAGTCGGCGGTAAGGGATCGCCAGAATCGCCACGCCCATGTACAGTAACTTCTGCCACATCGTTTCTTCCCCTTCGGACAGGCGCAGTCGGCGAATTCATAATCCACGAACGTAAGTTCTTTTCTCATAATACCAAACATGCGTTCTTATTTAAAACCAAAAATCCCACTTGAGCTGCTTCTTTTTTCTTTTCTCTCGTTTCTCTTTATTCCTTCCCCTAGGCCCCCAACCCCCGCATTCTGATCAAAAGGGATAATCGTGCAAAGCTGTATGGAAAGGCATTAGGCACCAGGCAACGGCGATTCATCAAACTAAAATGATTGACGTGGATCTACAGATAATCCGCTGAAAGCCCGCAACTCATGGAGTAGCGGGCTTTCGCAGTCCCATACATTTCACTCTAATATTTGTGCCAAAATTACTGCGCTTTACGCAAGCGGATCACATTCCAGGACGCTTTACCCAGATGGGCGGTTACGATGCCGCCATCCAGCTTGGCGCTTCCGCCGCTGCGGGGAGCTACCTTTTCCTCGCCCGGGCCGTTCACTGCTTTGAGATCCTCATGCTCCATCACAATATGCTCCACGATGCTGTATCCCTCGAAGCTGCGCACGTCGCATGTCAGGTCCAAAGCCTCGGTCAGATGACGATTCACCGCGAAGAGGGTCAGCGCCTCTTCCGCCTCATCATATACAACAGCGCTATCCAGATAAGGAACATCGGTGAAATCCTTGGCGTCATATTTCGGGGAATCCACTACAGGCATCAAGGACACACCCCGCCCGAATTGGGAAGCATGCATATAAGGATAGAAAATCGTCTGCTTCCAGGCACGGCCGTTGTTCTCCGTCATAATCGGAGCGATCACGTTGACGAGCTGCGCAAGGCAGGCCATTTTCACGCGGTCCGCGTGGCGAAGGAACGTAATCAGCATGCTGCCAACCAGCAGCGCATCCTCAAAATTATAAATATCCTCCAGTTGCGGAGGAGCGATCGTCCACGGTTCAATTTTGCTGTCCGCTTCATTGGAATGATACCAGACGTTCCACTCGTCAAAGCTGAGCATCATTTTTTTCTTGCTGCGCTTCTTCGCCTTAATGTAATCACATGTGGAAATGACCGTATGAATAAAATGGTCCATATCCATAGAACGCGCAAGATAGTTGGGGGTATCGTTGTCTCTGTTGCCGTAGTACTGGTGCAGGGATATGTAATCAACTGCATCATACGTATGATCGAGGGTCGTTGCCTCCCATTCCGGGAAGGTAGGCATAGCGGAGCTTGAGCTGCCGCAGGATACCAGTTCAATATCAGGGTCGATCAGCCTCATGGCTTTCGCTGATTCCAGCGCCAATCTGCCGTATTCCTCCGCCGTCTTGTGCCCGATCTGCCACGGCCCGTCCATTTCATTGCCGAGACACCATGTTTTAATCCGGTGCGGCTGCTCTACCCCATGACTGCGGCGCAGGTCGCTGTACCTGGAGCCTCCCGGATGGTTGCAGTATTCCACCAGATTGCGGGCAGCGTCAATGCCACGTGTGCCGAGATTGACGGCCATCATGACCTCCGAACCGGCTTCTTTGGCCCATTTTATAAATTCGTTCGTGCCTACTTCATTCGGCTCCACCGTTCTCCAGGCCAGCTCCAGCCGCTGCGGCCGGGATTCAACAGGACCGACGCCATCCTCCCAATTGTAGCCTGAGACAAAGTTCCCGCCAGGGTAACGGATAATCGGCACATCCAGTTGCTTGACCAGTTCCTTTACATCTTTACGGAAACCGCTTTCATCAGCGGACGGATGAGACGGCTCGTAAATCCCCCCATACACCGCGCGGCCCAAATGCTCAATAAAGGAGCCATAAATGCGTTTATCCACCTCGGCAATCCGGAAAGATTTATCAACGATCATTTTGGCTTTCAGACCTGTTGTTGCCATGGATACCATCCTCTCTCGATAAGAAAAATTCGGCATTTGCAAACCTGATCATTACCTTTTTATGCACAATGAATATAGCATACGGCCGCTTTATCTTCAACATAAATATTAATAGTTAATAATTTTGTTTTCATTTAAAATCCTGCTCAATCCGTATGGCAATCGCCTGGGCGAAGCACAATGGCCCGGGGTACAGCCAGCTGCCCTATAGGATAGCTGGTTCCCCCGGGTTTAAACGTTGCTATCGAATGAAGATGGATGCCAATCAGAGGGGATTGTTCCCGATTGGCATCTCTCCAGGTTTCAAGCTTTAGCTTCAAATGGTATCCATCGAGCCAACGGGCTCATATTTTGGAAGCACACAGCGCCTTCTGCAATTTGTTGCTCAGTATCCAATCTTTCTTTGTGGTTTCTTTAATGGTTTTACGAATACTGTCATTTACTGCTAATAAAACATCGAGAGTTACATTTGGTGGTGGTATTGTGTCAGACAGGGTACCCAGTACATATTGCAACTTCTCGCCTTCAGCGTTCAAAATGTGGCTTAATCCCAGCTCCTCCATCGCGATGGATACAATGAGCAGCGTAATCGCATCTTCTCTTGTGATCGTGATCGTTGGTGTAATATTCGGTATATTAGCCTGAGACAATTCAATCACCCCTTCCGTTAGGATCAATTCAGTTTATTCATCTGCGTACTTGGAGGTATGGGACAATAACGGAGTTTAAAAAAAGGAATGAACATCTGGGCCTTGGTTAGTACCGAGACAAGGCTCTTGCTAGCTTTCACGTTGAGATAGAAGTCGAGAACATGGCTGGAATAAAAAAAGGCTTAGACTCGTATGCATAAAGCAGGCAAACTCACTCATACTCAGGTTCTTCAGCCAGCCTGCTTACAGTGTCTGTACTGTCTTCCTCGAAGTCAGGAAATAAACGAGGGCCATTGGGCATATTGAAACAGCCAGTAAAGCTAATAATGGGAGCAAGGAAAACCAAACCAGGTAAGACAAGATCACACCGGTCTTCTTTGCTCCCTTGTTTTTGTATCAGAGGCCTGATACCTGAGTTAGCGGCCAAAGAGTCGTTTTCCCTAATTAGGCCCAAATGCGGTTGGATCTTGCCCATACTCGAGCAGGAATCTGTCCCTGTAACGGTAATAGACATCATCCGTATACATGACTCCACAAGCATGAAGTACCCACGGTTCAGCCTGAGGCAGAATGCCCACTGTATAGCCTTTCCTTTTGAACTCACAGGATTGGGATACATCGTAAAAATGCCAGCCGTCAAAAATGTCTTCCCGCCATGGAATGTCATACTGAGTCGCTATCAACAAACCATCAACTGCAGCTGCGCTTTGATACGGGCCCCCTGCATCGGTGAATTTTAAATAATTATACGTGCTGCGGTACTCAAGTACTTTTCCAAACAGCTCACCAGATTCCCACCAGACAGCATTCGTTGGCAGACTTCCTGAACCAACGAGTCCGGCCAGGCCCAACTGCGGATACTTTTTAAACAAACCAAGCAGATCGTAAAGAAAGTTGCGGTTCAATATATACGCATCCTGGTGCAAATAGACCTTGTACTTCGCGTGTGAATTGCGCATGGCCTGATTATATCCGGACGCGAGGTTGGCCGCCCCCCTGACGGCGACGCATTCAACATGAACGCCTGGCGGCACAAACAGAGACTGAATGTGCTGCAGGCATAATGTGTACATTTCTTCATCATTCACACAGGTCACGAAGCAAACGGAGTAGTTCTCTTCTGCCATCGTCTTCCCTCTCATTTCCTTATAATATCTAAAAAAGTTATGAACTGGAGTTGTGAAGTAACTGCTTTGATGTTTTCAAGATTTTTGTACAGTATATGTGCGGACTACTGGTCATGTGTATCAGGAAATAATTTTATTCCGCTACAGAACCGGATGAACCAATGAGTGATTGGACACATATAATGCTTTAAAAAAAAGGGCCATCCATTGACGCCGATCGAAAAGAGGTGCAACGATTTGAAAATGAGAGTTGCGGATTATATAACACATTCTTTGTATAAAGCAGGCGGTGAAACCGTGTTCCTCGTCACAGGAGGAATGATTATGCATTTGACCGATGCTTTATACCAGCATGAACAGCAGACTTATATTTGCTGTCACCACGAGCAGGCGGCGACGATGGCCGCAGAGGCATACGGCCGTTTGACAGGCACGCTGGGCGTCGCTTACGTCACTGCAGGCCCGGGGGCTCTGAATACGATAACTGGCGCAGCGGGAGCCTTTGTTGACTCCTCCCCGATGGTGATTGTCGCCGGCAACTCTAAGGTTTCATTAGCCAGGGTAAAAGGCCCCAGGCAATTTGCCTTGCAGGGGTTCGATTCATTGTCTATATTCAAGCAGATCACGAAATACGCGGTGAGACTGGAGGATATAAGTCAGGTAAGGTATGAGGTGGAGAAATGTATTTTTCTCGCCAGAAATGGACGCGTGGGCCCGGTTTATTTGGAGGTGCCAGTTGATTTGCAGGGGGCTGCCTTTGATCCTGATTCATTCACCGGTTATGTGTCAGAGGTGGAGGAAGTCCCGGAAATTACGACACAGCAGATTCAGCAGGTAACAACGGCTCTGAAGAACAGCAGCCGGCCGTGTGTATTGGTGGGAGCAGGTGTCCGAACTGCCGCCGCAATTGAAGCCTTCCGTAACTTTACGGAAAAAGCGCAGATTCCCATACTCACCTCGCGGCTCGGGATGGATCTGATCGATCACGATCATCCTCTCTTCGTCGGCCGGCCGGGTACATATGGTGACCGGGCAGCGAATTTTGCGGTACAAAATTGCGACCTATTGATTACCGTCGGCTGCAGATTAGGAATAGGTCTTGTCGGTTATGACTATGACGAGTTTGCCAAGAAGGCAACCATGGTACATGTGGATATCGATAAGCAAGAGCTTGATAAACCCTCAGTGATTCCGGATATCCCCATCCACGGAGACGCCGCTGCATTTTTTGCCAGGATGGCTTTAGCGTGGGACTCTGCGCAACTCTATCCTGCCTGGGTCGCACAAACCCAGCATTGGAAGCGACGTTATCCCGTCGATTTACCGGAGTACGACGATGACACCCACGGAATCAATTCCTATCGGTTTATGACCAGATTCTCCGAACAGGCGCCCAAGGAAGCACTGTTTGTTGTGGATACAGGCTCCTGTTTCCACGTACATGCACAGGCTTTCAAGGTCAAAGAAGGACAAAGGCATATTATCACCGGTGGCCTATCCACTATGGGGTATACTCCCGCAGCAGTAGGCGCATCGGTGGCGGCCGGTCGCCGGGAGGTGTATTGCATTACGGGAGACGGGTCGTTCCAGATGAATCTGCAGGAGCTGCAGACGATTCGCCATCATAAGCTTCCGGTCAAGTTTATCCTGTTCAATAATAACGGCTATTTGCTGATACGGCACACACAAAACAACTTTATGGAGGGGCGTTTCATTGGAGAAGGTCCCGCATCCGGCTTGAGCTTCGTTCCGTTCGACAGGATTGCCGATACGTTTGGCCTGGGGTATTTGAAGATTTCAAGACTTCACGAATTGGATCGTAAAATCGAAGATTTGATCCGGTGTGAGGGCCCCATGATCTGCGAAGTTATGACACCACCTGATCAATTGCTCATCCCCAGAGTGGCGTCCCGGAAACTGGACGATGGTACGATGGTTTCCGCGCCTTATGCCGATATGTTCCCATTTCTCTCCAAAGAAGAATACGAATCCAACTGTCTGGAATGAAGGTTTGCTCAAGAGGAAGGAGATGAATGATACGGAATGGACCACGATGTACTCGAGCAAGACCTTAAAACGATTATCGGGTTCGACTTGCCATGGGAGAAGTTCTCCGGTAGCACGGTTCTCATTACAGGAGCCAGCGGCCTGATCCCTTCTTACATGGTGGATACGCTGATGTATTTGAACCAACGGCAGCTTATTGATAAGCCTGTGCATATTCTGGCCCTGGTCAGGAATGAGGAGTATGCCAGGGAGCGGTTCTCGGCCTATCGGGATGATGCCCGTTTGGAACTGCTTGTTCAGGATGTATGCGAGCCTGTTAACGTGAATGGAAATGTAGACTTCATTATTCACGCAGCCAGTCAAGCAAGCCCCAAGTATTACGGCGTTGATCCTGTCGGCACTTTATCCGCCAATATTATGGGAACCGCCAATATGCTTAGGCTTGCTAGAGAGAAAAAAACGCAATCCTTCCTGTTCATAAGCGCCGGGGAGATTTATGGAGAAGTTTCCGAGGCATGTATCCCCACCAGAGAGAGCGACTACGGCTATTTGAATCCGATGAGCGTGCGGTCCTGTTATGCGGAGAGCAAGCGAATGGCTGAGACCATGTGCATATGCTGGCATCATCAATATGGAATTCCGGTTAAAGTCGCACGGACTTATCATACTTACGGCCCTGGAATGAAACTGAACGATGGAAGAGTGTTCGCCGATTTCGTCAGCAATATCGTGAGGCGCAAGGATATTGTCATGACCAGCGAAGGCAAGCATATCAGATCCTTTTGTTACTTGACCGATGCAACGGCAGGCTTCTTCACTCTTCTTCTGAAGGGGAAAGATGCGGAGGCTTATAATATCGGCAATCCCGATGCGGCAGTAAGTATCGTCGAATTGGCCGAAACCTTGGTCAGCCTGTTCCCGGAGCTAGGGTTAAAAGTAGTGCGAGCCGAACACTCCGCACATTATATGCAGAGTACGATCAAGAAAACTGTTCCGAGCATAACCAAGGCTATGGAGCTCGGCTGGCGTCCATTGATTGGAATAGCCGAAGGATTTCAGAGAACGATTAACAGTTATTCCAATACATTATAGAAGGGAAGGAATCGTGTTGACGACTCCATTATTTTCTGAAAGAAATGAGCATATGAACGGAACCCTGCTCAAGCCAGACTATATCGCAACCATGCATGAAAAATATCATCAGCTCTTGTTCGCCTACAGCAGCTATTTGCAGGATACGAATATTGCCAAGATTGAAATTATGGACGGCAAAGTCCTCATGACCACGAGAGAGCATGGATTCCAATTTCTATGCAATCCGAATGATCAGCGGACGGTTCCCATTGAAATGCTTAATTTTGGGGACTATGAGCAAAACGAACTGAAAGGTATATTTAACATGCTTTCTACAAGCTCCACCATTCTGGATATTGGAGCAAATTGCGGCTTCTACTCACTACAATTGGCAAGGCAGTATCCGGATAGCCAGGTATATGCTTTTGAACCGATCCCTGCGACATTCGAATATCTGCAGCAAAACCTTGCGCTGAATCATGTGACTAATGTTACCGCTTATAATGTCGGTCTTTCCAATCAGGAAGGTACATTTCCTGTTTATTTCTATAAGGGAGGTTCCGGAAACAGTTCATTAAAAAACTTGTCCGGTCATGAAAAGGTTGAACTGGTGGAATGTCAGTTTCGCCGACTGAATTCCTATATAGACGAAATACCTGGGCCGATTGATTTTATTAAATGTGATGTCGAGGGAGCGGAGCTTCTGGTCGTGGAGAGCGGGTTGGAGGTCATCCAGCGGCATAAACCGATTTTGTTTCTGGAATTGCTGCGCAAGTGGGCTGCAAAGTTTAATTACCATCCCAATGATGTCCTGCACATCCTTGGAAACCTCGGATACCGGTGCTTTGTTTTTACAGCGGGGAAAATGGTTCCCATTGAAGAAATTAATGATCAAACGGTGGAGACCAATTTTATCTTTCTCCACAGTGAGAACCATGCCTCGTTGGCAGGAATCCCGTGACACAGGTCAAATCAAACCGATTGGATTCGGTTCTTCGTTTCAAAGCGATCATAAGTGATTAAGGGGTTGCATTACTTATGCCATTACATGAGATAGTCCCTTTCATCACGGAGGGGCCGATAATGATGGCTCATAAAATGAAAGTGGCCATTATCGGGAGTGGAAATATAGGAACAGACCTGCTGATTAAGATCATGCGCTCCAGGCAGTTGGAATGCGTACTATTCGCAGGAAGAAACCTTCAATCGCCCGGCATGCAAAAAGCGAAAGACTTGAAGGTGCACACATCGGACCGCGGCATCAATGCATTGATTGATGCCGCTGATCGTTTCGAGCTTGTATTCGATGCCACATCGGCTCAGGATCATCATGTTCATGCCCCGCTCCTCAAGCAATTAAACAAGGTTGTCATTGACATGACACCTTCGAATATCGGTGGAATGTGCGTCCCTGCCGTAAATATGGAGCATTGTCTCACACTGCAGAATGTGAACATGGTCACCTGCGGAGGGCAGGCTTCGATTCCGCTCGCCTACGCGATCGGTCAAACCCAGCGGGACGTCGAGTATATTGAAGTAGTCTCCAGCATATCGTCCAAAAGCGCGGGGCCTGCGACCCGCCATAATCTGGATGAGTATATCGAGACGACCGAAAGGGGAATTACTCAGTTCTCGGGCTGCGGCAGGGCGAAGGCGATCCTGAATTTAAATCCCGCCGATCCCTGTATCCATATGCAATCTACTGTCTTTGCATTAGTGCAGAATCCCGATATGGAGAGCCTGAGACGCCGCACAAATGAAATGGTGTGTATTTTACAGAAATATGTGCCGGGCTATCAATTGATTGTTCCCCCAACGCTTGAGAACGGCAGGATTGTCATCATGGTCAGGGTGGAAGGACTGGGTGATTATCTTCCTCCCTACGCCGGAAATCTGGATATTATTAATTGTGCCGCGATTGCAATGGCTGAAGAATATGCCAGAAAACGTTCGTATATGGAGGAAGCGTAAATGAAGCGTGTTCTCATCAGTGACCCAACGCTCAGAGACGGTTCACATGCGATTCAACATCAATTGAACACTCAACAATTAACTTTGTATGCAGAGCTTGCTGAAGAGGCGGGAATCCCGATCATCGAAGTCGGGCATGGCAACGGACTTGGCGCTTCGTCGCTTCAATTGGGCGAAAGCTCCCTTTCGGACACACAGATGCTGGAAACCTGCCGTAATATCTTAAATAAAACCAGGCTGGGCATTCATGTCATTCCCGGGTTCGCAACCATCAATAAAGATCTGAAGAACGCGCTGGATATCGGAGTTGATGTCATTCGGGTGGCATCACACTGTACGGAAGCGGACATCACAAAGCGTCATATTGAATATTGCCGCAATCGGGAGCGGGAGGTGCACGGCGTGCTCATGATGTCGCATATGGCGCCACCCTCCGAATTGGCGGCGGAAGCCTGCAAGATGCAGGGTTATGGGGCTCAGGGCATTATTATTATGGATTCTGCCGGAGCCTACCTTCCCGATACCGTGAAGAGCAGAATCAGTGTTCTTGTTGCCGCGCTGGATATCCCCGTCGGTTTTCACGCCCACAACAATCTGGGAATGGCCATTGCCAATTCCATGACCGCGCTCGAAGCGGGAGCGACCATCCTGGACGGGACCATGAGAGGCTTCGGAGCAGGGGCCGGCAATGCGCAGTTGGAGATTCTAATTGCTGTTATGGAGAAAATGGGCTATGAGACAGGAATCGACTTATTCAAGCTGCTGGATGCCGCGGATACGGCCGAGGACAGTTTCCTGAAAGTGCCGTACGTCAATTCAACAAGTATTGTCAGCGGACTTACGGGCGTATTCTCCGGCTTCGCAAAGCCTGTTGACCGGATTGCCAAGAAGTACAATGTCGATCCCAAAGACATATTTTACGAACTGGGAAAAAGAAAGGTCGTTGCCGGTCAGGAAGATATCATTCTTGAAGTTGCCGTCAGCTTGTCGCAATCGAGGCAACCCATGATTTAACTCTGCCACTTCCGCTTACACCACCTCAATCTGGGCACGCCCCACACCCCGCAAAAAAGGAAGCAGCTAGTGCGCTGCTTCCTTTTCATTATCTCTTTTGGATTCGCTTGCTTGCGAGCCTAGCTGCCAGAGCCGAGTTCGTGCATATTTCCAGCTACAAAAAATTTGGAGTACGATCCGAAGCATATATTATTTTTAGGCGAATATGATGTAGCAGAGCGGACAGGCAAAGAGAGAGTAACAATCAAGCGTTATGGACACGCCAAGGCGGGAGTTGGTTCATGACGGCCAAGCTGTGGAACAAACATGCATAATAAAATCTAAAATTCGGTGAATATCCCGACCATTTCAGCTTCCGGGATCTACACCTTTAAATATAGATAACATCCATCGGATGAGTGAGTGCATCGCTTCCAGATAGACCCGCACAGAGGCAAGCGGAAGTCGCGAATCCGTTTGCCGTCCAGCGTGCAAGGTTATCTGGCTTAAACTGCAACCGTGCCATTCCATCTCCTTAAGAGAGCTGAGGATTCTCCTTCACACGGGGAATCCTGCCACAACACTGGAGCACCGGCTGGAAAGCTTTGTCCGCTGCTCATTGTTGCCCATGCAGCTCTTGTTATGGCCTGTCGTTCCTCCTTTAGCTTCGCTGAAAATCTATATCATTGTTTGGTCTTTAGCAAAACGGAATTGTAGCTCCTGCCCCTGGTCCGCCACGGATTCTGTACCTGCCGACCATGAGCTACATTTCCTGTGCTTCTGCTGCTTATATACACCGCCATTTTTTCTGAACTTTTTCTATACAACGGCTGTTTCTATTTTTTACTGTGGTATAGAAATAAAGCATATAACACTGCCCAAATTTTGTTTTTTGTATGTATTATTCATAGACCATAACTGCTGCTTATACTAATTCTTCTTATAAAATCCGCATGAGCTTTAATACGATCCTCATGGCCATTACTTCCAATTTAAAGGGATCATGTGATTTCACAAAAAAAGAGGGTTCTTCAATGCGACTGAAGAAACCCTCCATATGTCCGCGTCATTTCACACTTTGGAATGCCAGTGTATCTGGGTAATAAGGCTCATCCTTATAGCATTCCATAAAGATCTCCACAACGTCCGCCGTGTACTCCGGCGCAAAATGACGGAGATTCCACTCATACTGCGGCATTAGGTAAGCGTGCAGGAGCCAATGCTTATCGCGTTTGAACGCTTCCTCACTCAGGCCCCTGCCGACAAAATGGCCCAAGATGTTCAGGTAGTTCCGGATAAAGACCTTCCCCATGGTGTGTTCTCTTGGCTCATTGGACTTGGGCGGACTGGCAAACATGACGGAATTGAAAATGGCAAACTTCGGATTGGTACTGCACAGAAGGTTGAGTACAAAATAAAACTGAATAATCCAGCTACCAGTGAAACGTGTCTTGTCTTCAATCTTGTGCCAGTCCGCCCGCCGCAGAATCAAAGATGGAAGGTAGGTGGCTGCAAAGCTAATCTGTCCCAAGTACGATTCAGCACCTTCTCCGCGAATAACATTGCCGTCTCCATTCAGCACATTAATATGGATAAGTCCGCAATCGGCGTTCCGGCGGGTGAGGGACAGCAGCGGCCAGATGCTGTTCTCCACAAAATAATTATCGTCTCCATGCAGCTTGATGAATAACCCGCGCGCCTCATCCAGCAACTTTAATATATTGGGGTCCGGCCCCAGGTTCTCATCATTGCGGGAATAACGCAAATTGGAGTACGTCTCCATATACCGCCGGACGACCTCAGGCGTCTCATCGGTTGAGGCGTTATCGGACACATCTACTTCGATCAGCGGGGTATCCCCAATTTGTGAGAATATCGACTGCAATCATTGATCCAGACAGGCGGCACGGTTATAGGTAGGAATACAGATCGATAAGAAGGGCTGGCTCCGGCGCTGCTCCAGCAGCATGTCAGCCTCCTCCCTGCTAGCGACGGCAACCCATTCCCCCGGATACGGCATGTAAACCCGGGTGATCCTGGCCGGATTGCCGGATGCTTCACAATAGTCGGGAATATCCTGCAGCACCACACTGTTCGAACGGATAATACAGCCTCTGCCGATACGCAAGCTGCCTTCCACCACCACGCCGCCATCCAGGACCGTGCCTGAGCCGATGGTCAGCTCACCCGCCGGGCGGTCTTCATATCGCATGAGAAACGGATCATCCCGCAACTGAGCCGGAATTTTATCCGTGATATACACGTTAGGACCAATCATGACGTTGCACTCCAGCTTGACGGAACGGGAAGCGTCCATGACCAGGCCGGAACTGATTGTACATCCGTCCCCCATCGAAAGCAGCGGCGGAGAAGCCTCGTTGTGATCCGAACCGACTCGTGCAGTCAACCAATAAGGAGCCTGCACTGACACTTGACGGCCCATTGTTATATGCTCCGCCCCGTCCACCACACCGCCGGGCTGCACTTGCGTGCCTTCCCCAACCGCCTTGAATGCCGGCGGCGGACTCATCGCAGCCTCTTCTTCCTCTGCATCCTTTGAGGTTGGCTGGCTCGAATGCTTCACTTCCATCTGCAAACCTGCAAGCTCGTAAAAATTCCGTTCCACGTTCTTGGACACAAAGTCTTCAGTTGTGTCCACAAATGTGACCGCTCCGTTACAGCGCCGGTTGTCGAGGTACTGGGGAATCCCGGCTTTTCTCAACCCATCGCTGAAAATCACATAATCATAGCGGCCGCTTTCATCGTCATAGCGCACATATCGTAAAAATTCGTTGCGGATGAAGTACGTGCAATTAATGACATTCACTTGAACCAATCCCTTGAGCGCCCCGTAAAGGATTTCATAGTATTGGGTGGACGCTTTCATATAACCCCTCTCATCGACCTGATGATGAAAGTTGGCGTAATGGCTTTGCGGTCTCTCAGCTACTTTTAATAAGGGTCCGATCACCGGCATTTCCGTATTCAGCAACCGTTCAATCGTATCCGGTGCAATGAAATTGTCGCAATCCGCCACAAAATAGTGGGTGCCCCGATCCATCGCCCACTGTATGGATTCTTGCCGGATCCTGCCCAACACTTTAAGCTTGAGGGGATTCCACTCACGGGGTCCGTAGTTCTGTACAGGCTCTTCCACATCACAATCGTCGAAATAGACTTCATGATAGGCATCTTTCACCCGATCGAGCCATGTTTTCAACATCTCTGTGGTGCCATCGTTATTGTTATTGGTCCGGATATAGAGATTTATTTGAGAGGAGGGATACGTTTGCTGTTCAATCATATCCAAATACAAAGGCAAAACATGCGCTTTGTCCTTAGCCAATATGGCTACAGTTACGAATTCCTGAGACATGTAGCAATCTCTCCTTATTTAAGGTACGATTCCCGCTTATCCCACGCTGCGGAACCATGCCAGGACTTCTTGATAATAAGGCTCATCCTGATAGTATTCCGTGAAAATCTCCTCGAAGCCAGCCGTGAATTCCGGGGCAAAACGGCGGCGATTCGACGGATACGACGGCATCAGAAAGCTTCGCAGCGTCCGCTCTTTATCACGTTTGATGCCTTCCTCGGTTAATCCTTTACCAGAGAAAAAACCTAATATATCCATATAATTTCTGACAAAAACCTCGCCCATGTTGTATCCCTTCGGTTCATTGCCCGCATAGGTGAACATGCAAGAGTTCATCATAGCAAATTTCGGATTGACGCCGGACAACACCGCGAATTGAAAATAGAACTGGGTCAGCGAGGAGCCGATGAAGCGTGTTTTATCTTCAACCTGCTGCCAGTCTGCCTGCCGCAGAATGATCGAAGTCATGAAGGTGGCGTTGTAGCTGAGGTGTCCAAGGAAGCAGTCCGCTCCCTCATCACGGATCACGTTGCCGTCCCCGTTCAGAACATTAATAAAAATGAGTCCGCAATCAGAGTTCTGCTGGATGACAGACAGTAACGGCCAAATGGTGTTCTCTACAAAAAAATCATCGTCTCCCTGCAGCTTGATGAATGCTCCGCGTGCTTCATCCGTGATCTTCAAAATATTGCGGTCCGCCCCCAGGTTCTCATCATTGCGGGAATAACGCAAATTGGAGTACGTCTCCATATACCGCCGGACGACCTCGGGCGTCTCATCGGTCGAGGCGTTATCGGACACATCCACTTCAATCAGCGGGGTGTCCCCAATCTGCGAGAAAATCGACTGCAGACATTGGTTCAGACAGGCTGCCCGGTTATAGGTAGGAATGCAGATCGACAAGAAGGGCTGGCTCCGGCGCTGCTCCAGCAGCATGTCAGCCTCCTCCCTGCTGGCAACCGCAACCCATTCCCCCGGATGCGGCATGTAAATCCGGGTGATCCTGGCCGGATTGCCGGACACTTCACAATAATCGGGAATATCCTGAACCACCACACTGTTCGGACGGATGAGGCAGCCTCTGCCGATCCGCAGACTGCCTTCCACCACCACGCCGCTGTCGATGAGTGTGTCCGCGCCAATGGTCAGCTCGCCTGCCGGGCGGTTTTCATATCCCATGAAAAACGGATCATTCCCCAACTGAAACGGAATTTTATCGGTTATCAACACGTTGGGGCCAATCATGACATTGCACTCCAGCTTGACGGAATAGGAAGCGTCAATGACCAGGCCGGAACTGGTTGTGCACCTGTCCCCGATCGAGAGCAGCGGTGGTGAAGTCTCATTCCAGTCCGCGCTGGTCTGTGCAGTCAACCGATAAGGAGCATGCACAGAGATCTGACGGCCAAGCGTTATCTTTTCCGCGCCTTCCACAACTCCGCCGGGTGCCAGTTGAGTGCCTTCCCCAAACACCTTGAACGTTGGCAAACTCATCGCTTTCGCTTCTCCTTTACATCACTTGAGCCCTGAGGGCACGGATTTCTTGCAGAACCTGTTCGTAATAGGGTTGGTGATTGTAGCATGCCGCTGGTTCTTGCGCCGGGCAAGCGCTGCCTCCGCTTCCTGTGGGGTGCCCACATCCTCCCATGAGCATGTGGCTGGATCATAAACAGCGGTCACAACCGCCGGATTACCGGCTACTCTGCATGCCTCAGGCACATCTGAGACGACAACGCTGCCCGGCTGGATGACCGAGCATCTGCCAATGTGAATGCTGCCGGATACCGTTGCCCGCGCTCCGATGCGCACGCGTTCTCCAATCCGCAGCAGGCTCTGAGCGGAAGGGGCCGGCTTCCCTGGTACAGAGATCTGTAACACTTCGTCAAGAGCGGCCGCATCACTCAGTGAGACATAGGGGCCGATCTCGACATTATCCTCCATTTCCATGCGATTTGAAACGGAAATGACCAATCCCGGTCCACTGCGGCATCCATTTCCAATCCTGATTCTGTCCTCGTGCTCCGGTTGTGTGAGTGGAGCTAACATATTAACGCCTCCGTGTAAAAATTATGTTATATCGTTTGCTGACCCCATTTCCTGTAAGCCTGCAAGCTCGTAAAAATTCGGCTCAACGTTCTTCTCCACGAAGTCTTGTGCTGTGTCCACAAACGTTAGCGCCCCGTACACCCGCCGATTGTCGATATACTGGGGAATCCCGGCTTTTCTCAACCCGTCACTGAAGATCACATATTCAAAGCGATAACTATCATCATCATATTGTGCATATTGCAGATATTCCTTGCGGATTAAATAACTACAATGAACGACATCCACCTGAATCAGGCCCTTGACCGTTCCAAACAGAATTTCATGGTGCTGGGTGGACGATTTTAAATAACCGTTATCATCGGTCAGATGATGATAATTGGAGTAGAAGGCTCCCGGTGACTCAGCTATCTTTAATAACGGCCCGATCACCGGCATTTTGGTATTCAGCAAGGTTTCAATCGTGTCCGGAGCAACGAAATTATCGCAATCCGCCACAAAATAGTGAGTGCCTCGATCCATCGCCCACTGTACGGATTCTTGTCGGATCTTTCCCAACGCTTTGAGCTTGAGCGCGTTCCAGTCGTGGGGAGCGTAATCCTGTACCCGCTCCTCGATATCGCTGTCGTTGAAGTACACCTCATGATAAGCGTCCCTCACCCGATCCGCCCAGTTTCTCAGAACCTCTGCCGTGTGATCGTTGTTGTTGTTCGTCCGGATATAGAGATTAATCCGGGAGGAGGGATAAGTTTGCCGTTCAATCATATTCAAATACAGAGGTAAAGCATGCGCCTTATCCTTGGCCAGTATAGCTATGGTTAACAGATCCTCAGACATTCGCTGTTCTCTCCTTGTTTTAAGATGGGATAACCGGTCGATCTTGTCAGATGCCTTAGGAGTTCGTTATCACCCCTAATATATGCCCAGGATAAGGAGAAGGTTCCCTGCTTTTGTATGGCATTTTGAACCTCCCATGGCGAAAGCCACGAGATTCTTGGGTAGTCCGTTCTACTGAACAGAATTCGTACATGATGTACTACCAAGCTATCCCCGCAGTTCCTGCGGTTACTGCGACTAGTCAGACAGGAGTCTTTTGCCTTCGGCAAGAATATTTTTACTTGCATTGAGAGCTTGATCATGGTGATGCTGGCATTCCGGGCATACCCACTCCCACAGACGAAAATCTTCGACCTCATGATTGTGATATCCACAACATGAGCAAAGCTGAGCAGAGGCAAAGGTCCGGTCTACGGCAACGATCCTGCGTCCATACCACTTGGCCTTATATTCCAACATCACTCTAAATGGATACCAGGACACTTCGCCAATGGCTTTGGCCAGTTTGTGATTCTTCATCAGGCTGGACACCTGCACATCTCCCATCGCAATCAGGTCGTGGTTTTTGACAATATGCGTTGAAATCTTGTGCAGGTAGTCTCTTCGGGCATTGGCCATGCTTTCATGAATGCGAGCTACCTTTACCCGTTGTTTAGCCCAGTTCGAAGAACCTTCCACACGTCTGGAAAGAATACGCTGTTCACGAACGAGTTTTTGTGCCATGTTCCGCAGGGAGTTCGGATTCTCGAACACTTCGCCGCTGGACAGGATCGCAAAATCTTTTAAACCAGCATCAATGCCTACTTCCTGGTTTGTTTTTGACAGGGGTTTTACTTCTGTTTCTGCTAATAGCGAAACAAAGTATTGGCCCGAAGGATTGTATCTGATCGTGGCATTGATAATGCGACCTTCCACTTCTCTTGACTTGGCAAGCCTCACCCACCCTAATTTGGGGAGTTTCAACTTGTTGCCTTGGATCGAAATATTGCCATGGGTATAATTGGTTTGATAGGACTGGACAGGATTCTTTTTGCTCTTGAATCGGGGGGCATTATTTTGTTTCTTGAAATATCGACCAAAAGAATCCGCCAGATTCTTGAGGGCATTTTGCAGGGAAAACTTATCCGGTTCCTTTAACCATACGAGTTCTTGCTTCAATTTCGTTAATTTAGCGGAGCATGTGGCATACGATAATCCTTTTCCTGTGCTGCGGTAGGTTTCAATCCATAATCCCAAAAAGTGATTAAATACAAAACGGCAACAGCCTATTGTCTTGTGGATGAGAACAGCCTGATTCTGGTTGGGATAGATGCGAAATTTATAGGCTTTATGTACAAGCATATTCCCACTTCACTTTCTGATCTTGAATGTTATCTTTTACAGATTATGCCCAGGATCGTGAAATGTTGCTGATCGCCGGCTTCCAAAACCTTTAAAAAGGTTGTTCCTGAAATGTAACCCTTGTATCACCGGCCATCAGACTTGCCAGGGTAAAATACAGGTCCGCGTGCTTTGCATTTCCAGAGGATGCGTACAGTCGGCCGAGATCCCGGCATGTTAGATATGTCCCGTGTCCCGCTATGCTTGGATATCCCTCCTCGGCCGGACCGATTCGAAGCGCATTCCGCAATGTATCAATGGCCCTGCCGGTTTCCCCCAAAGCATCGTGGCCCATCGCACTTAAATGATACAAATCCGTAAAGTCGGGAAAACGGGCAATGCTTTCCATACAGGTATGAACCAGATCACGATAACGCCCCAGATCTGCCAGAGTAATGAGCCTGTATTTGTACCCACTGGCCAGTATCCCCTGTCCGGAGTTGCCCGCCCTGTTCAAAAATTCATTAAAATGGTGGAGAGCTCCCTCCAGATCGTTCATTCTGTATAGCTCAACACCCAAATAATAAAGATAATGCGGATATTCCGGATACTCCGCCACAGATTGCTGAAGCAGCTTTACATTACGGCGGACTTTATCCTGATCAACTATATTTTGGGCCAGATAACCGTAATGATGAACATGAATATCCACCTGTCCAAGCTGCATACGAGGATCCAGATCCAGCATATTGGGCAGAATTTGTTCGTGAATCCTCCCTTCAAAGCGATATTGCGGCCGGTTCCGCACCATTCGGTGCAAATAATTGTACTCCATGCCACCCCCTTCAAGATGATTGCAGAACACAAATTGAATGCCCTCGATTCGCTGCTCGCGGATCGAATCCCGGGTCAGCAGTTCTTTGAGCTTATCGGCTTCATCCACGTCCATCTCTTCATCAGCGTCCAGCCAGAGGATCCAGTCCCCTGTCGCTTCCTCGAAGCTCCGGTTGCGGGCGTCCGCAAAGCTGTCCTGCCACGGCATCTCAATCACCTTGGCTCCAAAAGCCTTCGCAATCGCAACCGTATCATCCGTTGATCCGGTGTCCACAATAATGATCTCATCCACAATTCTCTGGACACTGCCGAGACATTTCGGAAGATATTTTTCCTCGTTCCTCACGATCATGCATAACGAGATGCTTGGTTTATCCATAAGAACACCTCTTTACTGTGGATACATCCCTCGTTCAGGAATGTGTGATGTACAGTCTCATATTTATCTGTCACTCCATTGTATTCCAGGATGGCCCGTCTCAGACCAACATAGAATTCATATGACAAGCCACAATTCTCCGGACGGTCTAAAAAAACACCCTTCGGAACGGCATAAGCGTCCGAAGGGCAACCAATAATGATGCTTGATTAAGCCAGCTTGATAACAGATACAGCAATATTGTTAAAGCTGGTGGTTACATTTCCTGCATTAGTCAGTGTCAGATTACCGGTCGTTCCACCGGTACTCACAATAGATCCTCCAGAGAGATTGTAATTTTCAAGGGTTGGGTCGGCAGGTGGGTTAGTTATAGTAACGTTTGATTGTGTTCCTATAACTGGCGTGCCATCCAAATTGAGTGTTGCAGCATAAACTCCTGGAGTCGGCGTATACACATTCGTGTTATATGAGACATAATACTGCTGGTTCGGGGCTAGAGTGATCGTACTACCACTAAGATCAATTGCTGTTCCGTTTTTAGTAGCATTATCAAGTGGTATAATAGCGCCTGGAGCCACTATTGGACCAGCTGGAGTTCGATTCGTCGTAGCAGTTAGATTGTTACTGGTCACCGTGGGGCCCGTTGGGCCGGTGACACCAGTTTGTCCTGTTGCTCCCGTGGCTCCGGTTTCGCCTGTCGCTCCTGTGGCTCCGGTCGCCCCCGTAGCTCCTGTAGCTCCTGTGGCTCCAGTTTCGCCCGTCGCTCCCGTCGCTCCCGTTTCGCCCGTTGCTCCGGTGGCTCCAGTATCGCCCGTGGCTCCCGTGGCTCCGGTAGCACCCGTGGCTCCGGTGGCTCCGGTAGCACCCGTTGCTCCGGTGGCTCCGGTAGCACCCGTCGCTCCCGTGGCTCCCGTTTCGCCCGTTGCTCCGGTGGCTCCAGTATCACCCGTCGCTCCTGTCGCTCCGGTTTCGCCCGTTGCTCCTGTCGCTCCGGTATCCCCTGTCGCTCCCGTGGCTCCAGTATCACCCGTTGCTCCTGTCGCTCCAGTTTCGCCTGTCGCTCCCGTGGCTCCCGTATCCCCCGTCGCTCCCGTGGCTCCAGTATCACCCGTTGCTCCTGTCGCTCCGGTTTCGCCCGTTGCTCCCGTGGCTCCGGTTTCGCCCGTTGCTCCGGTAGCTCCGGTTTCGCCCGTTGCTCCCGTGGCTCCAGTATCGCCCGTTGCTCCGGTAGCTCCGGTTTCGCCCGTTGCTCCCGTGGCTCCAGTATCGCCCGTTGCTCCTGTTGCTCCAGTATCCCCTGTCGCTCCTGTTGCTCCGGTATCACCCGTTGCTCCGGTAGCTCCTGTATCACCCGTTGCTCCGGTAGCTCCGGTTTCGCCCGTTGCTCCCGTGGCTCCAGTATCACCCGTTGCTCCTGTCGCTCCGGTATCACCCGTCGCTCCTGTTGCTCCAGTATCCCCTGTCGCTCCGGTGGCTCCGGTATCACCCGTTGCTCCGGTAGCTCCTGTATCACCCGTCGCTCCTGTTGCTCCGGTATCACCCGTTGCTCCTGTAGCTCCGGTATCACCCGTTGCTCCGGTGGCTCCGGTATCACCCGTTGCTCCTGTAGCTCCGGTATCACCCGTTGCTCCGGTGGCTCCGGTTTCGCCCGTTGCTCCCGTGGCTCCGGTATCCCCTGTCGCTCCTGTTGCTCCCGTATCGCCCGTTGCTCCCGTGGCTCCGGTATCCCCTGTCGCTCCTGTTGCTCCGGTATCGCCCGTTGCTCCCGTGGCTCCGGTTTCGCCCGTTGCTCCCGTGGCTCCAGTATCACCCGTTGCTCCTGTAGCTCCGGTATCCCCTGTCGCTCCCGTGGCTCCAGTATCGCCTGTCGCTCCCGTGGCTCCCGTATCACCCGTTGCTCCGGTGGCTCCCGTATCGCCTGTCGCTCCCGTGGCTCCCGTATCACCCGTCGCCCCCGTGGCTCCAGTATCACCCGTCGCTCCTGTCGCTCCTGTCGCTCCGGTATCCCCTGTCGCTCCTGTTGCTCCGGTATCGCCCGTTGCTCCTGTTGCTCCGGTTTCGCCCGTCGCTCCCGTGGCTCCGGTATCCCCTGTCGCTCCTGTTGCTCCGGTATCGCCCGTTGCTCCTGTCGCTCCAGTATCGCCTGTCGCTCCAGTATCGCCTGTCGCTCCGGTATCCCCTGTCGCTCCTGTTGCTCCGGTATCGCCCGTTGCTCCTGTTGCTCCGGTTTCGCCTGTCGCTCCCGTGGCTCCAGTATCGCCCGTCGCTCCGGTAGCTCCAGTATCGCCCGTTGCTCCTGTCGCTCCGGTATCGCCCGTTGCTCCTGTTGCTCCAGTATCGCCTGTAGCTCCGGTATCACCCGTCGCTCCTGTTGCTCCGGTATCGCCCGTTGCTCCTGTTGCTCCGGTATCACCCGTTGCTCCTGTCGCTCCAGTATCGCCCGTTGCTCCTGTCGCTCCAGTATCGCCTGTCGCTCCTGTAGCTCCGGTATCACCCGTCGCTCCTGTTGCTCCGGTTTCGCCTGTCGCTCCCGTGGCTCCAGTATCACCCGTTGCTCCTGTAGCTCCGGTATCCCCTGTCGCTCCTGTTGCTCCGGTATCCCCTGTCGCTCCTGTTGCTCCGGTAGCTCCAGTATCGCCCGTTGCTCCGGTAGCTCCGGTATCCCCTGTCGCTCCCGTGGCTCCAGTATCGCCCGTCGCTCCTGTCGCTCCGGTATCCCCTGTCGCTCCCGTGGCTCCAGTATCACCCGTTGCTCCTGTAGCTCCGGTATCGCCCGTTGCTCCTGTCGCTCCGGTATCGCCCGTTGCTCCTGTCGCTCCGGTATCGCCTGTCGCTCCTGTTGCTCCGGTATCGCCTGTCGCTCCTGTGGCTCCAGTATCCCCTGTCGCTCCTGTTGCTCCGGTATCACCCGTTGCTCCTGTCGCTCCAGTATCGCCTGTAGCTCCGGTGGCTCCAGTATCGCCTGTCGCTCCTGTAGTTCCGGTATCGCCTGTCGCTCCTGTTGCTCCGGTATCACCCGTCGCTCCTGTTGCTCCGGTATCACCCGTTGCTCCGGTGGCTCCGGTATCACCCGTCGCTCCTGTTGCTCCGGTATCACCCGTTGCTCCTGTCGCTCCGGTATCCCCTGTCGCTCCTGTAGCTCCGGTATCCCCTGTCGCTCCCGTGGCTCCTGTCGGACCCGCTGGCCCTACAAGATTCGTAGCTGACAAGGCCGTTTCCAGTTTGTTGCTTAACACCCAGTCTTTATTGATCGTTTCTTGCAGCGTTTTCCGAATGCTTTCATTAACTGCCAATAAATCGCTGATGGAAGCAACTGGCGCTGACACACCAGGTAAAGTCCCCAGCACATATTGAAGCTTCTCGCCTTCAGCATTCAATATATGACTGAGTCCCAGCTCTTCCATAGCTATGGAAGCAACGATTAAAGATATGGCATCATCTCTTGATACAGTGATCGTTGGCGTAATATTCGGCACATTAGATTGGGACACTTCTATCTCCCCTTTCGGTTCTGATAGTCTAATATATTCCAGCCCCAATTCAACAGTGTTAAGGCACTCGTCCGATTTCGGCTCTTTTGGAAAAAATAGACAGTAAGGAACTGAAGAAAGGAGACAAGCCCGCTATCGCGCCGTATCAACAAATGTAACCGCCCCGTGACAGCGACGATCGTTTTGACGACAAAAAGTCTATACCATAAAGGATTGAATCCATGGTGTAGACTTTACAAAAAGATTTTGTTTTCAGTTCATCATGCCAGCTTAATCTTATTAATAGATGAATGATCAGTTATTTGCATCATCCTTTGCTCCCACATCCAATAAGCTATTTTCTTCCCAAGCGGCAACTTCCTTACTATTACTTCCATTATATGCTGCCGATGTGGCGGTTATGCCTGCCAGGGAGGATTTTGCTTGTGCCGGCTATGGTCTGCCTTCTGCGTTCGGCGTCCGACCTTCTTGTATAAATTGATAAACGCTTGTGCCATTACACGAATATCAGGTTCATTCAGTTCAAAACCGTATCCTTCCGGTCTGATGCTGTTCTTATTCTGTACCGGTTCCCTGTGTTCCCCCATGATGCTGCTCCTCCCCTTGTGTGGTAATACAGTGTATGAGGAGAAAGGCTGTCCAATTCCCTGTTCCGACACTCGGGAAATCATGGCTTCTTATTTGATGCCTCAGACTGAAAATAAAAGCCCACTCATGATTTGGAATGAGTGGGCTTCACTGCAATTTTCGTTTAAAATCCCGGATATAGGAATCTGTTTCAATGGCTTTAACGGAGAGCATTTCAAGAATACGGTCTTGCCTTTCTTGCCCTTGAGTCAGTTCATGGACACTAACTTTGACCTCTCGCACATCTTCCTCAAGTGTTTCCAATCTGCTATTACTTTCCCCAACCATTTTGATGAGCGATTTCAACATTTCTTCCATACGGTCTAATTGGTCGTCGTTCATGAGTTCAACCTCCTATTAACAACTTATTTAAGTATACATAACAGAACTACGCTTGTAAACTCATTGTTAAACTAACAATTTCGTTTATACTGGACATATGCCCCTTTCCGGAAAATCCAAAGATTTGCCTGGATCACACACCAGTCATTTCGCTCATGCCTTTTGCGCCTCTCGGGAAATCCCGGCTTCTTTATTTGACGCCTGAGCCTATCTCTACGTTTAGTCTATGAGGATGTTGAACGAATTAGAACAAGCTGTCACAGAGATTGTCCGACGAGTTTTATAACCGTTGCTACTGTCCGGTAATCTCGCTATGTACCAAACATAATTTTGAGAATCGTTGCATGTATTGAACAGTTTGTCTGGCTGGCCCTTGCTATAATCTATATACGACACAGGTATATAAGAACATTTCGTTTGTTTCCAAAGAAAAAGTTATTTTACTAAATTATAAAAAAACCGACAGTCAGGTGGTTACCTGACTGTCGGTTTTTCCCCAAAGACAACAATTGGGTCGAGTCTGTGAATGGAAAGACTTGTATTGCAGCACAGATCCGATATTACTGTTGACTTCTAAAAGCTTCAGCAAAACGTTCTTTGATGAACTGACTGTTTTTCAGTCGGCTAGCCCGCTGCTCCCGAATCACCTGCGTGGCGCTTTTCTTAGAAGGTGCAAACAAAAGAGCATCTTTCGGCTGCGAACCTACCGCCTCTGATACAACACCGTTTTTTGAAACATATACCTTAGTTGTCATGTCGCATCCCTCCTATCAGCACTTCCAAAAATTCGAAAGCTACAAGCTTTTATATGACTGGCTTTTCATTCGCCGGATGAACTGCTTCAACATCCTGTTCTGCTCCTCCGGCGTCTGGTAGGCCAAGCTGCATTTATGTATGTGAAATTTTTATTGAAAAATGGACTGATACAGCTTTGACGGATCATCTGTAATCCTGGTTGACAAAAGATACAGGAGCTCATCGGTTCTTCTTAACAAGCGGTTTACGTTTTTTTTCTTCATTTTAGAGACCTGCTCTCTTTCCATATCAGATGCCAAATATTGAACAGTCCCGATAAAAATGACCACATCCAATGCCGGAGAAGCTTCGGAGTGCAATAAATGCAGAAGCTCGTCCATAGAAAAATACCTTTTTGGAAAAGATTTGTTGTTTGTTTGGATGTATAAGGCTTCAAGCATGGAGGTAAGAGCCCGGTCGCAGAAGATCAGGCAGGGTATAGATTGGTTATGATTATAAAAAATCATGGCAAGTTTGATATGATACTGGGACAACTTATGAAAGCGTGATATGAGTGTTAAATGACTATCTTCATCCATGGTCATCATCCTCCTGAGATATCGAATATTTCTTACATCTCTCTTTAGTTATAAGTCTATAGTAAGATTCAAATAGAATTAACATACTAATAGTAAGTTAATTGAGAGTAAAACTACTACACAGTAATATTCACGGGTTCATAAAGAATTTTCCCAAGAGACGCTGGCCGAATTGGCAGGCTAGAAGGGGGCGCTGTGTTTAAAAAACAGGGCGTATGGAGACATCAAAGCTTATAGCCACCCTTCATGTACGCGAATACGTCGAAGAGCGGCCGGATACTTAAAAATATTCAATGGTATAACTGAAGGGCTGGACTTGACGTTCCGGGTTCCGGGTAGACAGCTTCCGGATTTCCTCTGGCATGGTCCTCATATAGCGGATTCGTTTGACAAACTGCTTCAAGGTCTCGTTCTGCTCTTCCGCCGTCTGGTATTGGAATTCCTCCAGTATTTGAATCACATGCATCAGGCGGTTCGTAGAAGATTGCTCGTCCAAATCCCGCATTTGCTGCAGCACCTTCTCCCTGGTTTCCAGCAGCATCTGGCCTTCTTCCGCCAAAGCTTGTCTTTTGCTGCTGAGCTCTTCGGGCGAGAAAATCCCGGACAGCGCCAACCGTACAAGGTTGGACTGCTGCCGTTCGATTTTCCGAAGCCGGGCTGCATTCCGGGCCAGAGACTCCTGGAGACCGGCGGAGATTTGTTCATGCTCTTGCTGCAGCAAATGCAGAAGGTCGGCCTCAAGCCGCTGCTTATAAGCCTGAATTTTCATGACCACTTCTTCTTCGAGGAACTCCAGCCGGATTCCCCGGTTATAGCAGTTCTCCATGCGATCAGGTAAAGTATAACCACATGGCTTGAGCGTATATATCCCGTGCTTTTCCTTGCGGATAACCAGCTTTCTGCCGCATATCCCGCAGAACAGCAGGTCTTTGAGCATCGTAGCTCCTGTTTTGCCGGCCTGCTTCTCGCGGGTGAGGATGGTCTGCGCACCGGGTTCCGCACGTTTCTGATTGACCTGCTCCCACTCCTCCGGCCGAATGATGGCGGGGTGGGCATGATCCGTGATAATCTTATCCATTACCTTATACCTGTGCTCCCCGTTTTCTCTGACCCGTTTGTAATTCTGCAAGACCACCGTTCCCTTATACACGGGATTCTGAAGAATTCTCTTGATGGTTGAGGGCCAGTAGGTATCCGACCGTGACGGCTTATAGCCTTCACGCTGCAAAATGTTCGCAATTTTACGGCTGCCAAAGCCTTCTTGATGCAGCCTGAAAATGTACCGTATCAGCTCGGCCTCGGGCTCGTGGATTTCAAGCCTCCTCGTTTCCGGATTTCGTCTGTATCCGTAAGCAGGCTTGCCGACCACATATTCTCCCCGTCTGGCGCGCTGAATTTTATTGAGCTTGTTCCTGCGGGCCATCATCTCATACTCCAGCACGGCGAAGAAAGAGCTCACATCGTACAGCAGCCGATCCTCCTGTGAATTGGCCAGGTCAAATGTCTGGGAAGGGGTAATGATCTTAATATCCTGTTCGATGCAAAGCTTCTTGATCTGCTGCGAGACCACTCCGTTTCGTGAAAGACGGTCCAGTGACACCGCAAAAATGGCCTGATAGCGTTCAATATGGCCGATCAGCTTCTGCAGCTCGGGGCGTGCTTCCAGATTGTGCTTGCCTCCGCTCACAATTTCCTCGTACAGCTCGAATTTGTAATTGTTTTCTGCACAGAATCTCTGCATGAGTTCGCGATGGTTCTGCAGTGTATCTTCGTTCTCCCCCTTATCCCGTGATATACGCAAGTAGGTTGCTCCAAAGATCCCGGTTTCTTCATTCATGGTGTTTGCCTCCCAACTGTCCCTTTCCGGTTCGCCCTGAAGCTTATTCGGGGCTTCAAAAATACTCAATCGTGTAGCGGAACGGATATTGCTCACGTTCACGGTTTCTTTCATGCAGAGCCTGGATCTCGTCAGGGAATACCCTTGTATAATTGATCCGCCGGATGAACTGCTTCAAGGTGATGTTCTGCTCTTCAGGCGTTTGGAAGGGAAATTGATCAAGCAAATCCAGGATAGCATTCACCTGCTCCCGCGCGGAGAAAGCCTCAAACTCCTGTATGTACTGCAGAACTGTCGCCTTCATCCCCCGCAAAGCATTCTCTTGGTCCAGCAGACTTTTTTTCATGTCCTTTAACTCATCGTCCGGGAAAATTGCTTGCGCTGCAAGCTCCAGCAGATTGGCTTGCTGCTTCCTGTTTTCATTCATCTCGTATTCCAGGTGAACGAGCTGTTCCCGGAGTTCGGAGCACGGATCAAGCAGTTCCTGCCGCTTCAGAAGCCACAGCTCCCGCCGCAGCCGTTGGCGGTATGCCTGGATATGCAACAGAATTTCTTCTTCCAGGAACTTCAGTTTCATGCCGTGGTTCCCGCACCGATCCCCACTGTCCGGCAGCAGATGCTCGCAGCGCCTGATGAAGAAATGAGCTCTGTTTCTTTCCTTTTTGATAACAAGCTTCCTGCCGCATACTCCACAAAAGAGCAAGTCCTTCAGCATGGCGGTGCCCGACTTGACAGCGGTTTTCTCGCGCAGGCTCACGGCCTGTTCGCTGCGCTGCGTACGCTCCCGGTTGGCCTGATCCCACTCTTCGGGAGCAATGATGGCCGGATGGGCGTTGTCCGTCGTGATCACGTCCGACACCTTGAAGGTATACTTGCCGTTCTCCTTGACTCGTTTGCGGACGTGCAGAACCAGACATCCCTTGTAGACCGGATTTCCAAGCATCCTTCTCACGGTGGCCGTCGTGAAGCTGTGGCCCAGCTGGGGTTTATAACCTTCGCTGTTGAGCATATCGGTAATCCTTCGCACGCCCAGGCCTTCGCTGTGAAGCTTGAAGATGTAGCGTACAACCTCTGCTTCCGGTTCATGAATTTCCAGTTTACGGGTGAGATGGTTTCTTCTATAGCCATAAGCGGGTTTCCCGCTGACATACTCCCCGCGCCGGGTCCGCTGCGCTGTATTGTATTTGTTCCTGCGTCCGATCATTTCGTATTCCAGCGTGGCAAATATGGAGCTTACATCATACAGCACGCGGTCTTCCAGTGAATTGCACAAATCAAAGGTCTGTGATGGGGTGATGATCTGGATACCATTTTCTATACACAGTTGCCTGATTTGCTGGGATATCAATCCGTTCCGCGAAAGCCGGTCCAGTGACACAGTAAAAATCGCTCGGTATTTTTCTATATTCTGCAGCAGCCGTTGCAGTTGCGGTCTTTCTTCAAGCTCGTACTTCCCACCACTTACAATCTCTTCATAGGTTTCGTAGCTGTACCCGTTTTGCTGACAGAACGATGCCATGATTTCGCGATGATTCTGCAAGGTATCCTCGTTTTCGCCTTTACTCCGTGAAATTCGCAGATAGGTTGCTCCGAAAATCGTTGCGGTTGTATCGCTCATAAGTGGTGTACAACCTCCCTTTATAATGTCGCCCGAAGCTGCCGGGTCGATCTATTTGCAGCCACTGTGCTTATGAAAATAGAGGGCTTCTCCAGTGCATGTTGAAGAAACCCTCCAGGTATCCCTGTCTTAATCATTCTCCTAAGGTTCTTCCTTGCTGCTGCCAGCCGGGTCCAGATTCGGAGTGTAGGGAGGTAAAAAGATAAGTGTCAGGCGCGGATTTTTTCGCAGATAAGGTTCAAAGCCGCTTATATGCTCCAGCCGGTTAAAGCCCATTACCGCAAACAGAGCTCCTGCAGGGTGATCGCGCAAAGCATTCTTCAGAAAACGGATGCCGTCCAAAAAGCGTAGTTTCCCTTGACCCTCATGGGTGAACACGTTCCAGCTGTCCGATTTTTCAAGGTATCGGCCATGCTGGAGAAGATAGTAGGGGAGCATCAGGGACTGGTCTTCGTACACAATGCGGCCTTTCCCGGCATGCTTGATCATAGTCTTGAGCGTCGGAAACGTCACTCTTGTACAACGTATATCCGTGATCGGATCAGCTGAGACGATCGTAAAGTTCGCTTTCGTGGAATGGAAGCCCCAGCGCTGAAGCAGCTTGCTTATGCCCCGTTTGCTGTAGGACTGGCCATACTCCTTCATGATCCATTGCTTGATGAGATTGTTGTTCCAGCAATAATAATCGCCCAGCCCCACATCAAGCGGACGTTTGCGCGCCAGCAATGCCTTCAATTCGGCCTCTTGTGAAGCGCTAAGCTTGCGGGTAAGCGTGGCATAATAGGCTTCGCTCAGCCCCTCGATTCCTTTGCTTTGATAAATGTCAATATAACTCTTGACCGTCTGTCTTGTACGCCCCAGCGACCTGGCGATGGACGTGAAATTTTCCCCTTCAAGATACAGCTTTACAGCCAGATAGCGCTCGTATATTCGACGATTATCCGTATTGTCCATCGCTTGGGTCAGCGCTTGCACTTCAATATCCTGATGTTTCACGTTTTCGACAACCTTCCGCTGCATAAATAAACCCATCCCCTACCCAGGGACAGACTTGCGATTTGCTGGCAATCCGAAATGGATACTCTTCTGACACATATATATGCCGCATAAAAAGGAGTTATAACCAAAAATAGACTACTGAGGAGCCCTCAATAGTCCATTTCCGAGTGATGATGATTCATCTTAGGGCTGCTGCCGTTCTGTGCGGGCCTGTGGCTGCATATACATATATATGTGCATGGAAATCACTGGCTGATCATAAAGATGGACAGATGGCCTGCCGTATTGCCTGCGATCGCACTCTGCAGGTAGCGTTCCGAATCGGAGCGGTTCGAGATGCTGATCCGGTCTCCCGCGTTCAGATAACCGACTCTGCTGGAGGAAAGGATACCGTAGCTCGCATAGGTCGACGATCCGCTGTAAGGCTGGTCATTGATCAGCAGCGAGAACAGCGATGGCGATGGCTGCGACGGCCCCAGCGAGACATTCCATTCCATATAGTACAATCCAGGATTGTGCACGATGACCTCATCTTCATCATAGGTCATATCCGAGACATCGCTTTCTGTCGGCAGGGTGAGATACACTTTGCCGCAGCTCGGCACACACTGGTTGCAAATGCAGCAGTTGCAATGGCACTTTCTGCAGCAGCATTTTTGGCATTCGCATTGTCCTGGAGGACCTTGCGGACCCTGTGGACCTTGCGGGCCTGCCGAACCTTGATCGCCTTTCGGACCTTGCGGGCCTGCCGGACCTTGATCGCCTTTCGGACCTTGCGGGCCTGCTGGGCCTGCTGGACCTTGCGAGCCTTCTGGACCTTGCGGGCCTTCTGGACCTGCTGGACCTTGCGGACCTATTGGACCTTGCGGACCTATTGGACCCTGCGGACCTATCGAACCCTGCGGACCTGCTGGACCTTGCGGACCTGCTGGACCTTGCGGACCTGCTGGGCCTGCCGGGCCTTGCGGACCTGTCGGACCTTTGGCGCCATTCGCGCATTTCACAAAATTCTTCAATGAATCCATCTTGTTCTGAAGAACCATTTCCGTCTTCATCACTTCACTAAGCGTCTCGCGCACATTGCAGTTCAGCGCTGTAATTTCATCGAGACTCGGCGGTGGATTGAGGCCGCCTCCCGGCAGCGTGCCCAACGCGTACTGGATCTTCTCCGCTTCGGCATTGATGATATGGCTCAGCCCAAGCTCTTGCATGGCGATCGATGACAATATCAGGTCTACTGCTCCGTCTCTTGTAAGAGAAATGTAAGGCGTAATATTAGGAATGTTTGCCTGCGACATTTTTACACATCCTCTCTCTTGCGATAACTCCTTATTCCGGCGGGGGTGGGTTAAGTCCTAGGATAATGTATGTAGCTTTTGCTGAATGTGTTATTGATTTTTATTTATAAGAGGGGTAATAGTACAGGTTGAGAAGCTTATATACTAAACCATCGATAGTAGCGTTTACCCTATGGGGAGGTGAAGTCATTTACGTATCATCGCGACCATAACACATTTTAAGGAGGAATTTACCTGTGTCTTATCCTACTATTCCGAATATCACCCCTACGATCACAGTCGACCACAGCGGTGCCGTCAACCTGCTGCTCGTGTCCATGGCGATGGAGGAAATCAGCCTCAGCCATATCATTAACGCCGAAGCCGAGAATATCCAGCATGTTGTCGGCACTCTGCATGGAACAGGCACAGCCGCCTCGATTGACGACATCCTGAAGGTGAGCAAGGGTGTGCGCCAGACGCTGACAGAGGTCGTTCGCAAGGAACTGCTGCTGCAAATGAAGCTGGAAACCGTACTGTCCAGCATCTCTCCTGGCTCAAACGATACCCCGACTTATCCGCCTGACCAAACATCAGGTGAGGGTACATTTAACACTACATACCGTTAATCGCCCTGTCCCGACGATCATGTTCAACATAACAATGATTTTACACGACTGCCAACGAAATGGTCGATGGCAGTCGTTTTTTGGTCTGTTGAAGCAGATTTGAAAAAATGTCCAGCGCGACAAGCACCTCGTGGGCGCCTCCACACGCTGAACCTTTATTCAAGAATTACTCACTTTCTGGTGTATACTATGCCGTCTCAATCTCCGGTGTGCCTTCTCCCCTGACAAAACGCGAGCCCAGTACACCCATGAAATATTTGCGGTTATAGAGCATGCTCGGATGCTGCGGGTTGAAGGCCAGCGCTTTCTCGTTATGTTCGCTGGCCAACTCTTGCTGCCCGAGCTTGTCATAACAGAGGCAAATCTGCAGATGAGGATACCAGGTGGTGATCATCTTGCTGGTCATCGCCATCGATTCCGCCGCCCCATCCATTTGGTACGCCTGCTTATACCAGTAGATGGCCACCTGATGATGGCCCAAATGCAGAAAGATATCACCCAGATTGGAGCAATATTGCGGCCTCGGCGCATCATACCACAGCGACCGGCTCATAGCGGCGACAGCTTCTTGATACCGCTCCATTCTATTGTAGCAATCCCCCATTTTCAGGCAGGCCTGGATGTTATCCTCTACCCACCCTTGCCTCGTATCCAGAAATTTGTTGTAGTATGTGATCGCTTCCTCGTTCCGTCCGTTATCGCGCAGCTCATTACCGAAATAGTACAGATCGCGCGGTGTGAACTGCTCCCCTCTTCGTTCTCGGGCCAGATAAATTTGCAGATTGCGGTCTGTATATGGCTTATCCTTAAAGTGAGCCACTGCCACATCGCTATTGAGCATAGGTCCGTCCGTGATCAGCAGCTCATGCACCGGCCCCTCCCACTTGAAATTGCGGGATCTGCGCACCAGCCGGAATCTGCGCATACTGAATGTCACGTTGCCTGAAGCGTCAAAAGCCAGATTATACGGCATGGTCACCCGGTCAATCTCCGGAGCCAGGGTACGCTTCAGCTCCTTTAATTTCTTCACACTGGCCTCGTCGATCACATCATCGGCATCCAGCCACATGATGAACTCCTTCGTCGCCTTGCTGAAGGAGAAATTACGGGCAGCGGCGAAATCGTCGATCCATGTAAAATCATAGACATGCTCCGTATATTTCGCGGCGATTTCTTTCGTACGATCGGTCGATCCGGTATCCACAATCACAAACTCGTCCACTGCTTCCCGGATGGCGGAGAGGCAGCGGCCCAGTCCTTCTTCTTCATTTCGCACAATCATACATAAGCTGATCGTAATCATCGTGACTCTCCTCTTCAGTTCTCTGGGGCAGATTCAGAAACACCCAGCTTCTGCAGCGCTTCCCTGGCCTGCTCCATCGTATCCGACAGCTCCAGCGATTTGCGATAGGCCTGCTCCGCCTTGGGCAGATTCTCCATCAGCTCATAACAGCTGCCGATATAATACCAGGTCAGGAAGCTGCCCGTTCCAACCATGGTCAGATAGGACGGATGGTCTTCATCCAGCGTGAGACAATACTCGAAGGCTTCAATGGCCTCGGTAAATTTTTGCATGCTCATCAGAATGACACCTTTATAAAAATGCAGGTCTACATAATCCGGATACAGCTTGATGGCCAGCTCAATGCCGGGCCATCCGCCCTCGTAGCTGCCAAGGGCCATAAGTATGGAATATTTTAGCTTATAAAATAAGGAAGGCGGTTTTCTCCGGGATTTCAGAAAGCTTGCAATCGATACATTCACCCGTTCGAAGGCTTCAGCTAACTTCTCGCTGCGGTAAAGCTCGCTTGCATAATGATAATCGAGCCATGGATCATGGTTTTCGGCCTCCAGCGCTTTTTCCAGCAGCCGCAAATTCCGTTCTTTCTTGCCTTTCTCTGCGACGGTTTCTTCCAAATAACCGTAGTGATGCAGGGTCACGGGCAGCACAAATACGGAATTCCTGGGCAGGTCCAGGGCCTCGACATCCAGCTGCTCATGAATCGCCCCCGCAAAACGCAGCTGCGGATCGTTACGGAACAGGCGGTATTGATTCATAATATGGGAGCGGTCATAGCTCACCGGGAAGGTTCCGTAATAATTCACAACCTTGATCCGGCCGAAGAAGCACTCCTGCTGTGAAAGGACGTCCCGCAGATGCTCCCTGCCTTCTGCATCCACCTCTTCATCAGCATCCAGCCAAAGAATCCATTCTCCCCTGGCCTGCTCCAGTCCATAATTCCGCGCATCCGCAAAGCTGTCGTTCCATTCAAAATCATGGACAGCCGCTCCATACTCCTGCGCGATCTCTTTCGTCCGGTCTGTTGATCCGGTGTCGACGATAATGATTTCATCCACCACGCCCTTAACGCTCTCCAGGCATCGCGGCAGCCACTTCTCTTCGTTCTTGACGATCATACACAGGGACAACAATCCTTCTTCTATCACCTGCACTTCACGCTCCTCTTCTAATCAGGATGGTTTCTCGACCGTAACCCCGAATAGTATGGTCGACAACTTACGGGCCGCCAGATCGCGCTTGATCATATAACGCTGCGCGATAGGCGCTAAATACTCATTTTTGTTCAAACCATCGCAGAAATCGACGGTAATCATGTCCGGGCTGCCTTCCGTTGACAGCTTCAGCGCACGCAGGATGCGAATATCCTTGTCTGACAGCACATCGCCCTGATATAACCACAGCACGTATTCGGATTTGATGTTCTCAAAGGCATCGTAAGCGGTGTGGATCTTGCTGCCAGCCTCTGTCAAGGAATAAAATTCAGCGGAATAGGACCGGGCGATGTCACTGGTGGAGTCTGTGGAGCCCAGATCGACCACGATGGTTTTCTCCAAATCATTCGTCAAGGAATCAAGGGTTCGGGGCAAAATGCCTTCCGCGTTCATGACCACCAGACAGGCCGCAACGGAGAGCTCCGGCTGATAAATAAGCTGATGAATATTGCTCCCCCATTTCCGGGTGGCAATCTCGGCGTTCCGATGCAGCAGCTGCGCAAGGTTGCTGCCAGGAAGCTCATTCTGGGTTGTCGCATGACCGACATGATGGATGAAGGAGTCCAGCGCCACCCGCATGCCGTATCCGCTGCGAAGAAGCCTCAGACTCAGGTCATCGTCCTCGTAATTGCCAAGCCCGTATATTTCGTCGAACAGGCCGACTTCTTCAAGCACAGACCTTTTGGTCAGCAAACAAAATCCGACAAGCCTGCGGACCTCGGAATAGATGCCCCCATAGATTTCCTGATGCTGTCTCGAAAAATCGTCCAAGCCTTCCAGTGTGCTGTACGACACACTGACCTGCTGATGACCGCTGGAATAATTGGTCACAGGGCCTACCATGCCGATTCTCGAATCGTCATTCAGTGCCCGCAGCAGATGGGTCATCCAATTCTCGGTCACCACCGTATCGTTGTTCAGAAACATGATGTAATCTCCGCTTGAGCGCTCAAATCCCTGATTGCATCCCCTGGCAAATCCCTTATTCTCCCCGTTCTCAATAAGATTCACATCCGGCTGCGAGCGCAGATAATCCAGTGTCCCGTCCGTGGATCCGTTATCGACGAGAACTAGCTCATACGGCTCCCGAGTGTGACGCCGGATGCTCTCCAGGCACGCCTGGGTCAGCGCCAGCTGGTTCCGGGTTAAAATTACAATACTGATCAGAATAACATCGCCCCGCTTTCCTGGTTTATCCATATGCTGCACGCAAAATCATGTGTACGGAGACTTCTCTGCCGGTTCCCCTATATTTATAAGCACGATGCTGCGGAAGGATGCCTGTGGACAAGACATTTCATTTAAAAAGGAGCAGGGACAAAGAGCACCTTTCTCTTTTTCAGGGAGTGGTGGTCTTTATCATGTTTCCTTCACATAGAATGAACCAGCTTTGAATCCGGATAGAAAGGTTGAGTGGACATGGAATTATTCGACAAGGCGGATCGCCTGGGCATGACATGGATCTCCAACACGGAGGGACACAGCACGCTGCTCCATATAGAAGATCTCAGCTACTGCATCGTACGAGCGCCTCTGATCTGGTATTCCGAGCAGCCCGCATCCGCAGTGGAGATTGTAACAAGGGACAACAGATTGACGGTTGAGCTGGAATCCGTATTCCGGGACAGCTTCACCGGGCGTTATGTTCATATGAAGGACATCACATTCTTTGTACAGATGAACTCTAATTCTGAATATTCCATTACCCCTAAATCCGGTGATCCCGACTCGCTGGTCTGGCATCTTCCAATCATCTACAACTGCCCCTTCCTTCCTCCATGCCATCTCTCGCTTCATGTTCAATCGGAGCCGGAGGCTCCGTTATGGGAGTCCTGGTTGGCCGGGCTGCCGGAAATTACGACCAGCCTGTCCCTGGCCTCCGAGCTGCATGTGCTTGAAGGAACCACACATCAGACCTACACGGACACCTTCGCGCTGGAAAAGGGCCTGAAAAATCAGCCGTTATACCCCCGTGTGCGTAACGAGTCGCCTCATCCCTACCTGATCGCCCAACGGGTGCTGGGTCGGGATGCCGTAATGAAGCTGGATCAATCTGCGGACCATGACGTTGTCAAGCTGGGAGACGTCGTCACCAGCCGGACGGTCATCACCAATACCGGTTCGACGACCTGCATGTATGTCCAGTACCGGACCACATTGCCGCAGTGTGCCCGTCTGGTGCCGGGGAGCTTTATCATCAACGGGATTCATGTCCCGCTGGAGACGGATGCAATGAATGTCATCACGGTCATTCTGCGCAACATGCCTGTCGGGGACTTGCTGGACGTCTCTTTCCGGATGGACATCCACGAAGAGTCGGAAATTGAAAAGTTTTATATGAGCTCTGTGCTTGATTATCATCTCGAGCCGGTTGACAACCGCTTGCTGATCGGCAACCAGCCCAGCAATGTGGTGGAATTTACTTGGGGGGGATAAGTGGGGAGAAGGACTACAACTGCAACTGCAGTCAGATGGAAGAGAGGGGCAAGCCATGGGCTTGCCCCTCTCTTTTTTCCGCTGGATCATTCCAGCTCTGCAGCCGGCTGCAATTCTCCTGATCTCATAAGCTTGTTCAGGCTTTGCCGGATATGCTCACCTTCCGCATGTCCGGACGCCGGGGCGGAGCCGGGTATATTTCTGGCCATCACCCATTTTCCAGTCGGAGTATGGAAAACCTCAATGGTCGCATCCATTCCAGTATTATAGACCACCAGTATCTTCCAATCTCCTTCAACTCTTGCCATATCAAACCAGTTTTCAAAAATCGCCAATTGGCAAGAGTAGTACAGGCCCTCAAATTCAATTCCGTTGGCTGTAACAAGCCCCATGCTTACATTTCTCAATACAATCATTTCCTCTCTGATAGATTATATTAAGAATGTATTCGGGCTTGGCCAGTTTATTCCAAATATTTGAAAGGATTAACCCCAACACATTTGGAAGCAGTTCGCCAGGGAAATGAATACAGTTATTGTAAATTGATGCGCTTACATTACATGTCATTGTTTTTTTTGAATATTATGGTTTACAGCGAACTATTGTGCTAAAATAGGAGTATGGTCCCGCACCCTGCAGCGTTATAGGTGAGACCAGGCGCTTATAGATAGAATCTCATTTTTGGCGTGGCTGCGCAAGGGGAACAATTGAATAACAAGTCCATACATATGACATCCGTGCTGATTGCAAAATTGGAACGGGTGTTTTTATTTTCCATCCTGGTAACCGGATTTCCTTCTTGAACCGGTTTTTTACATAACGGTATTTTGGCTTGGATCATTTTATACTTAAGGAAGGTGAACACGATTGCCGGCAGGAACTATCGAAGCGGACAAAGAGTTTTTGCAGAAGGTTTTCTCGGAAAACTTCTGGTTTCTGATCCCTGAATATCAGCGGTCCTACGTGTGGAAAACGGACAATATCATCGAGCTGCTGGAGGATCTGTATTTTGCATTTATTCATAAGCCGGATAAAGATTACTTCCTTGGGACCCTGGTGTTAAAAAGATACAACATGAGCAGCTTCCCTGAATATGAGGTATTGGACGGGCAGCAGCGGTTAACCACCCTCTTTATCATGCTGGCTGTTCTCCGGGATATCATCAGCAATCAGCAGTTTAAGAACACCCTGCAAAAAAAGATTTATCAGGAAGAAAACATTCTGGAGAACATTCCGTCCCGCTCCAGGATTACTTACAAAATCAGAGATAATGTAGAAGGGTTTATTCACGGGTTTATCATCCAGCCGGAAGGCACGACACAAACGGCTGCACTGAAGTTGTACGCGGACAGCAGCAATGACAACCTGTCGATCTCGAATATGGCTAACAGCGCACTGATCATGCGTGAGTTCTTCCTGCAGCAGAAGCAAACAGGCAGCCTGGAAGAATTTCTGAAGTTTGTCTTTAACAGGGCCCTCTTCATCTACGTCTCCACGGAGAATACGGAGGATGCGTTCCGGCTGTTCACGATTCTGAATAACCGCGGCATCCCGCTGACCAACGCCGATGTCTTGAAATCGCAGAACATTGGGGCCTTGCCGACGGAAAGGGAAAAGAACAAGTATGCAAAAATATGGGAAGAAATCGAAGGCAAGCATGGACATGATTTTGACCGTTTCCTGCAATTCTTAAGGAGCATTCTGGTTCAGGAAAAGGCCCGGGCCAATCTGCTGGAGGAATTCAACGACAAGATCTATCACCTGGACTCTTCGCAGCTCCCCCTGCTCCGTTTAGGGAAAGAAACGTTCGATTTTGTTAACAAATACAATGACATCTATGAACAGATCATTGAGCTGCAAAACGAGCATTTAAACAACAGCATCAAGAACCTGCTGACCATCATGAAGATCGGCTTCCGTTCGGAGGAATGGGTGCCTCCATTGATGCACTACTATGCCAAATTCGGTTTGGGCCGCCTAGGAGAATTTCTGAAGAAGCTGGAGTACAAATTCACCGGCGACTGGGTATGCGGCGTGACGCCCACCACCCGGCTGGAGGCTATGAATAACATCTTGAAAGCGATTGACCAAACCCCGGAAAGCCGTCTGCATGATCTGCTCGGCAATCCTGCCCTTTTCAAGATTGATGCGGAGGAGTTCAGAAGAAACATTCAGGGAGATGTGTACAAAAAGCAATACACCCGGTATTTGCTTCTGAAGATCGAATTTTTATCGGGAGACAACACCGTGCACTTATCCAATTACCAGTACATTACAGTGGAGCATGTGCTGCCGCAAAATCCGCCAAAAAACAGCCAATGGGTCAAGGATTTCAGCGAAGCGGACCGCAGATATTGGACAAACCGTCTCGCTAACCTGGTGCTGATCAGCCAGAAGAAGAACAGCGCTTTAAGCAACCAGGATTTTGAGAAGAAGAAGACCATCTATTTAAAAAACAGAATTGACGCGTTCCGGGCCAACAAAATATTCATCGAGCAAAATTCGACCTGGACACCGCAAGTGTTAAGGCGAAGGCAGGACGATCTGACTGTTCTGCTGATGAACTCTTCCTGATCAACAAGCAAGAGGGGCGGTTTGATATCCGCCCCTCTGCTGAATTAAACGATTTACCCCAATGTACGAAGCTTCTCATCCAGCATTTGAAAGGCTGCCTTAAGCTTCTCTTTGGGCATTTCCGCATACCGGTCACCGATGCTGACCTCATACTGGCATGAAGTGTCAGCAGCAGCAGTGAGATAACCGGTCAGGCCGACCCCTGTCGCTTTATAAATCTCCACCAGCACAGGCTCAAGCTTCTCCTTCGGCACATGGGCATGCACATGAAACATATTGGATACAGGCACCTCCGGAAGAGTGGTTATGCCATGACACTCGTTGTACAAGGCAGCCAGTTCCTTGGCTTCACGGTAATATTGCTGCATTTTGTCCTGCCGCAGGTTGAAATAATAATCGGCACTCAGAATATAAGGATACAGGCTGATCAGATCACCACCATGACGCCTTTTCCATACCTTGGACTCTTGGATAAAGTCGCTTTCCCCCGCCAATACAGCCCCTGCAATCCCTCCAATGCCTTTATAGACCGATATATATACACTATCGAACAGGCTGCTGATCTCTGCGGCTGTCTTCTGATAATACGGCGTAACCTCCAGCAGACGCGCTCCGTCCATATGCAGCTTGATGCCCTTGCTGCGGCAGTATGCCGATATGGCTTCAAGCTCCTCATACTCGGGCAACTGTCCACCGATTTCACGCTGCGGAAGTTCAAGCAGCAGACAGGCGATGTCCTCCGGCATTTGCCGGACATCCTCCAGTTGGATCAGTCGGTCTTTGTCTGCGAGCAGCACACTCTCGATATGATGCAGCTCCTTCAAGCCGCCCTCCTCATGGATTTCCAGATGGCATAAGGGATGGTACGCAACTCTTTTTAGCTTTTTTACGTCACACCAAATCCGCAGGGCAATCTGCTGGGCCATCGTTCCGCTGGGAAAAAACACGGCTGTTTCCTTTCCCAGCATGGTGGCCATCTTGTTCTGAAAATCCTCAATGACCTGTCCTGCTCCATAATGGTCGCTTTCCAGCGTGTCTTCCACTGCATCCAGCGCCTCCTTGAGCACCTGAACATTGCGCTTACCGTGACCAGGCAGGCGATATTCCGCCTCATTGAAGGCCTTTAGCAACAGGTTTTTGTCGTCCATCTCTCCGTTCCCCTCTCTACGCCTTTACATAATTATCATTAAAGTTATCACATCATTGCTTGCTGCGGCAAAGGCCTGGCAAAATACTTGATCGTTCACGCTACTTGATGCCTGAAATGGTGTAGTTGTCGATAATATACTTTTGAAAAATGATGATGATCGGAACGACCATGAAGGCCGATCCGGCCATTTGCAGTGCAAATTGGCTCTCGTTCTGTCCCTTCAGCAAAGAGAGGCCGACCGACAGGGTATACAGCTTCTCATCATTGGCAACGATGAGCGGCCACAGAAAGCTGTTCCAGCCCCCGATAAAGGTCAGTATGGCCTGCACCGCCAGAATCGGCGTCGAAATCGGAAGCACAATCTGCAGAAAGGTCCGGAACTCTCCCGCTCCATCCAGACGGGTCGCCTCAAGCAGTTCGTCCGGAATAGTGGTCATAAACTGGCGGAACAAAAAGATTGCAAACGCCCCCACCAGTCCCGGCAGCACGATACCTGTCATCGAGTTGGTCAGATGCAGCTGGTTGAGGATCAGATATACAGGGATCATGGTCACCTGTCCCGGGATCATCATCGTAGCCAGCACCAGATAAAAGAGGACTCCTCTTCCTTTAAAATGGAACTTGGCAAAACCATATCCGGCCATCGCGTTCAGGAACAGGCCGATGAACGAGAAAAAAACAATGATCAGCGTATTTTTCAAATAAACCCCGAAGGCCATGTTGTCAAACAGATTGCGGAAGTTCTCCAGCGTGAATTGCTGCGGCCAGAGCGTTGGCGGAATCTGCTTGACTTCTGCTTCCAGCTTGAAGGAAGACAGGATCATCCATACAAAGGGGAGCAGCACCAACAGCCCGCCAATCGTCAGGAGTATGCCGACCGTCCATTGAAACGCTTTTGCTATTTTCATAGGATTACCTCTCCCTCTCAGGACTCCGCTTTGTTCTGCAGACGGAACTGGATCAATGTGATCGCGATGATCGCAAAGAACAGCACGAATGACCCCGCCGCCGCATAACCAAACTGGCTGAACTTAAATCCGTTGTTGTAAATGAACAGAGCGGCCGAGATCGTGCCGTCGAGCGGGCCGCCGTCGGTCATGACAAACGGCTCCTCGAAAAACTGCAGCCAGCCGATCATCGTGGTGATCGAGACAAAAAAGATCGCAAAGCGCAGCTGCGGCAGTGTGATATACCAGATTTGCTGCCAGCTATTTGCCCCGTCCAGCTGAGCCGCCTCATAATAGGATTTCGGAATCCCCTTGATCGCCGCGATGAAGATGATCATGTTCAGCCCGATCCCCCTCCATACCGCGAGAATGATCAATTGGTTACGGACGGCAGGTACGTACACCGACTCCGGAACCCGCCTGCAGGCAGGCAATCTGTGCTTTGAATTTCTGAACAGCGGAGATATTTATCAGATTCGCTCCGGCAGCATAATGATCAACCAGCTGTTATCCAATGAGATTGACGGTTCTCTCAACAATTTATATCTCCGTCTTCATAGACCTGACGGCATCCGTTCCTTCCCCCTGCTCGGTGTCCGCTCGGCCAGCCGGATGCGAAAGCACCGGAATCATATCATGTGGGAAGGTCGTACCGAAGACGTCGGCTATAAAGTGATTTTCAGCCTGAGCAGCCGCAATGTATGGTTCTGGGATGTTGAAATTGAAGGCAGCGGGGTGGCCGCTGACCTGATTTATGGACAGGATGTCGGTATAGCCGGCATAGACGCCGTGCGCAGCAACGAGGCGTATTTGTCCCAGTACATTGATCATACTGTCTATCATGACGACATCCGGGGATATGCGGTATGCTCACGCCAGAATATGCCGCAGGAAGGGACCTTCCCTTACTTGCAGCAAGGCTCCTTGACGGGAGCGTCCGCTTTCTCCACGGACGGATTCCAGTTCTTCGGCCTATCGTATAAAAAAAACGGAGCTGCCGGAAGCTCTGCTCAAGGACTCGCTGGCGAATGAAGTCTATCAATATGAATTTGCCTATACGGCGCTTCAATCCGAGCGTGTCTTTCTGAATGGGAAAGCGGGCTTTGTGTTCTACGGCTTGTACAGAGCTGACCACCCGGCAGCCGTGACGGCGCTGGAGTTCACAGACGTATTGGCGCAGGCCCGCGAAGAGGTGAGCACTTCGCTCACCCTTGCCGCTGCATTGCCTGCGGATATGTCCCAGGCACCAGCCCCGTCCGGAACAGCGCTTGCTGCAGGGGCATCGTTGTCTGCGCTCCCGCTGAGCGAAGAGGAGATTAATGCCCTCTTCCCGAACCGCCGTGAGGAAGAGCGCGACGGTGACGAGCTGCTCTCCTTTTTTACAGATACCTATGAGCATGTCGTTCTGCCGGCCAAAGAGCTGCGTGTTGAACGCCCTCACGGCCATATTCTGATGGACGGGCACCTCGGCTCCAGGGAGGAAATCATCACAACCACCTCCTACATGTACGGGATATTCAATTCCCAGCTTGTGGTGGGCAATACGAATTTCAATAAAATGATCACCCATGCCAGAAATTCGTTAAATGCACAAAAAGCCGTCGGGCAGCGCATTTATGTTGAGATGGACGGCGTTTACCGGCTGCTCTCTCTCCCTTCCTGCCGCTTGCTGCCGATGACGCGCAGCATGATCAGCGAGCTGCTGAGCAGAGAGCAGGCGCTCGCGCACGAAGCGTTGATCCGCGAGCAGCTGCTGTGCCCGGATGGCGTTCGCCTCATGAACCGCCCGGCATTCTATGCCGGCGGTGTCAGCACGCATTTCAAGCGGGCGGAGCAGGCTGCCAATTTTGGACGGGAAATCGGGCTGCAGTACGTCCATGCCCACATCCGCTACGTGGAAGCGCTGGCCAAGCTGGGCCGGTCACAGGAGGCGTGGCACGGGCTCAGCGTCATCAACCCGATGGGCCTCCGGCACACGGTTCCGCATGCGGAGCTGCGGCAAAGCAACGCGTACTTCAGCAGCTCGGACGGCAAGTTCCGGACCCGCTATGAAGCACAGGACCGCTTCGCAGAGCTGAAAGACGGCTCCGTTCCGGTTAAAGGCGGTTGGCGGATTTATTCCAGCGGTCCCGGCATCTATATGAACCAGCTGATCACGGGCTGCCTGGGCATCCGCCAATGCGAAGGCGATCTCGTCATCGATCCAGTGCTGCCCGCCGGGCTGGACGGATTGGAGTTCCAATTCGCCTATGCGGGAACACCAGTCACCTTCATATACCGCCTGCAGGGCAGGAAACGCTCGGTGACCCTGAACGGCAGCGCCCTGGAATGGACGCCGGAAGGCAACCGTTACCGCGAAGGCGGTATGAGAATTACGCGGCAGCAGTTTGACAATGGCTGTCTGGCGGATGGCAACCGGATCGAAATTATGCTGTAATCAACATCCGGCGGATTGGCTGAGGATGGCGATCTCTTCACGATCGCCATTTCTTTTTTGGAAATAGAGGAGGAACACCATGGTCAGTATTAAAGATATTGCCCGTAAGGCAGGCGTCTCCATCTCGACCGTCTCTTATGCCCTGAACGGCAGTGACAAGGTGACGCCGGAAACATGCGCCAGAATTCTGGCGATTGCCAAAGAAATGAATTATGTGCCCAATGCGGCCGCACGCAATCTGAAGAAAAGGGAAACCCGCATCATCGGTGTATTTCTGACCGATTTTAGCGGTGACGTATACGGTGATTTATTGTACGGCATCAAGGAGATTATGAACCGGAAGGGATACGATCTGATCGTGTGCAGCGGCAAGCAGTCACACCGCATGCTGCCCGAGCGCATGATTGACGGAGCGATCGTGCTGGATCAGACGTTCTCCAGTGAGGAGCTGCTGCAATATGCCGAGCGCGGGCATAAAATCATCGTTCTCGACCGCGAGCTGAACCACCCGAATGTGAACCAGGTGCTGCTTGGCAACAAAGCAGGCGGCGAGCAGGCGGCCGAGCGGGTGCTCTCGGAATTCAAAGGAACGACCGCCGTATTCTGCCTCAATGACGAAATGGCCGTCGGGTTCTACAACAGAATGGCCGGCACGGGGCTTGAAATCGGCCGTGATATCCATGTGATCGGATTCGACAATATCGAGCTGGCCCATTACCTGCAGCCACGTCTCTCCACCATCGATTACTCGAAACGGAAATGGGGCGCGGTAGCCGCCGGGCAGCTGCTCGATATTCTGGCAGGCCAGCCAGTGGAGAATGAACGAATTTATGTCACACTGGTCAAGGGAGATTCCATAAGACTGACGCGGCAGGCTTAGGCCAAATTTTACAAAAGCAGTGAGGAAGCAGCATATACGCTTCCCCGCTGCTTTTTTTTGCGCGGTTTTTCTCCACGGAGCATACATTCAGCAAACGTTCAGCGGAGTTTAAGACTGGACTCATTTTCCTGATTTATGATAGGTCCTGTACCACAAAACATAGCAGAAAGGTGGCGTTTCAACAGTATGAACAACAGTTTAAAACCTAACAGCAAGAATACGAAAAAAGCCATTCTGGCAGGCAGCATGGCACTTGCCGTACTTACAGGGGCCGGTATCTGGTTTACCCAACCGGCGCAGGCGGCGGATACAACGGCGGCGGCTCAGGACAAGTCGACTGATCAAGGCAGCCGGGGAGCAGGCGGACATGGTCCGAGAGGAGGCTTCGGCTTTGGTTCAGGCGAGCTGCAGACCCAGCTGCAGGAGTGGCTGTCCCTCGATGCGGACACGCTCAAGTCTGAGCTAAAAGAAAAGACCCTAGCGGAAATTGCGGAGGCGCAAGGTGTTTCCACCGAAGACCTGCAGTCCAAGCTGGAAGCATGGCTGAAGGAGAATGTGCCGGCGAACCGTCCGGCCAAAGAAAGCTCTGACGATAGCAGCACTGATTCACAGACTGCCAAGACTCCCGACTTTGCGGACATGGCTGCCAAAATGCTGGAAAGTAAAGGCTTCGGCATGAGACATGATCATGGCGGCATGATGGGCGGTGGTATGATGGGCGGCGGCATGTTTGGAAACAATGAGGAACTGGCCACTCTGCTCGGCTTAACCGCCGACGAGTTGAAGACAGCGATCAAGGCCGGTTCCTCCCTGGCTGACATCGCGAAAGAGCAAAATGTGAACGTGGATGATGTCATTAATCTGCTGGTATCCTCCATGACCGAAAAGCTGAACGCACAACTGGAAGAAGGAAAACTGACTGACGAGCAGTATGAAGCTCGGAAGACTGAACTGGAAAGCCGAGTTACCAAGATGGTGAATGGCGAACACCCTGAGAAGCCTGCAAAAGCAGAAGATCAGCGACAATAGCAGCACGTTTTTCACCTTCTCACATCTCCCCTAATCTTATAAAAGGAAGCTGTTTCGCAAGCAGGAGCGGGCTGCGAAACAGCTTCTTCTTTATTTCAGGCCTTCCCAATACCATCATCAGCAACGCTGTGCAAACCAATGGAACCCTTGTAGACAAATCGTGGGCCGCTTTTTTAAACTACGACAGCATAATTAACTAACTTACTCAACTTTCGCAGAGCCCAAATCCACTTCAACCTTTGTAGCTGCTGGATTCTGAGGAATGCTGCTAAAGTTAAGTTAACTAATTTTATGGACTCAACCTAATCATCCGTGCTTGACAGTCAGGACGCCAGCCGATCGTGGCAAGACATGTGATACTCGCTTTTCAGGAGCCTTGCACGATTATCCCGTTGGATCAGGTCAAGAAAAACAGAAAACCGGGAACCAAAAAATACACTTTAGGCACGTTAAAGAAAATAACGGAGCATATGAGGCACAAAAATGCCTGTTGTTACGCTATTCAGGACCATCGAATGGGTCTATTATTTTTTTGGATCGTGCCTTATGGAGAAGCAGATCGGTTCGAGGTCATGAGACGTTCTTTGGAGAAAGCAGAGCGTTTAGACGATGAAACCGACCGAGAGAGAAGGAGGGAGGGAACGGAGCAAGGCACCGAAAAAATAAAAAGACCCTGGTCCTCGTTGCCGCTTGAACCTGAATGTTTCCGATGTCCTCATTCATACTAGCCGACACTAGCCCACACCGATCAAGCGACGCACCTTATGCTCACCTTTCCTCGTTCAAGTACTGCAATTAGGACGCAGCCGCAAGAGGCTGCATCGGTTGGCATGCAATCAGTTGGCGGTAAGGGATCGCCGGAATCGTCACGACCATGTACAGTAACTTCTGCCACATCGTTTCTTCTCCTTCGATTAAGCGCAGTCGGCGGCGGCCGGTGTACTCGTTGAGGTACGCCTGGAGATGCTTTGTTCCTAAGGCTACATACGTACTCTTCAGCGATGTCCACGCCTCTCTCACCACTTTTCGCAAGGGTCTATACAGCCGATAGGCTTGAGGGAACGATTGTACCGCCGATGCACGAACATCTACCTGTTCGTTGATGAACACAGCGAGTTCGTGACGATTCGCTCCGTGCCCATCTCCTCTCATCTGCGGCACCAGGCGGATTTTGACCTGCTCCGGCTCGCCCGACTCCGTGACCGTGCACCCGGCTACGACCGCCGAAGCATGCGGATGAGGAAACTGGGGCCGGGACGGATTGCACCCATACAGGTCGCTGTTCACCTTCACGTCTCCGCAGAGCAGCTCCCGGGCATCGAACTCCCCGATGGCATGGTGTAGTTTGTGTAGCACAGTCCAAGCTGTCTTGTAGGTGGCCTGGATCACCTGGCTCAGCCGCATCGCCGAGATGCCGTCGGGGAGCAGGAACAACTCCAGCGCCTGGAACCACTTGGTCAGGGGGAGATGCGTTCGTTCAAAAATCGTGCCCACCAAAGCCGACGTTTGATGCGCACACCTGGCGCACTCGAACAAAGGGACACGTCGGGAAGTCAGACGGCTGCAGCGGGCGTGACCGCAACGCGGGCAGACGAAGCCGTTCGGCCACTTCATCGCGATCACTGCCTCCATGCAGGCCTGCTCGTTGTGATAACGATGGCTAAAGGGTTGAAGTTCCGTTTCCACTTGGACTTCCATGTCTGCTCGCCTCCGAATCCATAATTCAAAATTCAAAATTCAAAATTCATAATTCACGAACATAAGTTCTTTTTTTCATTATACCAAACATATGTTCTTATATCAAGCCAAACATCCCACTTGAGCTACCTCTTTTTTCTTATCTCCTATCTCCTATCTCCTATCTCCTATCTCTTATCTCTTATCTCGTTTCTCTTTATTCCTTACCCTAGGCCCCCAAACCCTCAATCCCCGCATTCTGAGCAAAAGGGATAATCGTGCAAAGCTGCATGGAAAGGCATCAGGCATTAGGCATTAGGCATTAGGCATTAGGCATTAGGCATTAGGCATTAGGACTAGGACTAGGTACTAGGAACTAGTAACTAGGCGCTAGGCAACGGACACCAGACACCACACACTTTACAGACACCCATCTCACTCTGGCTACCAGACTCTGAGGGAGGCGAATCCCCTTCTTTCAACAAAGCTAGAAAAAAGCTGTCTGCTTTGATTCAGCGTCAACTCCAGCAGTGGATCTCCGTTTTGCCCAGTTAGATCAAGGCCTGTTTGCCGATTTCATGCTGCGAAAGTTGAGTAACTTATAAGTGAATTCCTTTTTGGCTCTCAGTCGTTGAGGTAGCCTGCGCTATTGCGATTAAATTTTTTGCGTAATATAACTAAGGAAGCTCCAATGGTGGATCTCCATCTTCAAGGAGCAGAGCTCGAACGGCTGCCACATATCCCTTAGCAATCTGCGCTTCGGTCATTTCAGCAGGTTGCGATTCTGACTGTTCCGTTTTCTCTGATATTGCTTAAAGCGTAGTTCCCCAACTCTTGTGACAATCTTTTTCTCCCATGCAGTATGGGTTCTCCGCAATTTAGATTCACAACGTAGACAGGCCCAAGGCTATTCATGACAAACGCCGGTTAACCGGCTTCGGAGCCGGCTCTTACAATCGAGTGATGAGCGGGATCGCGGAACTGAGACAAGCCAGGGTTCCATATAATATTCTAACGGTGCTGCATAGACAACAAGTCAAAGCACAATACAAAATTTTCCTCGCCACCCTTTACAAAATCTGATAAGATGGATTTGATTTTTACTGTCATATTAACGGGGGTTATGTCAATTGAGCTACAATATCGTTAGAAAAAGTCAACTGGATACCAGAGAGCTGATGCTGCTGGAGTCCGAAGTCAAAGCCCAAGGCAAAAATATGGTCGTCGCCTACGTGCTGTGGTATTTCCTCGGCATGTTCGGAGGACACCGGTTTTACGTGAAGAGAACCGGCAGCGCCGTCGCACAGCTGATTCTGTCCCTCACTCTGGTCGGAATGATCATCACTTCGATCTGGTGGATTGTAGATGCTTTCCTTATTCATACCTGGGTTAAAGATCACAACGAAAGAGTGGAAGACCGGCTGATCCACGATATTACATCCAGAAGATCTTTTGATAACTATAATAATCATGATAACCATGTGGTGTTTTAATGAGGCTTACTAAAGACCAGTTAACGGTCAATGAGATGCTGATTTTGAGCTCGGCCATGCGGGACACGGAAAAATCTCTGGCGCTCGCCTACCTCATGCTGATCGGAGGGCATTTGGGCGTACACCGCTTTTATCTGAAAAGAATTGCCACGGCTATCGTTCAGCTTGTCCTGTTTATTCTAACTACTATCTTTTACATCGTGTTTTCCATTGCACTGGAATTTGAAAGCGGACCGTTCATGATGCTGTCAGGGATTCTTCTCGTGCTATTCGGAGGGGCGCTGACCGTGTGGGTCATCGTCGACCTGTGCCTGATGCCCCGTATGGTGCGTGAATGGAACGAGCGGGCGGAAGCGGATATTATGGCTCAGCTTTATCAGCTGCGCCTGACTAATAAACAGCAAGGTATCGGATTGTAAAAAAACCTGTGCGCCTGAGAAAACTCAGGCGCACAGGTTTTTTTGTTGTCTGCGGAACCGCAGTGAAAAGGCACCAGCCCTAGGCCAGTGCCTTGAATAAAACGATGATGGCTGTAAACCTAACTGCTCTTGGTGGGGGGGGAGCTGCTGTTGTTGAGTACAACTAGCTTTTTCTCGCTTTTCTCCATCACGGAACCGCATAGAGAACAGGTTGGCTGAGCAGAGAATGCGAAATTATCTCTCATCCAGCCTTTACACGTATCACTGGTGCAAGACCAAATTACAGTGATCTCCTCAGGAGTCTCTTCCATTGGCTTTTTGCGCGAATTGTACATGAGCGTCCCCTCTTTTCCTATGAATTGTAAAGCAATATAAAAGCATCTGTTCCTCCGCCAGAAAAGAAAAGCCCCAAACCAGAGTTCGGGGCAGCATGGCAGAATTACAGTTTTACAACGTTCTCAGCTTGTGGTCCGCGGTTTCCTTCAACAACGTTGAACTCAACACGTTGGCCTTCGTCCAATGTTTTGAAACCGTCGCCTTGGATTGCGCTGAAGTGTACGAATACATCGTTACCGCCTTCAACCTCGATGAATCCAAAACCTTTCTCTGCGTTAAACCACTTAACTGTTCCTGTTTGCATGTGGAAATACCTCCAAATAAATATTTATATGACCTCTTATTTTTGTTCAAAATAAAAATTCACATATTGTACAAGGTTACCCTTAACCTGAGACAATAACCCTCTACAATATGCGAATGCAGATCCGTATTCCAGTAATTACATTATAGCACATTCAGAATACAATTACCAGCTAACGGTGAAATAACATTTTCTCCTATGTATCGGGGGGAAGGGAGAACGCTAACGTAAGCGGCATTTTTCCTGTATCGCCATCGTGTCTGGTTATTATCAAGTTTCAGGGGACACTTGCCTACCTTATTTATTTCCTGCTTTTCCGTTTCTATACCCTCTTCTGTAAAAAATGTTCCGCCTATTTTTGAACCTTTACAATCCCCTGTCATCATGTATATAGTTATATGCAGTCATTCAATCGAATAAGAGACTTGTTCAATCACTAGGGGAGCCTTCCCGGCTGAGACGAAGCTGTCTGCTTCGGACCCTTTGCACCTGATCTGGATCATACCAGCGGAGGAAAGTGAGACGATACGTCCAGCGGCATCAATCGGCCTGTTACTCTTCTTATCGTGGACCCGTCCCCTTTCCTCCGGAAAAGGGCGGGTCTTTTGTATGTACAAGAAGGAGGTGAGCGGTTATGACAACAACAGAAACGGCAAAAGCATTAACGATCGCCGGCTCCGACAGCGGCGGCGGCGCAGGCATTCAGGCAGATCTCAAAACCTTCCAGGAGCTCGGCGTCTACGGGATGTCCGTGCTTACAGCCGCCACTGCACAGAATACACTTGGAGTGCAGGGGGTTTTCCCGCTCACGGCAGAAGCGGTGGCCCGCCAGCTGGATTCGATTGGCCAAGACCTCACACCAGATGCAGTAAAAACCGGCATGCTGTTCAGCGCGGACATCATTGAGGCCGCCGCCGACAGAATCGCCCATTATGGGTGGCGCAATCTCGTCATCGATCCCGTTATGGTCGCCAAGGGCGGGGCGCCTCTGCTGAAGGGTGACGCGGTAGTCACCCTGATCCGCAACCTGCTTCCACACGCGTTGATCATTACCCCGAACCTGCCTGAAGCGGAGATACTCACCGGCATGAAACTCTTCAAAGCGCAAGACATCAGGGAAGCGGCACGGCGCATCCACGCCATGGGACCGGACATGGTCATCATGAAGGGCGGGCATGCCGGCGGCGATCTGGCCAGGGATCTTCTGTATGACGGCACAGCATTTACGGTGTTCGAAAGTCCACGGATACATACGATGGCGACACATGGCACGGGCTGCACGTATTCTGCAGCGATAACGGCTGGTCTCGCCAAGGGGCTTACCACGACTGGAGCGGTGCGTGTGGCCAAGGATTTCATTCAGGCTGCGATTGAGGACAGCCTTGGCATCGGATCAGGACATGGACCGACCAACCATTTTGCCTACCGACGAAGACGTTCGCAGAATGGTGGTGAGCTGACATGAACAGCCCCTTTGACAAACGGATCGACCCGGTGAAGCTGCGCCGGCAGCTTGCCGTGTATTTCATTATGGGCAGCATCAACTGTGGCGGCAAAGATCCCGTTATAGTTCTGCGCGAGGCGATCGCGGGCGGGGTCACCCTGTTTCAATTCAGGGAAAAGGGTACAGGCGCCCTGACCGGGCAGGCGGCTTACGAGCTGGCGCGGGAGTTGCAGGCGGTCTGCCGGGAAGGAGGCGTACCCTTTATCGTCAATGACGATGTGGAGATGGCGGCTGCGCTCGGTGCCGATGGCATTCATGTCGGACAGGAGGACGCCCCGGCCTCTTCCCTGCGCAGCAAGCTTGGGCATAGCGCTATTGTGGGGGTATCCGCGCACTCGGTAGAAGAAGCCCGGCGCGCTATCGCCGACGGAGCGGATTATCTCGGCGTCGGTCCCATGTATCCGACTCCGTCCAAAAGCGATGCCCGCCCTGTACAGGGCCCACACCTGATACAGGAGCTGCGCAGCCATGGCATCACCGTTCCGCTTGTCGGCATCGGCGGGATTACGCCTGCAAAAGCACCGCCTGTTCTTTCCGCCGGAGCGGACGGGGTATCTGTCATTTCAGCAATCTCCCAGGCTGAAGAGCCCGGACGGGCGGCAGCGGCCTTTGCCGCTCTGTACGGCAAGGCCACCTAGAAAATATGCGAACCCGGCTGATCCTTTGGGCTAATTTTTAACATGTTTTAAGCTTTATTTAAGATTGAGCGGTTACAATACAACATGTAAGCTACCTTCCACTCCAACATCATCAATGGACACATGCCGCCAAGCACATAAGTTCATGAAATTGAAGAAGGAGACCAATTATGAATTTGAAAAGAATACTTATATTCAGCACCTTGGCCCTTGCCATCGGCGAATCCCTAGGCAGCAGCACGGCGTCCGCAAGCACAGCCGTCAAGCCCAAACAGCAGGAAGCAAAGGTTGTTAAAGAAGACATTGTACAGATACTGGGTCTTTCCTCAGACGAAGAATTATATCATGCATTGTATGACGGCAAAACGATGGCCGATATTGCCGGTGAGACCGGCGCTGATATGAACCAGGTCATCCATCTGCAGGTGGCAGAGCTGACGGACCAGCTGAATCAGCGGCTTGCCCAAGGCAGCATTACGCGCGAGCAGTATGAGGCGCAAAAATCCGAATTGACGGAAATTGTGAAACGCAGTGTACATGGTATCTAAACAGTAAGAAGGCACGGGCCTTTTTTTAAAGCCCGTGCCTTCTAATCATTTTCTCGTGTTATCAGTCGCCCTAAATAAGCTTGCACCACAACTGGAATACTTATTACTTACTCCGAATTTTGAGCAACAGCAATCTCTTGCCGAAATCTATTCAGCAGTTGCAGATGTTATCGGAACTACTAAAGTCTAATAATCCGGGAAATCATAATCGTGCAAAGCTATGTATAAATGTTTCCCTGTTAAGAAAAAACCGGGTCTTGGCGTTTCAGATGTATGTATTACCTCCGGTATTGTGCCCCCTGCTACATAACCACGCTTAAACTTGTCCATTAGATGGCCGCCCCCCTCTATATAGTAAATAAAAAATCCACAGAATGTATTGTGGATTTGTCAGCGCTTTATGTTGTTCGATGCTATTCGAATTGTTTCTTTTTGCATTGCTTTATTGATTTTAGCCTGGGTTTCGGGAGAACGTTTCCCTTGAGACCCAACGTATTCATGCAGCGTAACACCAAAACCTCCATTCATACCTGAAACAAGTATACCATAAAATTAAGCCAAGTAAACTCGGCATTCGGGACCAAATTCCATTATATTCGCGGCTTCTTCAGACGTTGCCAATGAAACTGCAACACGGACCAAACGGGAGAAGTACGAAATATCTGTCAGGGTACGTTAAAGCCTGATTGCCGGCTTGGAAGTGACTTCGAGAGCATGTTCCGGCTGGTCGCCTCTCACTGCAAGTTGGATGAATTCCTTTATTCTCATCGGGTTCACTTTGTCTTCACTCCCAAGCTCTTTTGCTGAATCAGGTTGAGTTTTACGAAGATTACACCTGCTGCACCTTGATCAGGTTCGTGTTGCCGGTTTGACCGATGGGTACGCCGGCGGACAGAACGACCGTGTCTCCCGGGCAAATATAACCTGTTTCAATGGCGTTGCGTGTCGCTGTTTCAAACATTTCATCCGTAGTCGTCATTTTGCCGCCCAGAACCGGGATAACACCGGACAGCAGACAAATTTTCGGCAGCACCTCTTGATGCTGGGTGACGGCAATGATTGGCGCCTGCGGGCGGTACTTGGAGATCATGCGCGCCGTAAAGCCGCTTTCGGTCGCAATAATAATGGCACTGGCACTCAGCTCCAGCGACGCGCTTACCGCGCTCTGGCTGATGACCTCGGTAATATTGGTGAGTTGACCCGCTCTTCTCTTATTGAACTGCTCCATGTAATCGATAATAGATTCCGCCTGCTTGGCGATGGAAGCCATCGTTTGCACGGACGGAACGGGATATTTGCCTGCAGCCGATTCCCCGGACAGCATGACCACGTCCGCGCCCTGGGTTACCGCATTGAATACGTCGCTTACCTCCGCCCGGGTCGGACGAGGATTCACCTGCATCGATTCCAGCATATGTGTTGCCACAACAACCGGTTTGCCTGCCAGATTGCACTTGTCGATCATTTCCTTCTGCAGCATCGGCACTGTCTCAATCGGAACCTCTACCCCCAGGTCACCGCGCGCCACCATAATTCCGTCAGAAGCCTTGATAATCGCGTCCAGATTCTCCATGCCTTCCTGATTTTCGATCTTGGAGATGATCTGCACATGACCTGCATTATGGCTCTTCAGAATGCGGCGGATTTCCAGAATGTCCTCGCCTTTACGTACAAAAGAAGCTGCAATAATTTCCACCTGGTTCTGAATGCCAAACTCAATATGCTTCACATCACGCTCGGTGACACCCGGCAGGGAGGTATGAATGCCCGGCAGGTTGACGCCCTTGCGCGGCTTCAGCTTCCCGCCACTCACAATGCGACAGCGAATTTCCGTTCCTTCGACGGCAATTACAGTCAGGTCAATCAAGCCGTCATCGATCAGAATGCGGTCTCCCGCCTTCACGTCCCGGGTCAAATCCGGGTAGTTTACGCCGATGCGCTTGGCATCCCCAAGAATCTCCTCTGTCGTCAAAACCAGTTCTTCCCCGGTTTTCAGCTCACAGGACTCTTCCTTCAGCTTGCCGATCCGTACCTCGGGTCCTTTGATATCCATCATAATCGGCACGTACGTTCCCAGCTCGGACGCTGCCTTACGCACATTTTTCATGCGCTGCACATGTTCATCCAGCTCCCCGTGCGCCATATTCAAGCGGGCCACCGTCATCCCCGCCTGAATCATTTCCTTCAACACCGGAACCGAGTCGCTGGCAGGGCCGATGGTACAAATAATTTTCGTTTTCAGCATGATTGATCTCTCCTCCGTTTTTTCTTCATTGTAGCGTTTCCATTTCGTTAAGACTATGAAATATAGTATAGTAAATAGACTATAGTACAATTACGGGAGCCGTCATATGATCACAGTTGCAGATGTACAGCATCATCAGGGAATGGACTGGTACGCGGAGAGCACCACCGCCCCAGACAGCTATACCCTGTGTCTCGTCACCTACGGCAAATGTGTGTATTGGGTGGAAGGACAGAAGACCATCGTTGACAAAGGCAGCATGCTGCTGATCCCTCCCCGTTTAGGCTTTTATGGCAAAAGCATCCCCACTCTGTTCCATAGCAAGTATGTGATCATTTTTCGAAAATCATGTGCTGAAGAAGAAGGACTGCCCCTGCTGGATCGCACCAAAATCGTGAAGCTGAAGCTGGGCTGCTATGAGCTGGTGCGGGAACGGCTGCGGAGTATTCTTCATCAGTGGGAGGATAAACCGTCGTATTACAAACATATGACCAACGCACTGCTGACAGAGGCCCTGATCTATATGAACCAGGAATGGGATCGCGGAATGATTGCCGATGAGAAGCACAGGCATGTGGAGCGAATGAAGGAGTATATCCAGGCGCACTACCGGGAAAAGGTGACCAAAGAGGAGTTAGGCGAAGTCATCCAGCGAACGCCCAATTATGCCGCCACCCTCTTCCGCAGCGTCACGAACCAGACGATCAGCGAGTATGTTCACAGCCGCCGGATGAAGACGGCCATGTACATGCTCACGGAATCCCGGCTGACCGTGCAGGAGGTGTCGGAGTACCTCGGTTACCGGGACGCAACGTATTTTCATCGTATTTTCAAAAAAATGACCGGGGCCTCCCCGTCGGACTTTTTGCATGAGCGTTCGCAGATTAAGTAAATGGCACCCTTCCTCTCCTGGCCATCAACAACGGCATTCGTCCGGTTCGATTGATATCAAAAAAATAACTCTTTAGGTTATAATGAAAGCATAATAATGACGCTGATTCAATAGGAGGGAAGTTCAGTGAAGCGAGAAGACATTGAAAGTAAATTGAGAACTGAAAAGCAATATTTGAAGGAACATTTTTATGTCGAAAAGATTGGCTTATTTGGTTCCTTTGCTCGTGATGAACAGACAGAAACGAGTGATATCGATTTATTAGTTGAATTCTCTCGGCCTGTTGGATTTGAATTCCTGGATTTGAAGCATTATTTGGAAGCTCTATTTAATCGTCCAATTGATCTTGTTACGCCTAATGCCATCAAACCTTATATGAAGGAAGAAATACTCAGTGAGGTACAATATCAATGAAGCGGCCACTAAACTCATTAATGGATATTTTAGAGTCAATTAATCGGATAGAGTCATATCTATTAAACGTTGAGTATGAAAACTTCTTAGCTACTCAAATGCTTTTGGATGCAGTAGTTCGTAATTTAGAAATCATTGGAGAAGCGGCTAGAAACATTAATGATGAAGTAAAGAATAAATATCCAGAAGTTCCATGGAGGAATATGATCGGATTAAGAAATATTTTGATTCATGAATACTTTGGAATTGATGAAAGCATCGTCTGGGAAGTAGCCACAAGAAACTTACAAGAAATAAAACCACTAATTGTGAAGGCTATCCAGGAAGCGAGAGACTTCACTTAAACTGTATTCACACTCTTTAACTCACTTTCATCAACAGAAGAAAATACCAGATCGCTAAAGGATACATCCTATAAAAATTTCGATATTCTATGTGTAGTGTACGTCTATGCGTACGTCATTTGGAATGATTTTATCGTAAGCTTATGATTAACGATCAATATCGTAAATCATAAGCTTGGGGTGTTATGTAATGACGAAGAACGTCGAAGTTACGTTAGAACCCGTTTGTATTGTATTAGGCCCGTATGATGAGAATGAGCTTGGTTATAATCTGGCCCGAGGATTTTTGGTTGATGATACCCACGTTATGTATGTAGCTGAAGGTTACTTATGGCTTCGCAAGGTTAACCAGGCAACTAGGCATAACGGTCTGTATATAGACGATCCCAGTGCTGCCGGATTAATTTTGGCTTCAAATGTTACACAAATAGACGATGATTTTTTAGTTAAAGTTCACAACAAACTCACCACGATGAATGCATTAGAGTTTATTATTTCTGAGTTACATAGTTTGGTTACTGGTGATATGTTTTTTTAACGTTAGCTCATCTTAGAATTCTCCCACTCTTGCCCTGAGTTCATCCTTTTCTGATAGTTTCTAGACAATTAAAAATGGTAAAATAGAATTCAAAAGGAGGCGATTCTCGATGTTGTGCGGGGGAAGTTAGGGAGCTTTTTCCTGATCAGTTTGTGTTGGTCGAATCAAACCTATACCTGATCCGCAGGAAGCGTTAAAAGAATTGTTTTCCGCTAAGAATGAACGTTTTGTTTATCATACTTCTAACGAAGCGATTATTGTAGAAGTACGGGACAAACCTATGATTAGGAGAACTCGTAAACATGAATCTGGAATATACTATTGACGTTGCCCCGGAGTTATTCAATGCATACGAACCAGAGGACCAAATTCGGTTTATGACCGGTATTGGCGGAAGAGAGGCTGTCGTGCGCAGAAGAATTCACGAAGTGGAGTTTCTTAGCCAGGATGCAGAAGCCATCCGAAACCTTCCCGGACAACCTATACGGGTTACCATTGGAGCTGCTGGTGCAAAAGAAGCTCGGATCATTGATCCAGCTGGACCTCTAACCATTCCGGGCGGTCATACGCCTGAATCAAAAGCGGCTATGTCCAAGTATATTCGGAAGCGTAAAAGTGGCGAAGTCGAATTTACGTACAATCCTAGATAGCGTGATTTTTAAGAATGACATCCGATTTATGAGCATATGTTTTCCCAACAAAGATAAACAAATACTGGTGCATTTTCAAGAGTACCGCCTGTCCCAAGTTTCATGACCGGCCCGGAAGCATGTGGACGCGGAGTAGCCAATTTGAATGCGTAAGGGAGTATGAATTTCTTGAACGGCATTGTCCGTTCTTTTTTTTCTTGTCCACTGTCCATAAAGGTTTGCTTTCTGAGACGATCTGAAGAAACCATGTCCGGAATTGTGTTGGTCGTCAGAATCCCAGACTGTAATTTTTCAAAAAAAGGGAATGAATAGGTGAGTCAGATTTCTTCTCTCCCTATTCATTCCCTTTTTTATCTACACGACCAGGCACTCTCAAGAATAAATCGTTTTTGACCGCGAGAGCCGATATTTGTACAGCTCGGGCAGTGCCACGCCGGTGAGCACGATAATCACGCCGATCCACTGCAGTCCGCTAACATGCTCGTGAAGCACGATGGAAGACATAAGCACCGCCACTGGAAGCTCGGCCGCGCCGATGATGCCCGCCATATCCCCGCCAATATGAGGTACACCGATCGCAAACAGCACGGGAGGAATGAATGCTCCGAAAAAGCCAAGCAACAGGCCAAACACGAGCAGTTGACTCCAGATCAATCCGTTAAAAAGAAACGTTGGCGGGAACAAAATACACAGCAGGATCAAGCCACCCGTCACCATCCAGGCGCTTCTATAGGCCGGATGCGCAGCAGGCACGGCCTTGCCGCTAAACAGGACGAACAGCGAGTAGCTTACCGCCGACATAAGGCCCAGTACGATGCCCCAAACATTGAATTCGCGAAGCCCATGCTCCAGGAAACCCGCAGCAAGCAGCGTGCCGCCGAACAGGATCAGGAGCGTCAGCAACGTAACTTTATCAGGCCGCTGGCGCTTGCTCACCGCCTGAATCAGTACGCTGATCCAGGTAAACTGGAACAACAGGATGATGGCAAGTGATGCCGGAATGTACCGAAGCGATTGGTAATAGACGAGTCCGGTGATGACAGTTGGCGTGCCTGCAGCCATCAGAAGCAGGCGATGCTTCCAAGTCAGCCGCTGGAAGGCCTGAGCCGGGGCTGCCGCGCCTTGGCGTTGGCCTGCTTCGCGCGCCTTGCGGCGATGTTTGAATTTCGTATATAGAGCGAATAGCCACGACAGGATAAATCCCGTCAGGAGCTGGCTTCCAACAACCTCGCCCAGCTGATAGCCCTGCCCGTAAGCCAGAACCACGATCGTCGATAATATGCCGTAACTCATGGCTCCCGCGAGAACGGCCACATAATATTTCATTGCTTTTACTAACCCCCTGCTATCCAGAAATGCGTTACTTGACGCACGTGTCGTCCATGCCTCAAGGTCACATGACGGCTTGAACGCAAAAAATCCTAACTCCGTCACCTGAAACGGGCATAAAGCTCGTTTCATGGCTTCGTAGTTAGGAAGTTAAGGCTCCCTGTAGAAACCCTCGCCCTGTGTACACGTATCGGCCTGCGAGGTTATACGAATGGAATATGGAATCATGCGTCTCCGCAGCGTAATTGCTCATGTGACAACGTTTCATATATTACATGGCAGGTTAGATGCTGTCAACCATTTTAAAGCTGAATCAAATCGTTAATCTTTACAGGCAATCCTGTCTGTATCGACCGGTTCGCCGCAATGCCTGTCATGATCGACCAGGCACCGTCCAGGTGTGAAGCGGCTCGCTTGAAGCGGTCTTCCGCCGGTTTGTCAAAGATGTCGCGCAGCATCAACGGGTCCCCACCGCCGTGACCACCGGACTGCTCCTCAATTTCTACATCATAAGGAGCGGCGTGGATTGGGAAAACGCGGATTTGCTTAGACTTAAGCGCCCCTTCCTTCTCCTTATCTCCTCCGGAGTTCACGTAGGATTGCTCCGTCACCTTCACTTCCATACGGCCTTTGGTGCCGTTGAAGACAATGATGAAGCCCTCCCATGGCATAAAGGCATTCAGCGAATAGTTCATAACAGCCTTGTTCTGATACTTCACCATCACACTCATCGTATCCTCAATGCTGATATTGTCGCCAAACACGCTCTGATCGCGCAGATACCCGTCCTCTTTTTCTGCCTCCAGGTACATCTGCTTCAAATGTTCATTGCTGTCCAGGTGCAGCGCGAACGGGTCATTTTCCGCCGCCTTGCTGCCGAACGCCCGTTGGTAGAACTCGGTGATACCGCGGTTCTCCGCATTTTCTCGGCCGTAAAAACGTAAATCCCCCTGGGCATATACCAAATCCGGCTTGGAGCCAAGCCAGAAATTCATAAGATCGAAATGGTGGGTGGATTTGTGCACCAGCAGCCCGCCGCTGTTGCGCTTGTCGCGGTGCCAGCGCCGGAAATAGTCCGCACCATGCTGCGTATTTAGCAGCCATTCGAAGTTCACCGAAATGACCTCACCGATGGCGCCGTCCATGATCAGCTCCCTGATTTTCGTATTATGCGGGGCATAACGGTAGTTGAAGGTTACACGCAGCTTTTTCCCGGTCCGCTCGATCGCGTCCAGAATGGCGGCGCACTTCTCTTCATCCACCGTCATCGGCTTCTCGGAGATCACATCACAGCCAAGCTCCATGGCACGGATAATATACTTATGATGCACCCGGTCTACAGTCGTTACTATAACGGTGTCCGGCTTGGTCTCCTCGATCATGCGGTCGAACTCATGCGCTTTATAGGTCGGCAGCGCGTGGTAGCCGTATTTCTCCGTCAGCAGCTGATTGGCGTAATCCATCCGAATCTGATTGACGTCGCAAAAAGCTACCAATTCAGACGTATCTTTATACACGGTGGCCAGCTCTTTGTAAAAAAACTCGGCACGCCCCCCGGTGCCAATAAGCGCATATTTTTTGCTCATTTCATGGTTCACACCCTTTCATCGGATGCTTCCATGATATAGTATAGAAAATATCAAGTTCTAAGCATTTATTGCTCATTTCACGCTAAAATAGGCATATCTTATCTATTTTTGATTACGCTTTCATGAAATGATGGACCTTCCCTTCAGAAAGGAGCGCTTTCCATGGCAGCCGAGACCCACTTCTCAATCGAACGGATCAAACGGACCGAGCACTTCAGCATGGCCTCCGATCATATGCATGACTCCTATGAAATTTATTATCTGTTATCCGGCGAAAGATACTACTACATCGACAATAGGCTGTACGCCCTGCAGGCCGGCGACCTGATTTTCATTCACAAGCACGGGCTGCACCGGACGACCAACAAAGGGGAAACCTCCCATGAGCGGATTTTAATTAACTTTGATGAAACTTTTATATCCCCTTCCCTCGATATGCAGGAGACAAGGGAGCTTCTGGTGGAACAGCATTTTCTGCTGCGGCCGGGCGAACAGGAGGGAGCGGTGATTGTGGGTATGCTGGAAGCCCTGCTGGGGGAGATGGACCGGAATGATCCGTTTCGGAAAATCTACCAGCGCTCCCTGCTCGTGCAATTGCTGGTGTATATCCGGCGGCTGCATAACGTGCAGTATATGCCCATCGTTCCTGAGGTAAGCGGCAAGCAGCAGCGGGTATATGCCATCATCGAATACATTGAAGCACATTATGCCGAAAATCTGATGCTGGACCAGCTGTCCTCCGCCTTCTACATCAGCAGCACATACCTGTGTAAAATATTCAAGCAAACCACCGGCTTCACGATTGTGGAGTACATCCGTTACGTCCGCATCCGTCAGGCCCAGCAATATCTGAGGGAGACACGCTGGCCGGTCACCCGCATTGCGGAGCAGACCGGCTTTGACAGCATCGCCCATTTCGGGCGGGTATTCCGGCAACTGACCGGACGCTCTCCGCTGCAGTACCGGAAGCAGTTTTTGCGGGAAAACAATGCTGATAAAGCTGCTACTTGAGCAGAGGACAAGGCAGATGATAAAATACTCTCAAAGGCTGTGAATGGAGCGTGATGAATTTGAAAGAAGTGGAAAAGCGGATTGATGAAATGGAAAAGCGGATGGATGAAAGATTTGACCGTATGGAAGACATGTTAACCCAACTCATCGGAATTGTAGGCGAAACAAATAAAAAGGCCGACAACTTGGACAAACGACTTGACGGACTGGAGAAGGATGTAAGAATCATCAAGGCTGAAATGCCTAAAATGAAAAGGCTAATAAATGAACATGATAGCGATATAACGGAATTGAAATTCCAGCAATAAGCATGAAGTCCTAGAAACAGGGCTTTTTTCTTTTTTTTAGTTCGTCAAGTGTATCACATCTCTTCGCAGCAATATTTGGGGAAGACACGTTGGCCGGGTATTCCAGCAATTGACCGGGCGTTCCCCGCTGCAATAGCGGAAGCTACACGAACAGAAGCGAGAGGTGTTTGTGCTATAATACACATACTACAACTCTAGCGAGGTGAGTTCGATGAAATGGGAGGAAATTACCGAATTGCATCCGGGCCGTTTCGTACTGGTTGAGGCCATCAAAGCAAGCTCCAGTAATCGTGTGCGTCAGCTAGAGGATATGGCTGTCATCCAGGATTATGACAATCCGCAGGAAGCATATTGTCTCCCTGACTTTAACTCACAACAATCAATCGATTGTGGGATCGGCATCCACATTGCTTTGAGTGATTTTCCGATTCAGCTCGGTTCTATACAAGAGCCTTACGGATTTGATGGAATACTGGGCATGGATTTTATGATAAGAGCCAAGTGTAACGTCGATTTTGAAACACTTGGAATTGAGGTCCCCCCTCTTCCATTCCCTCTCGGGTGAACGCAAACTCATAGTTGACTTAAAAATGAAGGTTCAGTAACAAAGTCTGGGAAGCATCATTCGACAAATCGACAAAAACAGGAAAATCCAAATCATCGTCGTTACGAAAGGGATGATTTGGATGCAAGTAGAAAAAAACTCAAGGGCAGGAAGGCCGGTGGACTGGGCGGCAGATCAGCTTTATCTGTCTTTGCATCATTATCCCGTTTGATCAGGTCACAGAGAAACAGACAAACTTGGGAGAAGATCCATATTTAGGATCCTTTATCCCATCCCTTACCCTAGCCACCACCCCTGATCAAAAGGGATAATCGTGCAAGGCATCACGCAGGGACAACAAGACACGAACCGCATAGACATTTAAGAGTACATAGTTACCACCTCTTCCATTCCTTCTCTGCTGCAGTACCAGATGCGGCGACTTCATAAATTAGCCTTTAATCCCCGTCATCGTTATGCCCTCAATAATTTGTTTCTGGGCAAATATATACACCACCAGCACGGGAATCACGGAAATGGTCGTGCCAGCCATCATTAAGGCCCAGTCTGCGGTGTACAACCCCTTGAAGCTGTTCAGCAGCAGCGGAACCGTGAATTTCTCCGGTGTGTTCAGGTAAATGAGCGGATCGAGAAAGCTGTTCCACGCCCCCAGGAAGGTAAAGATGCCAACCGCCGCCAGCGCCGGACGAATCAATGGCAGAATCACGCTCCAGTAAATCCGGACATGTCCCGCTCCGTCCACCACCGCCGCTTCCTCCAGATCACGCGGAATGCCCATGACAAACTGGCGCAGAAGAAAAACGGCAAAGGCATTAAATAAAGCGCCCGGCACGATAAGCGACCAGTGCGTGTCCAGCCACCCCACTTTATTCATGACCAGATACAACGGAATCATGGTGACCTGCTTCGGGATCATCATCGTGGACAGGAAGAGAATGAACAGAACATCGCGTCCCGGAAAACGGATCTTCGCAAAGGCATATGCAGCCATCGAGGCTGTAAACAGGGTCGAAAGCACAACGAGGGCAGTAATATAGAAGCTGTTCCCGTAAGCTTGCACGAACGGCATCGCCTGCAGAGAAGCGGGATAGTTGCTCCAGACGACAGGGTTCGGAATCCACTGCGGCGGGATAACGAAAATTTGCGAAATATCCTTCAGCGAGCTGAGGATCGTCCACAGGAACGGGAAAATCATCAGCAGAGAGCCTGCCAGCAAAAGCAGATGCCGCCCCCAGACCCCTACTCCTGTAGTCGAAGCCCGGCTGGCGGAACGATGCTTCACCCGGCTTTCCCTGCTGTGAATATTCACGCTTTTAGTCGCCATAGTGCACCCACCTTTTCTGCATGCCGAACTGAATGAGCGTGAATACCAGGATGATCAGGAAGAGAATCATGGCCGCCGCCGCGCTTTCGCCCATTGTGAAATCAATAAAGGCCTGATCGTAAATATGATATACAAGTGTATAACTGGCCTTGGCCGGACCGCCGTTGGTCATAACGAAAGCCTGATCGAACACCTGAAACGAGCCGATGATCGACATGATCGTCACGAAGAACGTCGTTGGGGACAGCAACGGCAACGTGATGTGCCGGAACTGCTGCAGGCGGCTTGCCCCGTCGATCTGAGCGGCCTCATAATAGCTTTTCGATATCCCCTGCAGACCCGCCAGAAAAATGACCATATTGTTTCCCAGCCCCCACCAGATGCTGAGCAGGGCAATGGACGGGATGACCCAGCGGGTATCCGTGAGCCATTGCGGTCCGGTGATGCCGATGTACCCCAGCAACTGATTCAGAATGCCGAATTCCCCGTTCAGAATCCACATCCAGATCACCCCGACGGATACAGAGCTTGTAACGACAGGCATGAAGAAAAAGAGACGATACAGCTCTTTGCCAGCCGTTTTATTCAGCGCCAGCGCTACCAGCAGTGCCAGCAGCATCCCGATGGGGATCACAAGCACCATATAATATACGGTGTTGACCATGGCCTTCCAGAAATGCGGATCAGCAAGCTGACCGGCGAAGTTGGACAAACCCGCGAAGGAAGGAGTGCCAAAACCGTCCCAGTTCATAAAGCTTAAAGACAGCGCATACAGCAAGGGCAGCAGGGAAAAGAACAGCAGACCGAGCAGCTGGGGGGTAATAAAAAGATAGCCCCATAACGCGTGATGCTTCCTTTGCACAGCTTTCACCTCCTTCCGTTTATTTCAGCGCGGCGGCGATCGTCTCCGTGACTCTGGTCACAGTGGTTCTCGCATCCTGCTTGCCGAGGAACATCAGGTCGATAATCTCCGTAATATCCGGGTTCAGGCCCGGAATCTGGGCATCATAGGCCATGTTCGAGCCATGGGAATAACCGCCGTCACGCGCCTCGGAAAAGTAACGCGTATGCTCAATCGTGCTCTTGCTCATAATGGCCTCGTCTGCTGCGGGAATCGCAGCAAGCGCATTGCCGCCATCCGCCAGCCGGATTTCCTGCCCTTGCCTGGATACATAGAAGGATACGAATTTCATCGCTTCCTCCACATGGGGATTTTTGCTGTTAACCGCAAAATAGGCGCCCGGTACAGCTACAGGCTCTTTTTTCCCCGTATTCGACGGGAAGGCAATATAATCGAATTCTATGTTTTTATTCTGGGTGAAAAGCGGCTCCAGCCAGCGTCCGGCAGCCAGCATGCCGACCTGGCCTGACATGAACATCGCATCCGCTCCTTGTCCCTTCGGAAGCGAGCCCGCGTACACCGCGTTTCCATCCTGCACGAGATCATGCATGAACGCGAACGCTTCCTTGGCGGGTTCATTTTCACTCAGTACAAGCTTGCCCTGCTCATCAAAAATGCGGCCCCCGTTCGACCACACCCAGCTGTACCAGTGTGCCCACCAGTTTTCCATGATGTAGCCCTGCTTGCCCGCCTCCTTGAGTTGGCCGGTAACCTCCCTGAATGCCTCCCAGTTCCAGCGGCCCTCATCGTAATATTCCTGTGGCGACTTGACACCTGCTCCCTGGAACACCTTTTTGTTGTAGTAAATAACAAGCGGGTTGGCATCCGGCGGCAGCCCGTATATTTCCCCGTCTTTCCTGGCTGGTCCCCATAATCCTTCCGGAAACTCATCGGCTTGGACATAGCTTTCTTCACTCTGCAAAAATTCGGACAACGGCTGAACCTGACCGGCTGCGATCAAGCGGGCCATGGTCGGCTCACTGGCATAAAACACATCCGGCCCCCGGTTGCCCTGGAGGGAAGTCAACAGCTTTTGCTCGTACTGATCACCGGGCACAGGCACCAGCTTGACCTGGATTTGCGGATTCTCTTTCGTAAAAGCGTCCAGCGCTTTCTGGTAGACCTTCAATTCAGCGGGGTTCCCCCACGCCTGCATCGTGAGCTGCACACGTTCTCTTTCCGTGCTGCCTCCCGCCGAAGGCGAGGAACTGCATCCTGCAGCAAGCAGAAGCGCCACTACAGCCAGAACCGCCTTGCGGGCCGCTTTATTCCATTGCCTCATCACTGATCCTCCTCGCATGAAATTTTCCTTTTATTCTCATGTAAAGCGCTTTCAATATTTCATCTTATGGTTATTCTGTGCACCAGGCCATGATAATGTTTTGCCCTGAGGTGTAAAATATTGCCCTCGACTGCTGAAAATCAGGGCGTTTCGCGCAATTATTTGCGGTGGAAAGCCCTGATTTCTTCGCTTATGATGAGGATTGGGGGAGAAGAAGATGAGCGGACACAGCCGGAACAATGCCAAATATGATACCTACGGATTTCGTTTCTTTGAAACTCATAATGACGCCATCTGCCAGCTCTCCGCGGTAGGTTTTGCCAAAATAACGGATCCTGCCTACTACTGGAACGGGCTGACCCGGATCGACGGGCCCCTGCATCTGTTCCAATACACCGTGTCAGGGTACGGCCATTTGGATCTGGGCGGCAAGCTGCACCGGGTCGGTCCCGGTCAAGCCTTCATGGTCGATATCCCCAGCGCCCACGAATACTATCTTCCCTCGTCCAGCGATCATTGGGAATTCTACTTCATCTTAATCCGCCCCGCCAACCTGCAAGGAAAATGGCTTGATCTCATGTCCCGCATGGGCCATGTGGTCCATATCCCCCCGGATAGCTCTGTCGTGCAGCTGCTTCAGGAAGCCTATCACGCTGCAGCCAGAAATCATATCACCGACGGATTCCGCGCGTCGTCCATCGTGTATCAATTTGTAATGGAGCTGTACCGGTTCAGCACCCTGCACAAAAAGAAGAAGGAGACGTGGCCCCCTAAAATCAGGCAGGCCGTCCTGTCGATTGAGGGGCGATATAATACGCTGCAAAGCCTGGAGGAAATAGCAAACGAGGCCGGTTTGTCAAAATATTACTTCACACGGGCTTTTAAGAGCGCGACGGGTTCAACCCCGATGGAATATCTGACCAAAATCCGTATGGCCAAAGCCGTGCGGCTGCTCCGCGAGACGGAGCTTACGCTGGAAGAGATTGCGCAGCAGATCGGCTACGCGAACGCCAGCTATTTTATTAAGGTGTTCCGGCGCTGGATCGGCTTCTCTCCTGGCGAGTTCCGGCTCGGCAAGGATCTGGCCGCCGCGAACCGGTTTATTTTTGATTAATTGGGACTATGCCGGTTGGGGAAAGAATCCGCAGCAGGCAGCATAGTTCGAGCTTTTTAGCGCCGTTTCCGGTTGGTGACTTACTTGCGAGTTTTTAAGCAAAATTTTATCTGAAAAATGCCTGAAAAATATATACATCCATACCAGAAAGCCGTATACTGATTCAGTCAGGAATAATATTCTAACTTTGTTTACTAAAGGGCCTCATGATCATTTGTTCGACATCAAGAAATTGCGAAGAATGTCAGCTTATGAAGGAGTGGTTAGATTGAACAAAACAGCCACGATACGCTCAGAAGTCGAGAAATTTATGGAACGCGAAAAACTGACGCTTAGTGATTTGGGACGCAAGACAGGCCTCAATGTAGGAAGCCTTAGCTCAATCATCACTGGCAGAAGGACCATGTCGGTAAATCAGCTTGACCGCATCACCAGGCTGATGGATCTCCCGGAAGGTCATTTTTACGATCTGTACATACAGGATAATATGGCTGCGACCCAGCCCAATTGGAGACGGCTTAGGCCGTTTATATTCAGATGTGCCGATTTGGACAAGCTAGATTGCATTTATCAGGCCGTCAGTTGGCTGTTGGACAATCTGGTGTATTGCCCCATCCTGTTTGATGCAGCGGAAGAGCTGCTACTGGCAGGAAAAAAGGATGCCGCAGCCCTTCTATATGAAGGTGTGGCCGTAACCGAGCATTCCCAGCATTCCGAACGTCTGGCACTCTGCCAATATCGATTGTTTACGATCAGGGTGGGTGACGATCAGGCGCAAAATTTACAGGCAGCAGCCCAGTTTGGGCCATACGCGGAACGGTTGGATGAGGTACTGCAGCTTGATGCACTGAAGGATTTGGCGAATGTCTATCGTTCCCTGCGCAAGGCGGATAAGGTGGATAAGTTTGCCGAGCAGATGGGCATCCTGGCCAGAATTCATTATTTTGCAGAGAACCGTGGTAAGCGTAGAGGGGAAGACCCTTATGCCAAGCTAAGCAGACCGCTGTTTGTGTATATTGCTTATAGTGACTTGCTCCGTGGCGAGGTATGCCATAAGCGTGGAGAATATGGGCAAGCTCTGCAATTTATTTCAAACTATTCGGATTTGAGCTGGGTTAAGGAAAATGGTGCAGAGGTTTTGCACTGGAAGGGTCTATTTCACGAGTGGGCAAAAACGAATACGTATGTAACCAAATTGTTTTCAGGGGATTTAAGCGTGCTGCCGGAATATGTGGCGTATATTAAGACAATAAAGGATGACATTCTCATGTCATTGCTCAACATTACTAACTTGGCCAACCGGTTTAATATCAATGTCGATGAGGTTTTTGAACATTTCAAGTCTGAAATACAGTATTTAACGGAAGAGAAAAATGCGCCAGGAAGTTATTATGATAATAGATTAAAGGCAGAACGACTTACTCGTTTATTCAGCGAATTATCTGAATATTATTTACAAAAAGGTGAGATTCAGGTTGGATTTAAGTTCTTATTAGAGAGCTTGGCACAATCAGCTTCAATCATCGTCGATCATAACATTGGAAAACGCGTCGGATTATTGGGGACACCTCATACCAAAGCTTTTAAAGAAGGTTGACAAAATTTCGGCATAAAGGACATGCTCATTTTGTGGCCAGCTTTTAGAGCTGGTTTTTTTACTGTTTTGTGATCAATGCGCGATACACATACATACGAGAAAGTAGTATAATAGCTTAGTTAGGAAAAAATTCTAGGCTTGCTTACTACAGGCTTTTTATCATTTGTTTGACATCAAGAATGTGCAGGAAATGTCAACTTATGAAGGAGTGGTTCACTTTGGTCAATACAACCACAATACGGTCAGAAGTCGAAAAGTTTATGGAGCTTGAAAAACTTTCTCTTAGTGATTTAGGGCGCAAAACGGGGCTCAATGTGGGAAGTCTTAGCTCGATCATCACTGGCGGGAGAATCATGTCGGTGAACCAGCTTGACCGGATTACTAGCCTGATGGAACTCCCGGAAGGCCATTTCTACGACTTATACATACAAGATAATATAGCTGCAGCCCAACCCAATTGGAGACGGCTCAGACCCTTTATATTCAGATGCGCCGAGTTGAATAAGCTGGACTGCATTCGACAGGTCGCCAGTTGGCTGCTGGATAACATCGTCTACTGCCCTGTGCTGTTTGATGCGGCAGAAGAACTGTTGCAGGATGGAAAAAAGGATGCCGCCGCCATTTTATATGAAGGTGTGGCCGTAACCGAGCATTCCCAGCATTCCGAGCGTCTGGCGCTCTGTCAATATCGTTTGTTTACAATCAAGCTGGGTGACGATCAGGCGCAAAATTTACAGGCAGCGGCCCAATTCGAGCTATATGTAGATCGATTGGATGAAATCCTGCAGCTTGATGCGCTCAAGGATTTAGCGAATGTCTATCGTTCCCTGCGTGAGTGGAACAAGGTGGACAAGTTTGCCGAGCAGATGGGCACCAAGGCAAGAATGCATTACTTTGCAGAGAACCGGCATAATCGTAAAAGAGAAGACCGTTATTCCAAGCTAAGCAGACCGTTGTTTGTGTATATAGCTTATAGTGATTTGCTGCGCGGCAGTGTGTGTGATGAACGCGGGGAATATGAACAAGCATTAGAGATCATTTCAAGATATGCTGATTTGAGTTGGGTAAAAGAGAATGATGAAGAGACCCAGCATTGGACGGGACTATTTGCAGGATGGGCAAAAGCCAATCGTTATGTGACGAAATTGTTTGCGGGAGATTTCAGTGAACTTTATACGTATGTAGAATATATTGAAACGAATAAAGAAGATCTTCTATTATCATTATTAAATATTGTCGAAGCGGCCAATCGTTTTCATGTAAATATTGATGATATCCTTCTGCGTTTAGATTCGGAAATCAAGTCTCTGAGCGAAAATATGGAGGGGACAAAGATATACGATAATAGAATTAAAGCAGAACGCTATTCACGTTTACTGAATGAATTGTCTGATTATTATTTGCAAAAAGGCGAGCATGCGGTTGGGTTCAAATATTTATTGGATAGTTTACAAAAGTCGTTTATCATTAATAACGAAGCTATTATTATCAAATGTGTTCGCTTGTTTGAAAATCACAGAGAGTATGCAGCTTCCGACACACAAACAGCTTACCAAATTCTTTTCAAAGGGGTGTACCTGAAATGAAAAAGATAATCGCTTTGCTATTAATAGTCACTAGCCTTATACTGGTTTCCGGAATCCATGACACTGGAACGATTTACCGTCCACTTGATGAACACATCGGTGGCGCATAACTGAGACTTCGAAAGTACACCAAACGGTCAGCTTTTAAAGCTGGCCTTTTTTACCGCCCTCTGTCGTAATCCGTTTTACTGATATGACACAGAACTATCGATACTCGTCCTCTTTTGTATAGAGAAGACGACGAGTCGAGAACTGCCCCCTCTGATCATGCTCGATCAGTCGCTTTAGCACTTGGTGTTCTCAGATACCTTCAGAACACAAAATATCCATTCATGGAATCCCACATTCGGTTAAATTCGCTTCGTTCTACTGAATGACCTATCCCATACTTTTCTTTTTTATTATGAGTAAAAATTACAATGATATGGCACATTCCGAGAGTGTAGATTTTTTGTACCTGTTGTTTGGGGAGCCCGTGACGTTCAGACATTATAGTTCTCTGTTGATTTTAGAAAGGTATTTTCGGGAGGACATTGATTTATAATTTCCATTATGATTCTACAGACCAAGGAATGGATGATATAATAGAAATGAAAGAGATGTACCGTTATATTACAGGTATATGTCTGCATTTGGAAGAAAGAGGTTTTTTATTTAAGGAGGGACAAAGCGATGTCGCATTCTAAACGCTTGAACAATCGATTAAAAGCTAGTAATGAACGACTTCAAGCCATAACAAAAGATATTGATCGCATTCAGGAAAAAAGTTTGCGCACATGGGCTGCTGTTAAGTTTACTCAGGTCCGCTCCAAAGAATTACAAGACAATTTGGATGAATTGATTATAAAACAAGAAGATAATTTTAATAGACTTGTAACTATTGCGGAAAGAGCATAATAAAAGAGGCCTATCATAGGCCTCTTTTATTGTTTATTTATTCATAGATTTGACAATAATGCTGCTATTACCACTTAAGGGGTGATAGTAGTGAAAGAAAGTCATAGAAAGGTTATTCGAGGCAAATTCAGGTTTGGGGAAAATGCCTTCCCTATGAATCCAGCGGCATTTATTCTCAATAAGAGATTTACTTAGAGATGACTCTAAGTTATATCGTGTGACTTTTTGAGGCACTCAAGCCGGATATGAACAGCAGAGCGGTAACCACAAGCAACAGCAGCAGCGGGAAGTTCCAACTTGCCGTGATGTCATGGAACAAACCAAATAAAGTAGGTCCAGTTGCTGCCAGCAAATATCCAACGGATTGCGACATGCCGGACAAAGAAGCTGCATCGTGGGCATCCTGCGTCCGCAAGCTTAAAAAGATCATGGCCAAGCTGAACGCACCTCCCCCGCCAATTCCGAGTAAAATGGTCCATAACGAAATGAAGGCATTTCCGCCGAAATAAAGGCCGCCTAAAGAAACAAACAACAGGATCGTCATAATGAAGACCAGTAAACGTTGGTTTTTCATGCGTCCCGCAACGATGGGAACGATGAACGATACGGGCAGCGCAGCGATTTGAAACAACGATAGCATCCAACCAGCGCTGTTTTCACTCAAACCCCGGCTTGTCATCATTTCAGGCAACCAAGCGATCAAAACATAGAAAATGAGCGACTGCATCCCCATAAAAAGCGTGATCATCCATGCCAGCGGTGAACGCCACAGACTTTGCCGTGACGAAGCAGCGCTGGTTGTTGCCCTGGCAGACGCGTGACTTGCACGGGCTTGAGGAAACCAGAATAGCGCAGCCAGCAGAACGAGTGCGCCCCAGATTCCGAGTGCGCCAGTCCAGCCGAAGCCGAGATTGTGAGCGAGCGGAATACTGACACCGGATGCTATCGCCCCGAATAAATTCATCGACACGGAGTACACTCCTGTCATAAGGCCGACATTGTGAGAAAGATCCCGTTTCACCAGACTCGGAATAAGCACGTTGCACACCGCAATCGCGAGCCCCAGCACAACGGTGCCTGCCATTAAAGGAACTGTTGCGCCGAGCGAGCGGATAGCGATACCCGCCATGAGCAGTAGCAACGCATAAAGCATCATCCGTTCCACCCCGAAGCGGCGCGCCAAAATGGGTGTGAACGGTGAAAGAAGCGAGAAAGCAAGCAATGGCAATGTTGTGAGCAGACCTGCCACAGTGTTCGACAGTCCAAGGGATTCACGAATCGAGCCAACCAACGGCCCTACCGACGTTAACGGTGATCGCATGGTCAGTGCGATCAGGACGATGCCCAGGATAATCGGCCAACTCGACGATAACGACTTCTTCATTAAAGTTGACTTTGTATTGCTTTGTACGCTCATAGCTGTCCCCCTCCTTTGACTTCGAGAACAGCTTTCGATTCGGCAATATAACGGTGAACCGCTGCCACAGCACGATCGGCGTCCTGATCGACAATCGCTTCGACCAGCTGCCGATGCATCTCCAGGAAATCCGCACCGGCTTCATAACGAGTCAGACTTGTAATCAAATCTTGTGACGCTTCAGTGATATGGTTGTATAATTCGCTCAAGATTTCATTATGAGACGCCACGATAATGCTTTGGTGAAGACGAATATCCTCCGTTACAAAGCCATCCATGTCTCCGCGTGCTGCCGCCGCCTCCCAGCGCCCCAGTTGAAGAAGAAGTTCATTCGCCTCGTCGCTCGTTCTGCGCTGTGCTGCCAGATGGGCTCCCTCACGTTCGAGCGCATGCCGGACTTCCAGCGTTTGCAGCGTATCAGAGCGTAAAATGCGTTTTTGCAGCACGACCCCCAAAACACTCGCAGAACAGACATAAGTTCCGTCCCCTTGCTTCGTCTTCAAGAGCCCCGCGTGGATCAATGCCCGAATGGCTTCCCTTAATGTATTGCGGCTAACATTCAACTCAGCCATCAACTCCGGCTCGGCCGGAATGCGCATCCCGACAGCCCACTTGCCTGATTCGATCAGACTTTCCATTTGCAGTGCGACTTGCTCAACCAGCGTCAGCCGTTTTGTTTTCTGAAGCATATGTCTACCCTCTCTCCATCTATTTATCAAACATAGGATGTTTGGTTAATCGGAATTCTATCACACTTATCTAATTGAGACAACTCCCCGCCCATTCGTAATCGTCTAATAGAGAAACAAAAAAAGCAGGTTTACTGCTCCGGATAGATGTGATATTATGTTTCTACAAATATCGAAATATTAGCGAGGAGGGCAACACTTGTGAACGAACCAGCCGACATGCAGCAAGCCGTGAAAATATACAAGGCGCTCGGAGAACCTACCCGCCTCAAAATTGCACTCCTACTAAAAGAAGAAAACGACCAATGCTGCTCCGTGCTCGGTGACAAGCTTAAAACGGTTGCTATTTCCACGCTGTCGCATCATCTGAAGCAGATGGCTGAATGCGGACTGCTCACATTCCGTAAAGAGGGAACCTTTATATATTACAGCCTGGATAGAGAAACGGCGGCGAAATACGCCCCTTACCTGTTAAGCTAAATTTTTTTTTCGTTAATATTTCGATATTTTTAGAAATATACTTATTCCAACATTTAGAAGGAGTGAATTGCAACGTGGTAAACCACAGCACATGGAAGGTGTACATTTTGGCGTTGGTCAGCTTTTTGGTAGGGACCTCGGAGTATATCATCTCCGGCATTCTGGATCAGATTGCACAGACGCTGGGCGTGTCCGTTGCTGCGGCGGGCCAGCTCATCACCGTGTTTTCCCTGACTTACGCGATCGGAACCCCGATCCTGATGGCCATAACCGCGCAGTTGGACCGGCGCAAGCTGCTGCTGTACGCCCTTGGCCTGTTCATTGTGGCTAACGTTCTTTCCTTTGTTCTGCCCGGATTTGGGATGTTTATTGCAGCTCGTATCGTAATGGCGCTCGGAGCAGGAATCGTCGTTGTCACCGCAATGAGCATTGCCACCAAAATTGCCGCTCCCGGCAAGCAAGCCAGCGCCCTCGCCACTGTGATCATGGGCTTTACAGCCTCGCTGATCATCGGTGTGCCTATCGGCCGGGTCGTCTCGTCCCAGTTTGGATGGAAGGCGGTCTTTCTGGGCATCGCGCTCGCGGGTATGCTCGCCCTGATCGTGCTTGCCCTGACAATCCCAAGGATCAAAGGGGATGAGCCCGTTCCGCTTCGCAAACAGTTTGCCCTGCTTGCCAGACCCGATGTAGCGCTTGGGCTCGGGATTACATTCTTTTGGCTGGGAGGTTATTCCCTGGCGTACACTTACATCTCACCTTATCTGCTTGAGGTGTCCAAATTAAACGAATCGCTGCTCAGCGTAGCCCTGCTGGTATTCGGGATCTCCAGTCTAATCGGGTCAAAGACGGGCGGTTATTCCGCGGATAAGCGAGGGGTTGCTTTTACCCTGATCGGAGGCATGACACTGCACATCATCTCTCTGATTCTGCTTACGATGGCTCACTCGGCTGTCAGCATCTTTACTTTCCTGATCCTGTGGTCGTTTGCAGCCTGGACAACCGGGCCTACGCAGCAGTATAACCTGGCTTCCCTCGTGCCCGAATCCTCCGGGGTGATGCTCAGCCTGAACCAGTCCACCATGCAGCTCTCCATGGCTGTCGGCGCCGGTCTGGGGGGAGTCTTGATCGAGCAAGTATCGCTCGCTTCGGTAACCTGGTTTGCCGCTCTTGGCGTAGCAATTGCTGCGGTGGGAGTCGTTATTTTGAGCCGCATGCTGTCCGACAGGTCGTCCCATATCAGCTCTGTAAGTAAGTCAACAACTCATGACTAAAGTCACGAGCTTGTCTCTGCCTACTTCGTAGACAGTGCTTGCGCTTCGCACAAGCCTT
>NZ_JBHIRY010000021.1:0-108789 GCF_042138635.1 Paenibacillus medicaginis | reverse complement strand
GGAAAGCCGTGTGCGGGAAATCCGCATGCACGGTTTGACGGGGAGTCCGAGGGAGTAATCCCTCGTCTTACCCTACTGGTACATAGATTAATTCGTACACCGCTTGAGTGACTGGAGGCCTGATGTAATTTGTCCATAACCTTTTTGTGGAGCAGGGAGCTGCTGCTGAACCGTTATTTTTTGTGGCTGCTCTTCTGGTGCAATCTGTTGGGGACCGTGGGAGGTTATGTGTGGTACGACAACCAGCTTGCGTATACGTGGGAGCGCTATCCTCACTGGCTGATCGTCTTCGTTCCTGACAGTCCCACAGCGAGCCTGTTTTTTACCATTGCTTTGTTGTTTCTGCTGTTCCCCCCTGTCAGCAGGGGCTGGACCGTGCTCAGACATTTGGTTGAGGGACTGGCTGTCGTAACCAGTGTAAAGTACGGGATTTGGGCTTCTGCCATCATCTTCGCGGGAGCGTCACAAGGGGGGGCTATCGGTCCGCTTGACTGGATGCTTGTAGCTTCCCATACGATTATGGCGGTGGAGGCATTGGTGTATATCCGCTTTTTTGCAGTGCGATCCGCAGGCTTGACCGTCGCTCTCCTGTGGACGCTGCTGAACGATCTGATGGATTATACCTACGGGATTAATCCCTGGCTGCCGCGCGAGCTGTTTGACGATGTGCCTGCTGTCCGCAATTTTACAGTAGCTCTTACGCTGGCCAGTGCCGCTGCCTGCTGGCTGGTGATGGCCCTGTCGCGGAGACGGGCCGCTGGCGACTGACTTTCGGCCGCCGCTTTTCAGCTTTCAGTGCGAGTTCAAAAAGTCACCTTTTCGGTTCTAGGTTATCCGTCCTTGCCATACAGATAGGGTAGGAGGGATGTCCAATGAACGGTGTTGCCGGTATCATCCGGGTGCTGCTGTGTGCGGCGCTTCTGTTTGCCTTGCTGCCGCAGGCGGTTTCCGGCGCGTATGAAGCGGCCCCGGCACAACCTGCCACTCCGACACAGCAGCTTGCCCTTGATCAGGCAGCGGTTGCTTTGTATAAGCATGCCAAGGAAGGAAATATCATAGAAGTGCGCCGTCGTCTGGCGGAGGTTGTACAGCTGTTTGGTAGCGGAAACATTCAGAAGGCCATGTCGGTGGAAGGGATTCATGCCTTCTCCGGGGCTATTCTGGACGTCCAGGAGGCGGTAAACGCGGTCGCCATGTCCCCGGAGGCGGTCATTCAAGCCGCTGCGGGCATGAGGCTGGCGGCGGATGTGCTCGCCCACCCCAAGGAGCCCTTGTGGCAGCAGTACTACAAAGTGTTGTATGAGGATTTAAAAGAAGCGGAGAACCAGTTCACAAAAGGGAACACTTCAGGATTTGCCCAAGCTGTGGGAAGGTTGGAGAACCATTATAATACGATAAGGCCGTCCGCTATCATCAGCATGCCGCCGTCTGCTGTGAACAGGACCGATTCGTGGTTATCCTTTGTTAAAGGAGCGGGCGGGAATCCCAACACAGACCCGGCTGCCGTAAGGTCTGCGCTTACCGCCGGACGTGAGACGCTGAACGTATTGTTCGGCCGTGAGAAGGATGCTGCGGCCTTTGGCCCGTTCATGCTGGCTGCGGACGACGATGCGCTGGAATGGCTGATCGGATGCGTCATTTTGGCAGCCCTGGTCTATGCAGGTTTCCGTAAATACCGGGGGGAGCACAGTTTTTTTCCTCCTGCCCGCTGATCCAGTATCTGTGAAGTTTGGCTATCCTCCAAGCGGGTTTACATGACAGGAAAGCAGCCTCGTTGGTTTATGATAATGCAAAGAGCAAGTATTGGTGGTCAGATTCCGCCTCTACTTGCTCTTTCTTCTTCACTGTGGCCCATTGCCCATTATGAGGCTTATTCCTCCCGGAAGCCTTCACCATGCACGTCATGCACATCGTTGATGATTACAAATGCTTTGGGATCGACCGATTTCACAATCTGATGAAGCCGGCGCATTTCCTGTCTGGATACAACGCAATAAGCCACATATTTGGCCTGTTTGGAATAAGCGCCGATGGCCGGGATGATCGTCACTCCCCGTTCCATGTCTCTTGTAACGATCTCTGCGATCTCGTGGGCATAATCGCTGATAATCATGAACGCTCTGGCCGAATAAGCCCCTTCCTGAATAAAATCAATCACTTTGGACGCTATAAATACAGCAACCAGAGTGTAAAGGATTTTTTCCTTCGGGATATACAGCAGAGACAAGCCGATAATAAGAATATCGATGCCGAGAAGCACCTGCCCCATGCTCCAGCCAAATCTGCGGTTGAGGATTCGGGCGATGATATCCGAGCCGCCGGTGGTACCACCGAAACGAAATACGATGCCAAGACCGCCTCCAAGCGTGACCCCGGCATAGAGGGCTGCCAGAATAAAATCATGCTCCGTGGCGAACGGCTCGATCCAGCCTGAATCAATCAGTTTTTCGAACAGCCACAGAAAGAAGGTTAAAGATCCGATGCCAACACCCGTATATACAATCTGGCGTCCGCCAAGTATTTTCCATCCAAGCAAGAATAACGGAATATTCAGCAACAGAGTGGATAAAGAGGGTGAAATGGAGAATGCGTAATTAAGCAGAACGGTGATGCCTGTTACGCCTCCTTCCATCAGTTGGTTGGGAATGATGAAATACAGCAGACCGAACGCATACACTGCGGTTCCCAGCAGAATTGGAATGATCTGCTTCAGTTGTGAGCTGATATTAAACGTTTTCAATGTTACCCCTCGCATCAATCGTATTCGTTTGCCAAGAAGCCCATTTGGCAATCTTACCCTAGTATACCTTGTTCCGAGACGATTAAAAAATAATTGTTTTCAAAGTTCCTTTACGATAACATATGAATAAACCTTCACAATAAAGGAGAAAGGCTTTTATGGAAAAAACGCTTGCTGAGCTCCAGCGTGAAGTCGATCAGTACATATCGCAATTCAAGGAAGGCTACTTTAGCCCGCTGGCCATGCTGGCAAGAATGTCGGAAGAGGTCGGGGAGCTGGCCCGTGAGGTCAACCACTCCTTCGGCGAGAAGCCCAAGAAGAAAGACGAGGCTGACAATTCCATTGAACTGGAGCTTGGTGATATTCTCTTTATTACGATCTGCTTTGCCAATTCACTGGGCATTGACCTGACGGACGCCCATAATAAGGTCATGGATAAATTCAATACACGGGATGCAGACCGCTGGACCAGAAAGGACACCGATTAGGCAGTCCATACATATGCTGTACCAAACGGGGTATCGCACGGAGGTGCAGCAGCATGAAGGCGGATGAATATGTACAGAAAGCATATTTCAGTATTTTGAGCAACGATTTTGAAGAGGCTATCCGTTGGTTTGAGCGGGCGATAGCGGCCGAGCCCGACAATGCGGATTACCGCTACCGCTGCTCTATTACCTATGCGCGCAGCGGCCGCCTGGATCAGGCTCTGGAGCATGCGAAACTTGCCGTCATGCTGGCACCGGGACAGGATGAGTATAAAATTCACCTGAACTCTCTTGATGCCAAACGTCTGGCCGGAGAAGTGCGAAAAATGCTGTCCGGGGGCGGTTCGCCGGATGACCCGGCACGTGCACGGGCGATAAACATGCTTCATGAAGCGGTGAAGCTGGATCCGCTGTGTGCAGATGTCTATGTTCTGCTTGCCCTTGCCCATAACGAGCTGAACCAGTTCGACGAGGCTCTGGCCGCCGTAGGGGAAGCGATAGACCTATTGCCGCAGGAAGGGCAGCTGATAGAACTGCAGCTGGAGCTGCTGCAACGCAAAAAAAATTACCGGGATTCACAGAAATAGACTGCCATTTTCGCAGCATAAGGAGTTGTTTTCATGACAGATAAGATCAGAGTAGCAGTCGTTGGCGCCGGAGGAAGAATGGGCCGCGAGGTTCTGAAGCTCGTGCTTCAGGATGAGGGGCTTGAGCTGGCTGCTGCCGTGAACCGCTCCCACTCGGGAGTGGATGCAGGTCTGCTGGTTGGTCTGCCGGAAGCGGGAATCAACATAACCAGCGACCTTGAAAGAGCTCTCAGGGAAAGCCAGCCCGATGTGATGGTGGACTTTACTGCACCCCATTCGGCATATGATCATACTGCACTGGCCATCGAGCTAGGTGTCAGACCAGTTATGGGCACCACAGGCTTTACGCCGGAGCAGATCGAAGAGTTGGACAAGCAGTGCCAGCTTCGCGGCATTGGAGGGCTGATTGCCCCCAATTTCTCAATCGGCGTCATTCTGATGATGAAATTTGCTGCCCAGGCAGCCAAATTTTTCCCTCACCTGGAGATTATCGAAACCCATGGAGACCATAAGCTGGACGCTCCTTCCGGGACAGCGATCAAAACGGCGGAGCTGATTGCGCAGAACCGGGAGGAGCTGCGCCAGGGCAATCCGGCGGAGGAGGAGACGATAGAGGGTGCACGTGGCGGATATTATCAAGGCTTCCGCATCCACAGCCTGCGGCTGCCGGGTGTATTTGCACAGCAGGAGGTTGTATTCGGCGGCTATGGGCAATCCCTCAGAATACGCCATGACTCCTATGAACGTGCAGGTTATATGCCGGGGGTAAAAATCGGAATCGAAAAAGTGATGAACCATACGGGACTTGTCTACGGATTTGAACACTTTATAGATTAATGTTCAGTAAAGACAGCAAGAAAAACGATACATCGGATGGGGGAGAGACGAATATGTTAAAAATATCATTCATTGCCCATGACCGCAAAAAGGACGAAATGATCAACTTCGTAACCGCATATGAGCATGTGTTCAAGGATCATCAGTTGTATTCCACAGGAACTACAGGACAGCGGATTATGGAAGCTACAAAATTGAAAATTCACCGCTACATGTCTGGTCCCCTCGGCGGGGACCAGCAGATCGGCGCCATGGTGGCCCAGAACGACATGGACCTGATTATCTTTCTGCGCGACCCGCTCATGGCGCAGCCACATGAGCCGGATATCACCGCTCTTCTGCGCCTGTGTGACGTGCAGGGTATTCCGCTTGCGACGAACATCGCTACAGCTGAAATATTGGTGAAGGCGCTCGACCGCGGCGACTTTGCATGGCGGGAGCTGGTTCACAAATACAAGCCGGGCATTCAGGACGGTGAAATCAAATGAGCCTGGACATTCTTGTATTCGGCGCCCATGCGGATGATGCCGAAATCGGAATGGCCGGCACGATCGCCAAGCATACCGCGGCCGGTTTGAAGGTCGGAATTTGTGATCTGACCCGGTCGGAAATGTCCTCCAACGGTACGGTGGAGAGACGTGCGGCGGAAGCGGCCGCCGCTTCCGCCTTGCTCGGTCTCTCTGCGCGCACCAATTTGCGGCTCCCGGACCGTGGGTTGTACATCACATCGGAGCATGTGGCCGCCGTTACCGCGGAAATACGCCGCCATGCTCCGAAGATTGTATTTGCGCCGTACTGGGAAGACCGCCATCCGGATCATGTCATGTGCAGCAGGCTGGTGGAGGAAGCGGTCTTCAACGCCAAGCTGCGCCGCTTCATGCCAGAACTGCCGCCTGTCCGTGTGGATCAGCTCTACTTTTATTTTATTAATGATCTGGGACGGGCTGATCTAATTGTTGATATAACCGGGTATTATAATCTTAAGGAAAAGGCGCTGGGCTGCTACAGCTCTCAATTTGAGCAAGGGGCTGCAGGAGCCGACGTGGTATCTACCCCTCTCAATCAAGGATACATAGAACGGGTCAAAGCGCGGGACTCCATGCTGGGACAGCGGAGTCTGACTCCGTTTGCCGAGGGATTCGCAGTGAAGTCCCCTTATAAAGTTGAACTCTTTTAGAGGTAGTTCAAAAAGTCATCTTTTGATCACGAAGGAAGTCAGGAAGCGGACTCGACATCGAATCTTGAATTCAGCCGGGCCTTCCGGTGCTCACGTACACCAAACGTACGCTCCGCTCCTCAGTCCCTAGCTTCATCCAACTCAAGCGTTTTGAAAAAACGCACTTCGGAAGCATAAGCTTCGGTGCTGAAAACCTGACTTTTTGAACCTGCACTTTTAAATTTATTTTTTCTTGCCGGAATGTGAAAGGGGGCTGCTATCATGAATGACATGCTCAGAATCGGAATTACCTGCTACCCATCATTGGGGGGTTCCGGTGTCGTGGCTACCGAACTGGGCAAGCTGCTGGCCGAGCAGGGTCATGAGGTGCATTTTATTGCCAACGGGATTCCGTTCAGACTGGGCGGAAATTTTCATAAAAACATTTTTTATCATGAAGTGGAAGTCAATGATTATTATGTGTTCCGCTATCCTCCTTATGATCTGTCGCTGGCAACGAAGATGGCCCAGGTCGTGAAGATGAAAAACCTTGACGTGCTTCATGTGCATTATGCGGTTCCGCATGCGGTATGCGCTTTTCTGGCCAAGCAGATGGTCGGGGACCGCCTGAAAGTCGTTACGACACTGCATGGAACCGATATCACGGTGCTGGCCCAGGACGAATCGTTAAAGGATCTGATCAGGCTTGCCATTAACGAAAGCGATGCGGTTACGGCCGTATCGAAGGATCTGATCCGTGAAACACGGGAAGTGCTCGATATTACCCGCGAGATCGATTTGAGTTATAATTTTGTCGATAAAAGAGTGTATTATCCGCGGGATTCCGCTTCGCTGCGCAGCGATTTTGCCGCGCCGGACGAGAAAATTATGATGCATATTTCCAATTTCCGTCCTGTAAAAAGGGTAGGCGATGTGCTTGACGTGTTTGAAAAGGTGCAGCGGGAGGTCAAATGCAAGCTGCTGTTCGTCGGCGAAGGTCCGGATTTGCCGAAAATCCGTTGTAAAATCGAAGAGCTGGGCCTGGAAGACAAGGTGTATTTCATCGGCAAGCAGGATGATATCGCGCAGGTGCTATCCATGGCCGATGTACTGATGCTGCCCTCGGAAAAGGAGAGCTTCGGACTGGTTGCGCTCGAAGCGATGGCTTGCGGTGTACCAACGGTCGGCTCTACCGCCGGGGGTATTCCGGAGCTTGTCATTCATGGTGAGACCGGATATCTGGCCCCGATTGGAGATACGGAGCAAATGGCCGAATACGCCATCCGCTTGCTGACGGACAGCAAGGAGGCTGCCAGATTGCGCGAGGCCTGCCTGCAGCGGGCGCAGACCGTGTTCTGCAACGACAGAATCAGAAGACAATATGAAGAAATCTATTACCGTGTATTGGGACGCGAGGTGCCTGATCTGAAACCAGTGAACTGTTAAAGACATGCGCGCCCGTTTTTGCGGATTATAGCAGTAAAGGTGGAAAGGCTATGAACAGTTGGCAATGTGCTGACCCGGATATGGCCATGGAGGCCGGGCGGGTTCTTGATCGGCTGATCAGCACAGGACATGAAGCCTATTGGGTCGGCGGCTGTGTACGCGATGAACTGCTCGGACGCTCCATCCAGGATATGGACCTGACAACATCGGCAGAGCCTGATGAGGTAGTGGGGCTGTTTGACAGCGTCATACCCACAGGGATTCAGCACGGTACGGTAACGGTCATATCGGGCGGCTTTTCCTTCGAGGTGACAACCTTCCGGACCGAATCCGGTTACGAGGACCATCGCCGCCCGCAGGATGTCAGGTTTGTGAAAGATGTAAGGGAAGATCTGCGGCGCAGGGATTTTACGATGAATGCGATGGCGCTGACGAGGGATGGAGAGCTTGTGGACCCGTTCGGAGGGGGCGCCGATATCCAAAGCCGCCTCATCCGCTGTGTAGGCGCTGCGGATGAGCGGTTTGAGGAAGATGCGCTGCGGATGCTCCGCTGCATACGGTTTGCCGCTGTCTTTGGCTTCCGCATTGCGCCAGCGACCTGGAAGGCTCTGCTGCGCAAAAGGCATCTGCTGCGCTTTATTGCCATGGAGCGGGTGCGGACCGAGATGGAGAAGATCATGAAAGGCCCTGATCCGCTGCGCGGACTGGAGCTGCTGCGCAGAAGCGGCCTGTTGTCCAGCGCGAAGGCAGCAACACCTTGGCAGAGCATTCCCGCTCATCCCCTTGGCAGGCTGCATAATCTTCCTGAACAACAACGCTGGCAGCTGCTTTTGCTGGCAGGAAGCTTTGCGCCGGAACAGGCGGATGCCATGCTGCGGGACTGGACGTTCTCCAATGCTTTCCGGACTCGCATGCTACGGCTGCTGGAATGGGAGAAAGCGGTCGCAACTGTTCCGCCTTCTGTCTCTGATGAAAGGGAGCTGCGGCGGCTGTGGATTTCGTGGTTGCTCCGGTGGGGAAGGGAGTCGGCTGAGGATTGGCTCGCTGTTAACGGAGCCTTGCCTCCTGACTACAGGCAGGACGCCGCTTCCCGGAGGGTGGCGGAAGTGCTGGCAGCCAAGGGCAAGGAATGGACAGACCATACTCCAATTCTACAAATGAAGGATTTGGACATTACGGGCAATGATCTGCTGGCAGTGCTAAACCGGCGGGGCGGGCCGTGGCTGGGCAGGGTGATGGACCGTCTTCTGCTGGCTGCGGCCTGCGGAGACATCGTGAACGAAAAGGAAATGCTGATTGAGGAAGCAAAGCGGGTGACGGAAGTTGAAGAAACATGAGCTGTTGTTGAATATGCTTGAGGAAGCAGGTGCTTCTCCTGTATCCGGCGAGGAAGTCAGCCGGATGCTGAACGTAAGCAGAACGGCGGTATGGAAGCATGTGAATAAGCTGCGGGAGCTTGGTTATGTTATTGAGGCATCACCACGGCTGGGTTACACGCTTGCGGCGAAGCCGGACAAGCTGAATGCCGACAAGCTGTCAGAGGTGATCCGGACGCAGTCGTTCGGACGGCGTCTGCATCTGCTCGATACGACGGTGTCGACCCAGGGGGATGCGATGCGCCTGGCGGAGCAGGGAGCGCCTGAAGGCACGCTGGTGGTGTCCGAGGAGCAGACCGGAGGGCGTGGAAGACAAGGGCGTAAATTTTTTTCCCCGCCCCGCAAAGGGGTATGGATGAGCGTCATTCTGCGCCCACAGCAGCCGTTGCAGTATACGTCCCAGCTTACGCTGTTGGCCGGCGTGGCTGTATGCCGGGCTGTAAGGCGTGTAGCTGGGGTCGAGGCATTTATCAAATGGCCGAACGATCTGCTGGTGGACGGCCGTAAAGTATGCGGCATCCTGCTTGAATCGGCAGTCGAGGATCAGAGAATCCGTTACTGTATCGCAGGGATCGGGATCGATGTCAATCTGGACGCCGAGGATTATCCCGAAGAGCTGAGGACTATAGCCACATCGCTTAAGGAAGCGGCCGGAGCGCCTGTTGACCGAACCGCTTTGATCGCGGCTGTCATGGATGAGCTGGAGAGCCTGTATATGCTGTATGGTCAGGAGGGATTCAAGCCTATCGGCGTATTGTGGGAGGCGTTGTCGGCCATCGTCGGCCGCAAGGTGTCCGTCAAGGACAACGGGCAGCCTGTTGAAGGGATTGCGGAAGGGCTGGATGCTGCGGGAGCGCTGCTTGTCCGGCGCAGTGACGGGAGTCTGGCGACGGTCTTTTCCGGAGACATTCAAATTAATCAGTGAAATATTTGATTCAATTTGTTATACTTTGCTGGAGGCGGTATCGGCTTGTTCCGAACTGCACTCCAGGGCAGGTTGCCCGCAAACTTGACCATCATAGCGCTTTATTGCTGGCTACGTTGGATTCTGCTCTGAGCCGAACAGGACCGAGACAGAAGGGACGATCGCGAGTGACTCTTTTTTGGCTGTTCGGACCTTTTCGACGCATATCCGAGATGAGATGCGTCTGCAAAAAGGTTTTTTTGTGTTTGTCCAAAAAAGAAGAAGGGAGCCATAAGGATGGCAAAACAGGCGCTGAACATTGTGAAGATGAAAAAAATGAAAGAGGAAGGCACCCCAATCAGCATGATCACCGCATATGATTACCCGTCAGCCAGGCTGGCTGAAGAGGCGGGGATCGATATCATTCTTGTCGGTGATTCGCTTGGCAATGTCGTACTTGGATACGACTCCACCATTCCGGTAACGCTGGATGATATGGTCTATCATACAAGGGCGGTGGCGCGTGGTGTCGAGCATACGTTTATTGTGGCTGATATGCCGTTTATGACATACCACGGGAGTATACAGGAAAGTCTTGCCGGAATCCGCCGGCTGATGCAGGAAGGCGGAGCCCATGCAGTTAAAATGGAGGGTGGCGCTGAAATCGCTCCGGTCGTGCGGGCAGCTGTGCAGGCAGGAGCTCCGGTTCTGGGGCATATCGGTCTGACGCCGCAGTCTGTCAACCAGATCGGGGGGTACCGGATTCAGGGCAAGGACGCTGCAGATGCACGCAGACTGCTCACTGACGCCAAGGCGCTGGAAGAAGCCGGCGCGTTCGGCATTGTGCTGGAGCTGGTTACGGAGGAAGTGGCCGCTCTCATTGCCAAGGAGCTTTCCATTCCGACGATTGGCATTGGCGCCGGCCGCGGCTGTGACGGTCAGGTGCTGGTCTACCATGATGTGCTTCAATATGCGTCGCCATACAGACCAAAGCGGTTTGTACAGACCTACGGGGACATTGGGACCCTGATCAAACACAGCATCGGACGTTATGTGGCTGATGTGAAGGGACGGGTTTTTCCGGCGGAGCAGCATGTTTTCAATGCAGATGACGGGGTAATGGATACATTATACGGAAGCCGCTCAGGAAAGGTGGAGAACCAATTATGATGATCATCAGGGACGTCCAGCAGCTTCGTGCCGCACTGACTTCACGCCGGCGTGCCTCGGGCACGGGAATAGAGAAGAAGGTCGGCTTTGTCCCGACGATGGGTTATCTGCATGAGGGACATGCCAGCCTGATGCGTGCCGCCCGCGAGCAAAGCGATATCGTGGTGCTCAGCATATTCGTGAATCCTATTCAATTCGGACCGGGCGAAGATTTTGAAAGCTATCCGCGGGACGAGGAACGGGACGCGGCTGTCGCCCGGCGTGAAGGGGTCGATATTCTGTTCATCCCAACGGTTGAAGTGATGTATCCCCAGCCCACCCGGACCAAAATCCGGGTGTCCGGCCTGACAGACCGGTTGTGCGGAGCGTCGCGGCCCGGTCATTTTGACGGTGTAACGACGGTTGTCGCCAAATTGTTCAACATGGTTCAGCCGGATTACGCATTCTTCGGTATGAAGGATGCTCAGCAGGTGGCTGTTTTGCAGCAGATGGTGACCGACCTGAACATCAATGTCCAGATTGTTCCCTGCCCGATCGTACGGGAGCAAGACGGACTCGCGCTCAGCTCGCGCAACGTTTATTTAAGCGAAGAAGAGCGGGAGCAGGCCTTAGTGTTGTCACGTTCCTTGCGTGAAGCGCACGAAGGAATATCCCAAGGGCAAATGGCTACGGTGGGCGAGCTCCGTTCTTTTCTGGAAGCCGGCATAACCTCCGTACCGCTTGCCCGCATTGATTATGTGGAAATACTGACCTTCCCGTCTCTGCAACCGCTGAAGGCTGAAGAACGGCTTGATGATATTAAGGAAGATGTTATAGCGGCGCTGGCTGTATTTTTTGGCAAAACGCGTCTGATCGACAATATGAGACTTGAAAAAGCGGAGGTCCTTTCCCATGTTTAGAACGATGATGAAGTCCAAAATTCATCGCGCGACCGTAACGGAAGCCAATTTGAATTATGTGGGCAGCATTACAATCGATGAAAACCTGATGGAAGCGGCGGATCTGCTGGAGAATGAAAAGGTGCAGATCGTCAATAATAACAACGGGGCGCGTCTGGAGACTTATGTGATCACCGGACCGCGCGGCAGCGGCGTCATCTGCCTGAACGGGGCCGCAGCCCGTCTTGTTCAGCCTGGGGATACTGTCATTATCATTTCTTATGCAGCCATGACCAATGAAGAAGCCAGGACCTATAAACCGACCGTCGTATTTGTGGACGGGGACAACCGCCCGGTACAGACGATGCAGAAGGAAACACATGCGACGGTCATGTAATCGATGGGAGTGCGGATGAAAAGAGCTCTTTGGAATCATTTTTCCATGAAGGGTGGAATGCACAATATGCTCCGGCATGTATTCGCAGAAATGAACGACATGTTAGATGAAATTGTGAAGCAATACCCTTCGGCTCAAGGTCCCCGCAAGGAAGAGCTCCTCCAAAAATGGAACCTGCTTCGCCGTATGAGTGATTCCATTATGGATGAGTGGCTGGCTTTTGAAGAGAAAATGGGCAAACTGGCCGGCAGCGGAATATTGCAATCCACCGATGATGCGCCCATGCTGCCCGAAATGAACGATGAAGCGTTTATCCATGGCCAGGGCTATTACAGACTGATGATGTACCCGGAGGCGCTCGCCCAGTTTGGCAAGGTTGCCGAATTTTATCCCCAAAGCCTGCTGATCCAAATGTACGCGGCGATGTCGCATATGCATTTGAATCAGCTGGAGGAAGCGGAATCGTTGTTTCATTATTCCCTTGGCCTGACAGAGAGCGGTCAGATCAAGGCGGCTATTTATAATGCTCTCGGCTGCGTACGGGCGAAAAAGAATCAACCCGAGCAGGCTGTGCAGCATTTTATGCTGGCGCTGCAGCTTGATCCTGCGTTGAATGAAGCGCGCCATAATATGGAGACATGCCGCTCGGACCCCGGTCGGCTGCGCTACAGCAGCCATTTCATGGCTTATATGTGAAACGTAACGCCTGATGAGCGATGCCTGCGTGCATCGCTTTTTGCTTGTTTCATGTTCAAAGAGCCCATCTTCTGATATGCTGTATGTATTACAGACTGAATGAGGGGATCAGGCTCAAGATGAAGTTTGCCGTATTGGATTTTGAAACGACAGGAACCCAGTCCGCCGATGATATCATTCAGGTCGGACTGGCTATTATAGATCATGATTACAGCATTTCACAGGTCTATGCTTCCTATGTCAATCCGGGAAGGCCGATCCCGCCCTTTATTACGGGATTAACGGGCATCACGGACGCGGATGTAGAGAACGCTCCTTCTCTGGAGGACATGATGGTCGAGCTTGTCCCCCTGCTGAATGATGTGGTGCTCGTTGGACATAACGTCGCATTTGACTTTAACTTTTTGCAAAATGCCCTTGACCGCTGTGGTTACTTGCCTTTCAGCGGGCGTATTCTGGATACGATGGGCTTTCTCAAGATTCTGTTTCCATCCTTATCCTCCTACCAGCTGGGCTTTGTCGCGGCCGATTTCGGGATCGTTCATGACCGTCCGCACCAGGCGGACAGCGACGCGCTTGTTACGGCTGAGGTATTTCTCAAATGCCTTGATGAGTTGAATGCCCTCCCGCTTCTTGCCGTACAGAGGCTTAGTGATTTGTTCGCGGAGGAGGACAGCGACCTGGCCTGGTTTTTCGACGGAATCAGGGAGCAGAAGGAAAGAGAGCCGGTGCAGGAGCTGGGGGGGCATACCTATTACCGTCAGTTCGCTCTTAAAGTGGATGACTGGACGGATATTGAGCCGCCGCGCAGCGAGCCCGGCGATAATCCGCTGTCAGGCGTGAGCTTTGACGAGTACATGGAGCAAGTGCAGGAGCGGCTGCGGACGTCCCTATCCCATTACGAGGCGCGGGAGTCGCAGAACCAGATGATCGAGAGCGTCATGACAGCGCTCAGTGAAGAGAAACATCTGCTCATCGAGGCTGGAACGGGTACAGGGAAATCACTTGGATATATGCTCCCCTCGCTGTATTACAGCGTCAGGAACGGGGAAAAAGTGATGATCAGCACCCATACCATCAACCTGCAGGAGCAGCTGCGGGAAAGGGATATTCCGCTGCTCACACGCGCGGTGCCGTTTCCTTTCCGGGCGGCCGTGTTCAAGGGCAGGGGCCATTATTTGTGTCTGCGTAAATTTGAACATAAAATAAACAGAAGAGATTTCGTAACCCCGAAGGAAGATTTGCTCACAGCTGCACAGATGATCGTGTGGCTTGCGCACACCGAAACAGGGGATGATGAGGAACTGAACCTCGGCAGCCGTGGCGGGGATTTCTGGGAAACGGTGGCCAGTGACTCCGACTCCTGCCTTGGCAGACAATGCCCATGGTTCCGCAAATGTTATTACCATAGAGCACGCCAGGAAGCCGGAACCGCAGATGTTGTGGTCACCAACCACTCCAAGCTGTTCACGGATGTCAAAGCCAGCCATCAGCTGCTTCCCGCATATGAGCATCTGATCATTGACGAGGCGCATCATCTGGAAGAGGTGGCAGGCAAGCATCTGGGCATGCATATGAAATATTTCACGTTCGTCCATGCGCTGACCCGTTTGTTCAAGGACAGCAAGAACGGGCAGCTGCCCGTCCTGCGCCAGCAGCTTATGTCTTCCGGGCACGAGAAGGCCACGGAATGGGCGTATGTGATCGACAGCCTGTATCCGGCGATGGTGGAGGTTAAGGAGACCTGGGATAAGCTCAGCGATATGCTTTTCGGCATGCTGCCTGAACGGAGTGACGCTCCCCCGGGGGAGACTGGACAGTTCTCGGCTCGTCTCAAGCCTTCCGACAAACCAAAGGGCTGGACGGAGGCGGAGCAACTGGAAAACCAGATTTATGTTGCGCTTGGCGAGATCGTCCGCAAGGGAGACAAAATGCTGCAGGAAATCAAGGACGAGCAGGACGATTACGGTGCCGAGAGTCTGGTAACCGATATTACAGGGCTGGTTAAAGATTTGGCTGCCTTCCGTGACAGCCTGCGCTTTTTTATCAAAATGGATGATCTGACCACTGTGTACTGGCTTGAGGCCAGCGGCCAATTTAAAGGGAAATCGTTGCAGTTTTACGCCGTGCCGGTGGATGTCAGCCAGCAGTTGAAGGAGATGTTTTTTGACAAGAAAAAAAGCGTTGTGCTCACCTCCGCAACCTTGTCCGTGAACAAATCATTCCAATATATGATCGACCAGCTCGGTCTTCAGGAGGCTGCGGAGGAGGGCGGCCTGCTTACCTCCCTGCTGCCTTCTCCGTTCAACTATCGGGAGCAGGCGCTGCTTGTCATCCCGCGGGATTTCCCGAGCGTAAAAGGAAGCGTGGGGGACGTCAGGTTCGTGGACATGCTTGTGGACTCGCTCCGCAGCGCGGCTGAGGTAACTCAGGGACGGATGCTTGTCCTCTTTACCTCGTACCGGATGCTCAAGCAGGTATACGAGCCGCTGAAGGAGGTGCTTGCTTCGAGTAAAATTACGGTGCTGGGGCAGGGGATGGATAGCGGTAGCCGCAGCAAGCTGACACGAAGGTTTCAGGAAGCCAAGGCGTCCGTGCTGCTCGGTACAAGCAGCTTCTGGGAGGGGGTCGATATTCCCGGAGAGGCTTTGACCTGTCTGGCTATTGTCAGACTGCCTTTTCAGCCGCCGAACAGCCCGTTGCTGGAGGCGAAGAGCGAACTGCTCCAGGAGCAGAAGAAAAACCCGTTCATGAAACTGTCCGTGCCGCAGGCGGTCATCCGCTTCAAGCAGGGCTTCGGACGCCTCGTCCGTACGGCCAAGGACCGTGGAGTAGTCATCGTGTATGATACCCGTGTCATCGAATCTTATTACGGAAAGCACTTCCTCTACTCCCTGCCGGGACCGAAAATAGAGCATATGCAGACAGAGCAGATCGTGCCCCGGATTTCCGAATGGCTTCATACGGAAGCGGGCAGCTAAGCTCGTTACGATTCATTAGTCCGTGAATTTAGGAGGATTATGCATGAAAGCAGATAAAATATCCGAAGCCGTGGTGCGCAGGCTGCCCGTCTACCTGCGCTACCTGAACGAGCTTCATAAACGGGAGGTCACCACGGTTTCATCCCAGGAGCTGGGCCAGAAGCTGGACCTGAATCCGGCGCAGATTCGCAAGGATCTGGCTTATTTCGGGGATTTCGGACGCAAGGGAATCGGCTATGATGTGATGTATCTGATCGATAAAATACGCCATATACTCAAAATAGACCAGCAAATCAACGTTGCACTGGTGGGAGCCGGTAATCTCGGGCAGGCGCTGTCCAATTACAACGCTTATTTAAAGGATAATATGAAAATTGTGGCAGTCTTCGATTCCTCGCCAGCCAAGGTCGGGCGGCAGATCAACACCCTGACCGTGCAGCCGATGGAAGAACTGAGAGATACGGTCAGAAAGCTGCACATCCGGATCGGGATTATCACTGTACCGGATTTTGAAGCCCAGCACGTAGCTGACGAGATGATCGGGAGCGGGATAGAGGCGATTCTGAATTTTGCGCCAACCATCATCAAAGCCCCTGCGCATATCCGCATTCATGCGACGGACTTTACAACAGACCTGCTGAGCCTGGCTTATTACCTGGAGAACGGAAAGGATGACAATGAAGATGACGACCAATAAGTGGCTGATTAAAAACGGGGCATACGCGGTGAACCGTGAGGAAAAAGCGGTTGTCCACGGCTACATGATCATTGAAAACAGCCGGATCACCTATATCGGAGAAGAGTTGCCCGCAGGAGAGGAAGCCACAGAGGTGGTAGACGGCACAGGACTGCTCTTTCTGCCAGGTCTGATCAATACGCACGGCCATGCCGCCATGTCGCTGCTGCGCGGCTACGGAGACGATATGGTGCTGCAGGAATGGCTGCAAACGAAGATGTGGCCGATGGAGGCCAAATTCACCGCCTCGGATGTGTACTGGGGGACGTCGCTGTCCGTGCTTGAAATGCTCAAGGGAGGCACAACCGCTTTTCTGGATATGTATGACCATATGGATGAAGTGGCCAAAGTGGTCGAGCAATCCGGCATCCGTGCCAGCCTGATGCGCGGCGCCATCGGTTTATGCTCGGAAGAGGAGCAGCGCGCCAAACTGGCGGAGGCGGTAGCCTTTGCGAAAAACTGGCACGGAGAAGCGGCCGGCCGCATTACGGCCATGATGTCTCCGCACGCGCCGTATACCTGCCCGCCGGCCTTTATTGAACAGTTCGTGCAGGCGGCCCATGACCTCGATCTGCCGCTTCACACCCACATGTCGGAAACGGCCGCCGAGGTGGAGCAGAACGTACGTGAATACGGTCTTCGCCCTGTTGCGCATCTGGATAAGCTGGGCTTCTTCTCCCGGCCTTCCCTGGTTGCGCATGCCGTCCATTTGAATGATGAAGAGATTGCCCTGCTCGCCGAGCGCAAGGTAGCCGTTTCCCACAATCCGGGAAGCAACCTCAAGCTGGCCAGCGGTGTAGCGCGAGTGACAGATCTGCTTAAAGCGGGAGTCACCGTGTCGCTCGGGACAGATGGTCCGGCAAGCAACAACAATCTGGACATGTTCGAGGAAATGCGGCTGGCCGCTTTGATTCATAAGGGAGTTACAGGCGACCCGACGGCGGTCCCGGCGGGCGAGGCCCTGCGGATGGCTACGGAATATGGTGCGAATTCGATTGCCCTGAAGGAAGTAGGAGCGCTCGCCGCAGGCAACAAGGCCGATTTTATTGCCCTGAATATGGATCAGCCGCATTTTCTGCCGAGAACGGATTTGGTTTCACATGCTGTGTACTCGGCCAGCGCCAAGGATGTTCTGCACGTCTGGGTGGACGGCCGTCAGGTTGTCAAGAACGGTGAATGCCTGACCATGGATGAGGAGCGGATCAAGCACGAAGCGCAAGCGGCGTTTACCGGCCTGCTCTCCCGCTGATCAAACCACACCATCGGAAAGGAAGCTTGGATTGAAAAACAGAAAAACGATGATCGCCTATGCGGTGTTTATTTTCATCCTGCTGTTGCTCGCCCTTTACTTGTACTATTCCTATGTTATCCAGGGGCAGAAGCAGGAGGAGAGCACCGCCATTCTGAAAGCGAAACAGACAGCGGGGCTGGCCGCAACGGATAAGACGTGGAAAAGCGTGTGGACCGAAACCTATTGGGTGGTGGAAGGTACGGATGCCGAGAACCGAAAGATCATGGTATGGGTGCCTTTTCAAACGGTAGAGGACGGGGCGGACATCCCGCAGCAGGGAACCCAGGGCGTGCATAGTGAGCTGCTGCAAAACGGAGTAAGCGAGGAACAGATTCGCACAGCCATCATATCCGCAAATCCTGATCTTGAGATTGTGCGTCTGCTGCCCGGTGTTTTTAACGGGGAATATGTCTGGCAATTGTTCTATAAAAGCAACAACAGCTATTTTTATCAATTTTACAAATTTGCCGATGGAAGTCCGGTAGGCAATCCTTTTCAACTTCCCAATACCCTTCAGTGACGAAGGGCTGAAACCTGATCATGTGTGAGCATAATCGCTCCGGCTGCGGCTGGAGCCTTTTTGCATTTGCATATATCCGTTTGTGAAAAATATTACAGATTTTATAAACTGTTCAAACTTTGCCTTCGAAATATGATATACGATATAATATATTCAAGCTTATACTAGTGATAGAGCGATAGGTTAACCACTCCTTTTTTACTTTACGGTTCAAAAAAAGTCCCAATACGTTTCTGCCGGCATTTCATGATCGAGAGGAGGGCGTTTTTTTGAAACTTCGTATTTTGCCTATAGCTTTAACGGCGATCATAACAGCTTCCGTGCTGTTCGGCGGATGGTTCCTGTACCGTCATATGGCGATTCAGAATCCGCTTCAGCAGGTAGTGACTCAATATCCGGGCGTCTCCAGCGCCCAAATAGCGATTAAACAGGATGAGGTCGTTGTGAAACTTGTGCTGCAGCCCGATGCGGATCTGCATGGTTTGGTACAGCAGGTCAAGAAAGAAGGCCAGTCGATTATCGGCAGCCGCCAGTTGAAGCTGGACATTCAGGACCGCTCCAGCGTACAGCTGGATAAGTGGTGGTCGCAGGCCATGTTCCCGATTGCCGAAGCGATGGAAAATAAAAAGTACACGCAAATCCCGGCAACGCTGGAATCGCTGGAGCAGAAGGACTCCAAGGTACAGGCCCAGACTGAAATGGACGATCAGAACGTCTATATAAGGCTGAAGGAAGGACAAGCCAGCAAATTTATTATTCTGCCGCGCAAGCCGGAAACGATGGGAGTGTGGCCTAATGCCTAGATGGGTGAGGGAAATAATGATCGGCATTGTGCCGGTCCTGGTGATTTTTCTTGTTTTTATCGGATTTAATGTAGTGCCGCTTGTTATTGCCGTGGCGGTGCTGGGCGGACTGCTGCTGCTGCTGCATATGCGCGGCGGATTGGCGGTCGGAGCGGGCCAGGAACGCAAGCGCAAGAAAATTGGGTCGACCGGGCTGACCTTTGAGCAGATTGGCGGCCAGGAGAGCGCCAAGCAGGAGCTGCAGGAGGCGCTTGATTTCCTGATCCGCCATGAAGAAATTTCGAAATTCGGCATCCGTCCCTTAAAGGGCATTCTGCTCACCGGACCTCCGGGAACGGGCAAAACCCTGATGGCCAAAGCCGCAGCCCAGTATACCAATTCAATATTTGTGGCGGCCGCTGGCAGTGAGTTTGTTGAAATGTACGTAGGCGTAGGCGCGAGCAGGATCCGTGAGCTGTTCCGGGACGCCAGCGCGAGAGCCGCCAAGGAGAAGAAGGAAAATGCCATTATTTTCATTGATGAAATTGATGTCATTGGCGGCAAACGCGAAGGCGGCCAGCAGCGTGAATACGACCAGACACTGAACCAACTGCTGACCGAGATGGACGGAATTTATTCGTCAGACACTCCGCGCATCCTGCTGATTGCGGCCACTAACCGCAAGGAGATGCTGGACAGCGCGCTGCTGCGCCCGGGCCGGTTTGACCGCCATATCCAGGTCGATCTTCCCGACAAAAAGGGCAGAAAGCATATTCTTGATCTCCATGCCAAGAACAAACCTTTGGCTGAGGAAGTAGATTTGGAAAAAATCGCCGAGGAGGCCTACGGTTTTTCCGGCGCTCAGTTGGAGAGCGTCATGAACGAGGCGGCCATCTATGCGATGCGTCAGAATCTGGACGTGATCGGCCAGAACCATTTGTCCATGGCGATTGATAAAGTGATGATGGGTGAGAAAACAGACCGTGAATCGAACGAAGAAGAGAAGAAGAGAGTCGCCATCCACGAGCTGGGACATGCCATCATGGCCGAGATTGTCCGTCCAGGCAGCGTGAAGCAGGTGGCCCTCAGTCCGCGCGGCAAAGCGCTCGGTTATGTGCGCCATAACCCGCAGCAGGAGCACTATCTGTATACCAAGGATTTTCTTGAAGAACAGATTATGATTGCCCTCGCCGGTGCTGTGGCTGAAGAAATGTACTATGGTGGACGCAGTACAGGCTCCAGCAACGATTTCGAACAAGCCCTGAGCATCGTGGAAATGATGATGAAATCCGGCCTGACGTCCTTAGGTATCATGAACATGGAGATGGTGACCAAGGAAGAGCTGATGCGGGAAAATAAAGAGCTTCTGAACGCGCTCCATGCCCGTACCCACGAGCTGCTGGAGCAGCATCGCAGCATTTTTGACAATTCTCTCGAAATCCTGTTGAAGGAAGAAACGCTGACCGGGGAGCAATTCCGGTGTCAATTTCGTGAAAACAGCCTTTTGCCAGCATAAATTATGATGCTGGTATTTTTTTTTACTTTTGTTCCGTGCTAAGATATTATTATCTATTGGGTCATAAATCTGTATTTTTCGACAGCGAAGGATACAATACATCAGAGAGACCTTGAAAGGATGGAGCCAAGAACCATGCAATTTAAAAAAATCGGCGTAATTGGCGGCGGTACGATGGGGCAGGGCATCTCCGAAATGCTTGCTTCCAAAGGCATCGACGTGCTGCTGGTTGAGCAAACCCCTGCAAAACTGGACTACGCGTACGAAATGATCGAAACCAGCCTGGACAAACAGCTGGAGAAATGGGCTATTACCCAAGCGGAGAAGAAGCTGATTCTTTCCCGTATTCACAAGGTGACCCATTATGGTGAATTGAGCGCTTGTGATATGGTCATCGAGACCATTACGGAGGATTTGGATGCGAAGAAAGAAGTGTTCAAGCAGCTTGATCAATTTTGTCCGCGAAATATTATACTTGCAAGCAACACCTCCACGCTCAGCTTGACCGAGCTCGCCAGCTCGACCATGTATCCTGAGCGTGTTATTGGCATGCACTTTATTTATCCGGTGTCCCGCATCGATCTTGTAGAAATCATCCGTGGGCTTAAAACCTCAGACGAAATTTTTGAGCATACTAAATCCTTTGTAGAGAACTTCCTTGAGAAAAAAGGCGTCATGGTCTATGAGTCCCCGGGTTTTGTCACGAGCCGCATCATCTGCCTGCTGATCAATGAGGCTGCGCATGTGCTGCAGGAGGGCGTAGCCTCTGCTCAGGATATTGACGACGCGATGCGGATCGGCTACAACTTCCAGCACGGGCCGCTCGAAATGGCCGACCGTTTCGGTCTGGATTCCGTGCTGGCCGCGCTTGAGCGTATGTTCCGCGAATTCGGGGAACTGAAATACCGTCCGTCCATCGTCTTGAAGAAAATGGTGCGTGCCGGCAATCTGGGTGTAAAAACAGGCGAAGGCTTCTTCAAGTACGACAAGGATGGTGACCGTTTATGAAAATTCTGGTAATCAACGCAGGCAGCTCTTCCCTGAAATATCAGCTGTATGATATGACAGATGAGTCCGTGCTTGCCAAAGGGCTTGTGGAACGGATCGGTATGGATTCCTCCATCCTGACACACAAACCGACCAATAAAAACGAAATGACAGAAGTCAGCGAAATTTTGGAGCATACCACAGCGATCCGCAAAGTATTGAACGCACTGGCGGATAAGGAGCACGGGGTCATCGGCAGCATCGATGAAATCGATGCTGTTGGACACCGTGTCGTGCACGGTGGCGAGTCGTTTAAGGAATCCGCTGTTGTTACCGAGGAAGCGAAGAAGGAAATTCGCCGTCTGTTCGACCTTGCACCGCTGCATAACCCTCCTTCAATGATGGGCATCAAGGCTGCGGAAGTGAATATGCCGAACATTCCGCAGGTGGTCGTATTCGATACGGCCTTCCATCAGACAATGCCGGAGAAGGCCTACATGTACGCCATTCCAAGAGTGCTGTACAACAAATACAAAGTCCGCCGCTACGGAGCACACGGCACATCCCATGATTTTGTCAGCAAGGAAGCTGCGAAATTCCTGGGCCGTCCGCTGGAGGAGCTGAAGATCATAACGTGCCATATCGGCAACGGTGCCAGTATAACAGCCGTAAAAGGCGGCGTCTCTGTCGATACGTCCATGGGGATGACTCCGCTGGAAGGCCTGATGATGGGGACACGCAGCGGCGATCTGGACCCTGCCATCGTTCCTTTTGTTATGAACAAGGAAGACTTGACCGTTAACGAAGTGAATTCGATGCTGAACAAGCACAGCGGACTGCTGGCCATTTCCGGTATCAGCAGTGATATGCGTGAAATTACGGACGGCATGGAGAAGGGGGACGCTCACTCCAAGCTTGCGTTCGATATGTATACTTATCGTGTCCGCAAGTACATCGGCTCTTACGCGGCGGCCATGAACGGAGTTGACGCCATCGTATTCACAGCCGGTGTTGGCGAGAACTCGGTCGTGCTGCGCCAGAAGGTGCTGGAGGAACTGACCTACCTGGGCGTGGAAATCGACGAGTCGCTCAATTCCATACGTTCAGGCGATCCGCGTCGCATTTCCACAGAGCAGTCCAAAGTGGAAATTCTCGTCATTCCGACAAATGAAGAACTGGTGATTGCCCGCGATACGTTCCGCCTTGTACAATAGGAACAGATATGATTAGCTATGCCTTGATCAAGCAGCCTGCCCAGGGGGCAAGGCTGTTTGATTTCGGTTACAGAGGAGAGATATATGTGGCTATAAAATGTACGATTTCCGAGGTCGGCCGCCATGTGGAGCAGACGGTTACCATTGGCGCCTGGGTCCATAACAAACGTTCCAGTGGTAAAATACAGTTCCTGCAGCTTCGTGACGGAAGCGGCTACATTCAAGGCGTTGTCGTGAAAAGCGAAGTACCGGAGCAGGTATGGGATGACGCGAAAAGCCTGACACAGGAAAGCTCCCTGTATGTGACAGGTGTGATCCGCGAGGAACCGCGCAGCCAGTCTGGTTACGAGCTGACTGTCACAGGTGTTGAGATCATCCATCTGACAGAAAACTATCCGATCACGCCGAAAGAGCATGGCGTCGATTTTCTGATGGATCATCGTCATCTGTGGCTGCGCGCTCCCAAGCAGCGTGCGATTTTGCTGATCCGTGCACAGATCATCCGTGCGGTGCAGCAGTTCTTCGACAGCAACGGCTTCACCAAGGTGGATCCGCCGATTCTGACTCCGTCCTCTGCTGAAGGCACGACAGAGCTGTTCCATATCAAATATTTTGACGAGGACGCGTTCCTGACACAAAGCGGTCAGCTCTATATGGAAGCCGCCGCCATGGCCTTGGGCAAGGTGTATTCCTTCGGCCCAACCTTCAGAGCCGAGAAGTCCAAGACGCGCCGCCACCTGATCGAATTCTGGATGATTGAGCCGGAGATGGCGTTTGTGGATCTGGATGAGAGTTTGCGCATCCAGGAGCAGTTTGTAAGCTATGTTGTGCAATCCGTACTGGAGAACTGTCGCAAGGAGCTGGAGACGATCGGAAGAGACATCTCCAAGCTGGAGAACATCACAGGCGAGTTCCCGCGTATCACTTATGATGAAGCTATCGAATTCCTGCAAGGCCAAGGCTTCGATATTCCGTGGGGGGAAGATTTCGGAGCGCCGCATGAAACGGCCATTGCGGAAAGCTACGACAAGCCGGTATTCATCACCCACTACCCGGCCAGCATCAAGGCGTTTTATATGAAGCCTGACCCTAACCGCCCGGAGGTTGTGCTGTGCGCGGATATGATCGCGCCGGAAGGATACGGGGAGATTATCGGTGGCTCGCAGCGGATTGACGATCCAGCATTAATGGAACAGCGCTTTACCGAACATAATCTGGCTAAAGAAGCTTATCAGTGGTACATGGATCTGCGCACCTACGGCACGGTTCCTCATTCCGGCTTTGGACTGGGCCTGGAACGCACCGTCGCCTGGATTTGCGGTCTGGATCATGTGCGCGAGACGATTCCGTTCCCGCGTATGCTGTACCGTCTCTACCCTTAACCGATGAACAATCGGTTCCGTAATGAGGCCGGGCACTGGGCGGAAGGGGCTGCCTTCGCGATGGAAGCCGGTGTTGTGCAAATCCCCTATGTTCTGCTGCGGTATTACCGCAATCTGCAGTTGTCGGATGCGGAAGTGCTGCTGCTTGTCCAACTGCTGGCGTTCAGGCAGGCGGAGCATAATGATTTTCCAACACTGGACCAGCTGATGGACCGGGTGGGCCTGTCTGCGGAAGCGCTGGGTAAAATGCTGCAAAAGCTGATGCAGGAAGGCTGGATCAGCATTGAATCCGGCTCCTATGAGCAGTCGGACGTGCAGTATGAGCGTTACCAGTTCACAGGCCTTTACCGCAAGCTGGCTGAACATCTGGCTGCTGAGCGGCGCCCGGCGGTTAGCGCAGAGCAGGACGAGGATTTGTTTTCCCTGGGTTATGCTCCGGAAGGCAAGCGGAACCTGTTTACCATCTTTGAGCGGGAATTCGGCAGGCCGCTGTCTCCGATGGAGCTTGAAACGATCTCAGGCTGGGTGGATCAGGACCAGTATTCCGAAGACCTGATTCTGATGGCCTTAAAGGAGTCTGTGTTTGCAGGTAAAGTCCATTTTCGCTACATCGATCGTATTTTGCTGGAATGGAGCCGCAACCGGGTGAGGAATGCGGAAGATGTGAAGGCATATACACAAAAATTTCGCACAGGCGGACGGTCATAGTACGCTTAGTCTGGCTTTTATGAAAGACGCGCTTTCCATTGGAAGGCGCGTTTGTTATTTAGTGGGGTGAATGGCTACAACCGGTCAAATATGCTCAGGGCGTCTGCCTGTGTGTAAATATAAGGCGAGTCGGGTTCAGCTGCAGGTGTAATTTTGGCTGCCCGGATCTCAAGTCTCTCCACATCTTCATTTGCCGCCACATGCAGTATTCCTTCCACTCTGACCCAGGAATCCCTGGCCAGCTTCGGTGCATGCTCTGCCTCAACCATGATGCCAAACGGGGAGGCATCTGCCGGGCAGCACATGACCAGGAATCGTCCGATGGTGAAGATCACGTCATTCCCCATCTCCTTGTCTTTATACACAAAACCTGTAATGGATATCGGCTTCCCCTCGAACTCATGCTTATATAAATCGAGGGCACCGATCGTCTCTGAAAAAATTTTCTCATGGACGATAATTTTCGGCTCTAAATACAAACGTTTGGCAAGCTCGGCAAATTCCGTATTGTATTTATCCGGCGGCATAAATCTTTCGTCCAGCGATCTCAAGACCGTTTCTTGTTCGTTCTTCATTGTCGCTTCTTGCCGCAGAGCCTGGGAGGAGTCAGCCTTTTCCTTACGGCGAAGCTCCTGACCGGGAAGTGAGTAGGACATGCCCTTCTTCGCGGCCATTTCGCTGCCCAGGGATTTGTCCGGCAGCAAGCCGCCGAGCAGAAGAGGCAGGACAAAGAGTCCGTATACAAAGATTTTTTTGATTAAAGTATCCGGAAGGGCATGCTCACAATTACAAAGATCCCCTGACCGGCCGGCAGCTCCATGAATTCCCAGCCCGAGGGCGATAAACAGCAGAGGAACAGGGCAGCACAGCAGCAGAAGCTGCATATGTGGAGCAAGGTAATATTTGAGCGCGTCCGTGTGGTTCAGATGTATGATGTAGACGGCCAGACCGGCCATCAGCAGCGAGCGCAGCAAGTAGTGCATTCGTATGGAGAGAGAAGAATTCATCACCGATTCACCTCCTTAGAATTGAACAATTCCGTTCACAATGACAGAGCCCGCAAACACAAGCAGGATGATAAGTGCTCCAATCCCGATGACAAACCGGAGACGGAACGTGCTTAGCATCATCAGCGTACCCTTAAAGTCAAGCATGGGGCCTAGCACCAGAAAGGAAACAAGCGGTCCAACTGCAAAGGAGTGGACAAACGCCGAGGCGACAAAGGCATCTGAAGTCGAACAGAGCGAAAGTACATAGGCGAAGCCCATCATAAACCCATAAGAAAGCAGCGGTCCGCTGCCCATGGCCAGCAGGTCGTCGTGCTGGATGAAGGACTGAATGGCCGCCGTCAGCAAACAGCCGATGATCAGGTATTTCCCCATATCGATCAGTTCATCCCCGGTGTGCACAAAAAAACTAGTCCATGTTCGTTGATGACGATGCTTGGACGCCTCATGCCCATGAGCCGAACAATGCTGTAAGGAGCGCTTAAGTGGATCGCTTTTGACAAAAACGCACACAAGAAGCCCTGTTATCAACGCTACTGCGCAGGCAAGCCCAAACCGGGCCGCGACAATGCCGGGCTGATCCGGAAAAGCCATCACCGTCGCGGCCAACACAATGGGGTTAATGATCGGTCCGCTCAGAATGAAAGTGATAGCAATATGCGCAGGCATCCCTTTCCGCATCAGGCGGCGTACGACCGGAATCAGCCCGCATTCACAAATGGGGAGCAGTATGCCGAGCAGAATGGCAAACAGAACACCGGCAAACGGATTGGAGGGCATCAGGCGGCGCACCCATTCCTCAGACACAAACAACAGTACCAGAGAAGACAGCAGTACACCGGCCAGCATAAAAGGAAGAGCTTCCAGAAAAAGGCCCATAAAGATGGTTTTCATATGCTGAAGCGCACTGGATTTGAGCATGGACAGCCAATGCGGGCTAAAAATGACAATGACGGGAATGGCAAAGGCGGAGGACAGGAACAGGGGCAGCATTTTAAAGAGCATGGTTTTCGGCATCTTCCGTCTCCTTTGCAATGTGATCTTGAAGACATTGTATGCTTGTCCGCCTCAGAACAGAATACCCGTCCGGACTGAGGCTTTTTCCATATAGATGAATATACTGTTTTTGAATGTACAAAAACTAAATTGGACTGGAGGGGAGCACATGGATCAGGCGAATGGGCGGATGGAGCGGCAGCAGACGTTTTCCCGGCAAAATTTAGTGATACTCGTCTTGTTTTTGCTGCTGATCGTTATTCTTTTCGTTTTTTGACATTTGGGCACGGCAGAACATAAATATTGCGGGCTGGCTGGACATTCATCCATGCGTTAAATGCCCGTGGGTCATATAGTATGTTGTGAAGTATTTCTGGCAGCAGGTGGCTCCCAATGAAGAAAATTGTGCAGCATTCTGCAAAGGAGGTGATCCAATGAGCTGCACAAGAGGAGCTTGTTATCCTTTTTTCACTTCCACTGGCGTAATTCTGGTACTGTTTATCCTGCTTGTAATCATTTCCCGTACATTCTTTATCTGAGTTTAGTTAAGAGCAACCTTGTATTTTTGGAGAGGCTCCCGGTGCTCCGGGGGTCTATTTGTTGCATTGAAGTGGCCATGCAAACGAGCAGGGGCTGCTGAATATACTGAGCGTAAATGGGCCAGTAGTGCATTGATAAGCATGTACGAGGTGGAGGTGATAACGATGCGGAAAGAAGCGCTCGAGGCGGCCAAATGTCTGATTCGGAAGGACTTCCCCAACTGCTCGCTTGCTGTGCTGGGAGGCAGTGTGATAAGGGATCAGGCTACGCCTTACTCTGATTTGGATATTGTCATTTATGACGACAGCCAGGAGCTTCCTTTTCGGAGAACCATTATGACTTTCGGTTGGATTACGGAGCTGTTTATGCTGAATTCATCGTCCTACCGTGAGCTATTTGACGTGGGAATCCACGGAGGAAATCCCACGCTGCAACGGATCATAGCGGAGGGAGAGGTCATCCGTGCCGTTGACGATGGGCTTGATGTTCTTGAGGAAGCATGTGCTGACCTGGATTACGGACCCATGCCCTGGGGGGATTACGAGCTGGATCTGGCCAGATATGAAATTACGGAGCATATTCAGGATTTGAAAGGAAGCGTGCAGATCTGTGAAACCTGGTTTGTGGCAAGCAGGCTGAGCGAAGCGCTGTGCAGGTTGATACTCAGAGCGAACAATCAATGGATCGGGGAAGGAAAGCATTTAATCCGCAACCTGCGCGGATTCGATGCAGAGAAGGGAGCAGCCCTTGAGGCAGCCCTTGAGGAGCTGTACAGGAATGATTCCATAGAGCAGCTCATTACGCTCAGTCTCCAATGGCTGGAACCGTATGGCGGTCCCTTGCTTGAAGGATTTGAAGAATACTGATCTCAGCTTGCAGTCCAAAAAAGCCCCGGTTGCCGGGACTTTTTTTCGTAATTGACGGATGTTTCGCATTAACACCATACAGAACGAGTGATGATTACCAATAGAATGAACAGAACCAGAATGGCGCCTGTGGAAGTGAAGAGTCCGTTACACCCAACGCCCATGAGTTTTCGCTCCTTTCTTATCTAAAGTCTTATTACCAGAAGTATCCTGGATAGCCATAGCCGTAAGGAACCTGGTTTCCGTAGCCGTAGGGAGCATACCCGCCATACCCGCCGCCATATCCACCATACCCGCCATAGGCATATGGAGCTGTGCCGATAGCAAGGAGGTCAAAAAGCACGAGAGGCAGGATGGCAGAGGTTTTCACTTTTTTGTTCGTATTGGCTACATAGAGTTTATTGCCGCTGATTCGCACAAGTTTGCCTTGCACGATGCTTCCGTCCTTTCTCAGGGCATACACCTGCTTGCCCACAAGCTTGCGGACATCGCTTTTGCGGACTGCCGCTTTTGACATATGAGTCACCTCCGGTGTTGAGTCGTTATTCGCTTGGTTGTTTATTAAGTAACGGAATATTCTATGGATTATATCCACCCGGTGCCTGTATGTTGTCCTATATGAGAGCAATTGGACTTATCCCCCTCGTCAAACGGTTGACAAATAGAGTAAGGGTGTTTATATTAATCGTAATAATTACAATTTAAAAAGGAGCAGTGATTATGGATCACAAAAGGGTGCCTGTCACCGTTTTAAGCGGCTATTTGGGCTCAGGGAAAACAACAGTATTAAATCATGTTCTGAACAACCGGGAAGGCATGAAGGTGGCGGTCATCGTGAATGATATGAGTGAACTAAATATCGACGCCCGCCTGGTTAAAGGGGAAGCGAATTTGTCCCGTACCGAAGAAAAGCTGGTGGAGCTGTCCAACGGCTGCATTTGCTGTACGCTGCGCGAGGATTTGCTGCTGGAAGTAAACAAGCTTGTGCAGGAAGGGGATTTTGATTACATCCTGATTGAATCGACCGGGATATCTGAACCGGTGCCGGTTGCCCAGACTTTTACATATGCGGATGAAAGCTTGAACATCAGTTTGTCAGATGCAGTCAGGCTGGATTGTATGGTTACGGTGGTTGATGCATACCGGTTCTGGCATGATTTCGCGTCAGGGGAAAGCCTGTTGGAACGAGGTGAAGCGGCTGGTGCTGAAGATACAAGAGATGTCGTTGATTTGCTGATGGACCAGATTGAAACCTGTGACGTACTGCTTCTTAACAAATGTGATCTGGTGGAAGAGGAAGAGCTGAACAAACTGGAAGAAATGATGCGGAAGCTTCAGCCGACAGCCAAAATCATTCGTACCCTCAAAGGTCAGGTTGAGCCTTCCGAGATTCTGAATACAGGACTGTTTGATTTTGAACGGGCTAGCCAGTCCCCCGGCTGGATTCAGGAGCTCGACAAGGATAGCCATACTCCTGAAACGGATGAATACGGCATCAGTTCGTTTGTGTACCGCCGAAGAAGAGCGTTTCATCCGGCACGTTTGGCTGATTATCTCGGCAAATGGCCCGCAGAGGTTGTACGAGCCAAGGGCCAGATGTGGATTGCGGTCGAGCAGGACTGGGCGGCGAGCTTCAGCCAGGCCGGACCCTCCATTCAATTCGGGCCCGCTGGAGCCTGGCTGGCAGCATTTTCGTGTGAGGAGCAGGAAGAGGTTTTTCGCAGCTATCCTGAGGCAAGGCTTGCATGGGATGACAAATGGGGGGATCGATTGAACGAATTTGTGATGATCGGGATCGGTATGGACCGTAAAGCCATTGAGCAGCATCTGGATGCCTGCCTGTTAAATGAAGAAGAAATGGCCATGAATTGGGCTTCCTTCGACAATCCTCTCCCGTGGCTGCCGGAAGAGAAAGGATAGCAAAAAGTAATAATTACTGATAAAATAAATATCGTCATAAGCTGCTGAAGCTGGCACTGTACAGTTTCTGCATTAGGGAAAGGACGATATGCCATGACAGAGCACAAGCACGAGCATAAACAAAGCCATGAAGCCATGGTTCAGGATATGATTCATATCATGTCACAGCACGGCTGGCGCATCACCGAGCAGCGGAAGAAGCTTGCCGAAATATTTGCCAAGGCGGATGGTTATTTGTCACCCAAGGATGTCTATGATCAAATGACGGTTAACTATCCAAACGTAAGCTTTGATACCGTGTACCGCAATCTGCGCTTATTGAGCGAGATGGGCGCCCTGGAACAGTTTTATTTTATGGATGGCGGTTTGAAATTTCGTGCGAGCTGCACAGAACACCATCATCACCATCTGATTTGCGTTAATTGCGAAAAGACACTTACCTTTGATTACTGCCCTATGGAGCAGTCTCTTCACCTGCCGGGTTCCTTCAAGATTATGAACCACAGGTTCGAGGTGTACGGTGTCTGTGAAGAATGCCAGAATCCAAACGCCAAGTCGTAAAGAAGCTGTGCTTGCCTGGCTTCTTTTTTGCGGGATTTTAAATAGGTTGACGCGGTGTGTAAGCGGGTGTTAAACTGATTCGTACGTAAAAATTACATTTAAGCAGAAAGTATTATTTTTTTTAACATAGATCGTAATATTTACAGGAATATTGAATGGCTGGAAAGGAAGCGAATTTGTATGCTTTTGGCATCATTACAGAATGTCGTGTTTGGTTATAACGATGTTCCGGGACTTGAGGATGCAAGTATTGAAATTTATGCGGGCGAGTTTGTTGCTATCACCGGACCAAACGGGGCGTCCAAGTCGACGCTGCTGAAGCTGCTGCTCGGGCTGCTGCAGCCATGGAAGGGCAAGGTGTTTCGCTCTCCGCTCAATGCTGAGGGCAAGAAGCTTGTGATCGGATATGTGTCACAGCAGATCGCGGCCTTTAATGGAGGGTTTCCCAGCACAGTTCTGGAGTTCGTCCGTTCAGGCAGATACACGAAGGGCTCCTGGCTGCGCAGAATGACGGAAGAAGATCATAAGCAGACGGAGAAGGCCTTGCGGCAGGTTGGTATGTGGGGCCTGCGATACCGGAGAATCGGTGAACTGTCCGGAGGGCAGAAGCAGCGGATCTGTATTGCGCGGGCACTCGCCCAGGAGCCGGATCTGCTCATTCTGGATGAGCCGACTACCGGTATGGACCAGCAAAGCCGCCACGGCTTTTATGAATTGATGCATCACCAGGTAAAGGCGCACGGTAGAACCGTCGTTATGGTGACTCACGGACTTTCGGAGGTTCAGGGTTACCTGGACCGCATCATCGAGCTGCAAAGAAAGGAGGAGGGCGGATGGAAATGTTGCACTACGACTTCATGCAGCGGGCATTTTACGCCGGTGGGATAATTGCGCTGCTGGCATCGGTGCTTGGCGTCTACCTGATGCTGCGCAGGCAGGCGTTGATGGCGGATATGCTGTCCCACGTCTCGCTGGCCGGTGTGGCAGCCGGAGCCTATCTGAAGCTGAATCCGACCTTGAGCGGTTTTGCGGTTGCGGTTCTGGGGGCGATCATCGTGGAATATGTACGACGCTCCTATAAAACCTACAGTGAAATATCCGTCGCCATCATTATGGTAGGCGGGCTTTCGACAGCTGTTATTCTGATGAGCCTCAACCAGAGTGTCAACAAAAGCTTTACGTCCTATTTATTCGGTTCGGTCGTGGCGGTTAATGCAACAGAGCTTAAATTGATGTTTTTTGTAGCCGCTGCCGCTGCGGTATTCTTCATTCTTTTCAGACGTCCGCTGTATCAGATTACGTTTGATGAAGAAACGGCGAAAACGAACGGGCTGCCGGTTAACTGGATTTCGTTTGGCTTTAGCATCCTGACCGGGATGGTCGTGGCGGCTGCCATGCCGATCGTTGGTGTACTGCTCGTCTCATCGCTGATCGTGCTGCCGGCGGCACTGGCTATACGGATCGCTCCCAGCTTCACGACAGCCATCTTTCTGGCGATGGGGATCGGCCTGATTGGCGTTTTCACTGGCCTGACCGCCTCCTATGAATTCAGCACACCGCCTGGAGGCACGATTGCTTTCGCCCTGCTGCTGCTGTTGATTCTGGGAACGGGTATCAAGCGGCTGGTTCTGAAGCTGGCCAAGCTCAAATCGGCCGGCAATCCGGAAGATCAGGCCAGAATTCATGAGCAGGTTACAAATTTCACCAAAGACGTGCCTGAGCAGTGAAGTTAGCTGCTCCGCCACGATAGAATCATAAGATGGGAGAGAAAGTTTTGAACAAGAGGTTTGCAAAAACATGGATGGTTAGTGCGGGATTGGCGCTTGTCTTGGCAGGCTGCGGCTCCGGTGCGGACAGCGCGACCTCCGGTTCCGGAAATCATGCGGAGACGGAAGCGGACGGCGGCAAGCTGAATATTGTAACGACAATTTACCCGATGTACGAGTTCAGCAGACAAGTGGCCGGGGATCATGCCAATGTAACAGCCCTGGTGCCTGTCGGCACGGAGCCTCATGATTGGGAGCCAAGCGCCAAGGACATGGCACAGATTCAGGATGCGGATGTCTTTGTATACAACGGCATTGTGGAGACCTGGGTGGAAGATGCGCTGGCCAGCACGAATAACGATCAGCGTATTGTAGTGGAAGCCTCCAGCGGTATAGATCTAATGGAAGGAACGGAGGCAGAGCATGCTGAGGAAGGTGGGGAACACGATCATGCCAACGAGACAGAGGAACACGCGCATGAGGAAGAAGGCCATTCCCATGATTACGCGCTGGACCCTCATGTATGGCTGAGTCCTGTGTTGGCCCAGAAGGAAGTAGAGGCCATCAAGGCGGTGCTGATCCAGGCGGACCCTGTCAATCAGGCCGATTATGAAGCCAATGCGGACGCCTATATCTCCAAGCTTAAGGAGCTGGATCAGGCTTACCGTGACGGTCTTGCGGGCGTAAAAAGCAAAGAATTTGTCACCCAGCACGCCGCATTTGCTTACCTTGCCACAGAGTATGGCCTGACCCAGGTGCCGATCTCCGGCCTTTCGCCCGAACAGGAGCCTTCTCCGGACCAGATGGCACAGATTGTGCAATTTGCTAAGGAGCATCAGGTGAAAACGATTTTTTTTGAAACGCTGGTTGATCCGAAAGTAGCCGAGACCATTGCTTCCGAGATTGGTGCCAAGGCCGCTGTACTGAATCCGTTGGAAGGGCTGACTGAGGACGAGATCAAGAATAATCGTGATTTTCTTACAGTAATGCAGGAGAATCTTAAAGCTCTGACTGCTGCGCTGAATGAATAAAGATGACAAACATATGGAAGGCATTATCGTTTATTTAAAGCATCCAAAAATTCGAGCAGCGTGGTGCCCTCCAATTCATCCAAAAGCTGATCCAGTCGGGTTCGTCTCCTTAAAGAGCCGCTTAGTACGATTTCCAGACGCTGATCTTTATCGACAAGGACAGAATCCACCGTTAATGCATTACAAAGCAAACCTGCGATCACTGCTATTTGCTGTGGGGTTAATTGGGAAATAAGGGGGGGATTGTTTTTATTATTTGCGTTATTATTATTTGCGTTTTTGTTGTTTCTGCACTTTTTCATATTGGCCATCGCTGTTTCCCCCACGTAAGCTCTGTGATCATCCCGGGATAACAATTTCCGCAGGTTCCGGTGACGGTTCCCCGAAAATCAATGCTAAAGCGATAATAATAAATATAACAAGATTAATGCTTCGGGTTGAACTGGCCATTCCGTTCGCCTCCTTTATTTGTTTATTTCTATCTGAAACCAGTGAAATATTTTCCTTATGGAAGGGGAGTGAATCTGTTACTGCCGGAGTCGTGATGCCGGAGCCTACTGAGATGATTGCGGGACGACAAAAATCAGAAAAAACAATATGCTCGTAATCAATATGATGGATATGTCTTTGAAGTTCTCCTGAGCCGTGTTGTCTTCAGTCTGGTCCATGATTTGCCTCCGCTAACGTTCGTTATGCTCTTATTATAAGGGTTTGATTAGAAAAAAGTTCGGGTTCAAGACGGGTCAAGCAAAAAAGGGCGCCGAATTGCTTATCTTCCAAGCCCCTTACCTATTCAGCAGATGAATCTCTGTCAGCCTTCAGCCAGAAAACGGGAGGCCACTGTATTGGGCTCCCGTTTACGCGGTTTTGCAAATTATAATAAATGCTGCTGATTGCGCAGTGTAAGATGAAAAGCAATACTGGTGATCAATTCCATATCATGATTCCGCACGGCTTCCTGGATCCGCTGTTTCTTTTCCTGTTCCGTACCTCTCAAAAATTGCGTCATCCACAACGAAGTATACACTCTATCCGTCATCCTAAGCCCTCCCCCGGAAACATTTGTTATTGTGATTATATATGTACAACCTTAATGAAAAATGTCGGTTGCCTTAAAATCAGCTTAATTTTGTGTAAATTGAAGGTCCCCCCACCTCAATATTCCGTTATTTTTGGGCAAGATCATGGAAGAAACCGTCTTCATCTCCTGCTATACTCAAGCTCGGATGACATATATGCGGGAGGGGAAAGAATGGGCAGCAAGTATCGAATCGCTGTTGCCGGGTGCGGGAGCATGGCGAATGTATGGATGGATTACGTCAGGCAGCGTCCGGATGCGGAGATCGCCGCGCTGGTGGACATCCGCCGGGAAGCAGCTGAAGCCATGAAAGCAAAGCACGGACTTCACTGTCCTGTGTTTACAGATTTGCACGAAGCACTGGAGCAGACGGAGACGAATCTGGTCTTTGACATCACCATTCCGGCAAGCCATTTTGATATCGCTTCGGTGGCGCTGCGGCATGGCTGCCATGTATTTGCCGAGAAGCCGCTCGCTGAAACGATGGAGCAGTGCAGCGAATTGATCAGTCTTGCAGAGCAAGTTAACAGGTCGCACGCCGTGATGCAGAACAGGCGCTTTGATCCCCGTCTTCGAGCGCTCAAAAAGCTGATCGCAGAGGGAACCATCGGCAGGCCTGGGCTTGTATGCGCCGATTTCTTCCTTGCTCCTCATTTCGGGGGTTTCAGGGATGCGATGGACAGCCCGCTGCTGCTGGATATGGCGATCCATACCTTCGATCAGGCCAGATGTATTCTGGAAGCCGATCCCGTAACTGTCTATTGTGAGGAGTTTAATCCTCCAGGCTCCTGGTACAAGGGGAATGCTGCGGCCGTGTGTACTTTTACAATGTCGGACGGCTCCATCTTCAGCTATCGGGGGTCCTGGTGTGCGGAGGGAGCGCCAACATCCTGGCAGGCTTCATGGCGGATTACGGGAGAGAAGGGAACAGCTGTCTGGAATGGGACCGATATGCCCTACGCGGAGGTGGTCAGTCCGGAAGGACAGGCTGAAGGGCAATTCATGAACTGTTATACCCGCATGGAAGGGGACGTAAGCAGTATTCATTTGCCGGAAACATTTCATCACGGCTGTCTGGATGAAATGTTCCGGGCTTTGGATGAGGGGCGTTTGGTGGAGACGGACAGCAGGGATAACCGCTTAAGCATGGCCATGGTGCTCGGCGCACTCGAGAGCGCTAAAAGCGGTCGAAAAGTGGATATTCGGGAGCTGTGAGCCGCTAAAATGAAGCCTGCCCGGTATCGTGCCGGGCAGGCTTTAAATCCGTTTTTCTTACCAGCGACTTCCTGCAGGGGAAGGGCAGGTGGAGGCCTGCAGCTTGGCTTTGATTTCCATCAGGCAACCACACCAGCGGCAAGTGGTGCCGAATTGAAAGGCCTCGCAGGCCCGGCATGCCTGCATGCGCCGCTCGTAATTCTCTTCGGTGGTGAGCTTGATGGAACGGACGCGTGAAACATTGCCGAACAGCTTTGAGATTTCTTCCTCCGATATATGAACGGTTGCGGTGCAGCCCTTGCAAAAGCTGCTGTTCTGCGACATTCCGGATAGTATGGACATGCTGCTCTCCACCTGCCTTTATTTGACGCTCAGCACAACGACTGATGCGGCCGGCAACTTGATGAGCCAGCTGCCATCCACCTGCCGGAAGTCACGGAATTCAGCCGGGGTAACCTGTTCAGGCTCATCGAATGTATTATGGGCGTCCAGACCGGAGGCCTGCAGTATGGTGCCCGAGATCACAGCGGCATCTGTACCGCGCAGTTCACAGCACAGTTGGGCGGAATCCGCATGGTGCAGATTGCAGAGGGAAATATGCATTGTACCCTCGGCGTCCACCGAGGCTGAGGCGCTGATCTGCTCAATCGACTCGCCGTGCATCTCATAGCGCGGCGAATCCAGCGCCATATCCACCCGCTCTGCGCCTTGATGAACCTTGAACATATCGAAAATATGATAGGTTGGAGTCAGGAGCATCCGGTTGCCTTCAGTCAGAATGACGGCCTGCAGCACATTGACCAGCTGGGCGATGTTTGCCATCTGCACCCTGTCATTGTGCTTGTGGAATATGTTCAGGTTCACCGCCGCCACCAGTGCATCACGCAGGGTGTTCTGCTGGTACAGGAAGCCGGGGTTGGTGCCTGGCTCAACGTCATACCAGGTTCCCCATTCATCCACAATGAGGGCGACTTTTTTCTCCGGATCGTATTTGGACATAATGGCGTCATGCCGTTCGATGAACTCATCCATACGTAAGGTCTGCTTGAACGTTTGGAACCATAGCTGTTCATCAAAGCCGGTTGAAGGACCCTTGTTGTTCCATTCGTCGGTCTGGGTTGTATAATAATGCAGGCTGAGGCCGTCCATCAGATGGCCGGCTTCGCGCATCAGCACCTCGGTCCAGTTATAGTCTGCGGTATTGGGCCCGCATGCGATTTTAAATATTTGATTATCTCCATAATTGCGGACGTAAGAAGAGTAGTGGCGGTACAGGTCGGAATAATACTCTGGCCGCATATTACCCCCGCAGCCCCAGTTCTCATTGCCGATGCCGAAGTATTTCAGGGACCACGGTTTTTCGCGGCCGTTTGCTTTACGCCATTCCGTCATGGGCGATTCACCTTCGAAGGTTATGTACTCCACCCATTCGGCCATTTCACGGACGGTACCGCTGCCGACATTGCCTGCGATATATGGCTCCGTATCAATGAGCTCGCAAAAGCGAAGAAATTCATGCGTACCGAAATGATTGTTTTCCACCACACCGCCCCAATGGACATTCACGACTTTTTTACGCTGCTCATACGGTCCTACGCCGTCCTTCCACAGATACGCGTCGGCAAAGCAGCCCCCCGGCCAGCGCAGAACAGGGATTTGCAGGGCGCGCAGCGCTTCGATCACGTCATTGCGCATGCCCTCCGTATTGGGAATGGGGGAGTCATGGCCAACCCAGATCCCTTCATAAATGCAGCGTCCGAGATGCTCGGCAAAATGGCTATACAAGTTGCGGTTGATCGTTCCTTTGTTAATATCTGCGTTAATAATAAGCTTGCTCAAAGCTCTCATCTCCTTTTTAATGTGACCTAAAATGAATGGAGAAAACGATTGCAAAGTAACTCGCAGCAGTAATTAATTTAATAAAAATATTTATGAATAACATATATGCGAATCACATTCCTATCTTATCACTCCATGGCCGATTTGCAATGAAAAAATAGCAGAAAACCAACAAAAATCAGACTTTTGTAAGCGGAACCAACAAAAAAGTCTTTTTTGGCGTTAAACTGAAGTTAGTTGAAAAAGCTGAAAATGTCCTCAAAGGAGATGAAGAGCATGTCTGTTGGTATATTAGCTCATTTATTCGGCAGCCTGCCTTATCGGGAATTGGCCGCCAAAATCGGGAATGCAGGCTTCACCCATATTCAACTGGCCTTGTGGAAAGCGGTCAACGACGCGGATTTTACGAAGCCCGGCCGGCTTAGTCCGGGGCTGGTTATGGCCATGGCCGAGGAATTCCGCAAGCATGGTGTGACGGTATCCGTTCTGGGCTGCTATCTGCATTTTTTCCACCACGATCCCGTGGTGCTGCGGGAGAACAAGGAACGCTTTAAGGAGTTAATTCGGTATGCGCATCTGTTCGGGGCACCGATGGTGGCGGCGGAGACAGGCACCCATCCGGACGGGAAATACAATGAACTGGACCGGATTATTTTACGCGAGACGATCCAGGAGCTGACTGAAGAGGCAGAGAAGTGGGGCGTGTTTATCGGCCTGGAGGCTGCAAACGGTCATCTCGTCGGAACCGCCCAGGAGCTGAATGAGCTTCTCATGCAGGTGCCTTCCTCCCATATCGGGGTGGTGCTTGATCCCGGCAATTTGCTTCATGAGGGGAACATGGACAGACAGGATGAGGTCATCCGGGAAGCATTCGATCTGCTGGGTACGCGCATTATCGCCTGTCATGCCAAGGACCGCAAGCTTACGGAGGAAGGATGGGTTATCACTGTGTCGCCGGGCCTGGGAGATATGAATTACCCGTTGTACATGAGCCTTCTGCAGCAGTATAAGCCGGAGGTCCACATTATTATGGAACATGCGGGCGAGCAGGAAATGGCTGTTTGCAAGACATTTGTTGAGGACACACGGGCTGAGGCGGCAAAGCTCTCGGTTGCGGCGGAAGCTTTAGGAAGTGCAGAACGAACTTGACGATTGGCCAGATTGCAGAAAAAAGCCGGAAGATCAGATTCTATAGGATCTGATCTTCCGGCTTTTGCTGCTGTTCAGGAAAGAGAGAAGCCTTCTTCACGCAAATATTCTTCGGCCTCGTCGCGTGCTTCGAACACCATTTCGATGCTTTCGCCAGTGTAAATATACCACATATCGTCTTCCTGCATCAGCTTCAGAGTATGTCCCTCCGAATCTGTCCAAACAGAGGTCTGTCCGGCTGTGCTTGAGACGGACGTGTATTCAGCAGCCTCCGGTTCCGGGCGATTCTGTCCCGAAAGCGAGCGAATCGAAGCCTGTACGATTGTTTCCAACTCCTCGGCCGCGAAATCGCGGATATTCACGAGCCCTTTGGCATCTGTCTTATACTCCGGCAGAAGCCCTGCATATACATACCCATTTCCGTTGGGATGCAGATGGTGGACGACCGTTTTTTTATCATAGGCGCTGTTCTCATAGTGAAAGTTGATCCGTCCCAGAGAGACGTCCTTTCGTTCCAACTCGGGGAAGGATTCAAGAATGCTGATTTTTTGCTCAAACGTTAGCATAAGGCCTCCGGTATATTTTTTCTTGTGATGAACCGGATTATATCACAATGCTTGCAGTTGCACCAATGAAAGGGCCTCTTTGCAGCAAGCCACCTTCCCGCAGATGGATTTACAACAAACTGTAATGCCAACCTATTCCTTCAGCGAGCCTATGAGCAGGCCCTTGATGAAATATCGTTGCAGGAACGGATAGAACAGCACCACCGGACCGATGGTCAGAATGGCGGTGGCCATCTTTACCGACTCCTGCGGCAGCGTCTGGCTGCCGGAAATGGCGCCGCTGCTCTGCATTTGCTGGATCATGCTGATCTCGGAGTTCAGCTTGAACAGCAGGTACTGAAGCGGATACAACCTCTCGTTGTCCACCAGCATGATGGCGTTAAACCAGTTGTTCCAGTAGGCAATGCCATAGAACAGCGTGATCGTGGCCAGGACAGGCATGCTCAGGGGGAAGAAGATCCGGAACGCGATATAGAAATCGCTGGCACCGTCGATCTTTGCGGCCTCCGTGAGGGATGCCGGAATCCGGGACATGTAGTTGCGCACGAGAAACAGGTTAAACGGGTTGAACAGCAGCGATGGAATGATCAAGGCCCAGATCGTGTTGTTCAATCCGAGATGGAGGTTGATCAGGTACCAGGGCACGAGGCCCGTGTTGAACACCATGGTGATGAAAAAGAACAACCCGAGCCCGTGACGGTAACGGATATGCCTGGCGGCCAGCGTGTAGCCGGCCATGGACGTAATGGCAACAGCCAGGAGCGTGCCGACCACCGTTACGAAGATCGAGATCATATAACTCCGGTACAGCGGCGTGCTGCCGAACAGCAGCAGCTTGTAGGCATCGAGCGACAGCTGGCTCGGAAACAGCTGGTAGCCGTACTGTTTGATGCTGGCCTCATCGGTAAAGGACACCATCAGCACCAGCAGCATTGGCAGTATGCACAGGATGGAGATGATGCCGAGCAGGACGGCGTTTACGGTGTCGAACCATCTGGGTCTGGACGTCATCGGGTTTCGCTCCTTTCAGGACATTTCCGGTTCATGTTAGAACAACGCATGATCCGGGTTCACCTTCTTCACGATTTTGTTGCTGCCCCATACGAGAATAAAACCGACCACGGACTGGTACAGGCCGACAGCCATCGCTTGCGCAGGGTTGCCAATTGTGCGAAGGGAACGGAACACATAGGTGTCGATGACGTCAACGGTCGGATAAAGGAGGCCGTTGTCCTTCACAATGGCATAGATCATGTCGAAGCTTCCGTACATGATTTTGCCAAGCGCCAGCAGGGTCAGAATGGATATGGTCGGCAGCATGAGCGGAATCGTGATGTGGCGGATAAGCTGCCAGCGGGTGGCGCCGTCGATCCGCCCTGCTTCGTAATAGCTGTCATCGATGCCGGTAATCGCGGCCAGATAGATGACAAGGTTCATCCCGAGGTCCTTCCAGACCGCGGTGATCGTCAGAATCCAGGTCCAATATTGCGGCGAGGCATACCAGTTGACAGGATCGATATGGAAGAACGCCAGAAACCGGTTCAGGATGCCGTAGTCGGTCGACAGCAGGCTGTAAATGATGTAGCTGACGATGACCCAGGACAAGAAATGCGGGAACAAAATCGTGGATTGGGTCGCTCGCGAAAACCAGCGACTGCGCAGCTCGTTGAAAAGAATAGCCAGCGCCATGGCTCCCAGTGTGCCGACGATAATGAACAGGAAGTTGAGCTTCAACGTATTGAAGGTGACTTCCCATGCCCGGGGAGACGAGAAGAAAAACCTGAAATTGTCAAAGCCGACCCACTCCGAGTTGAAGAGCCCGGTCCTGAAGTTGAATTTCTGAAACGCAATGAGCATGTACGGGAGCGTGAAATAGCCGAAGACCAGCGTATAGATGGCGGCCGGTACGATAAGCAGATACGCGGAACCGTTCGAGCGGATTTCACGCAGAAAGCTGGAGTGGCTTTTTTTCATGGGGGCACATCCTTTCATCAATGATAGGGGCTGCAGGCGTCAGCAGTTCTGTTTTGAGTGTAAAAAGAGTTGCCGTGGCCCGTAAACTATGAAAATGAGGTTTGTACGGATTGGAAGGCAGGAGGGGGACTTTAAAAAAGGGCAAAAACTTCAAATTTTAGTACTCAGCACAGCGTTCTCTGGAGGAGAATAGCGGAAAAAGACTGGTTTTATAAGGTTTTTAGCTGTTGCCTCCAATGGTTGGAAGAAAGGCTTCGAAAAATAAGAATGCGTTTTCATATTGATGAATGCCTGCTGCAAATGTAATATGAAATAAAATACAGATCTGATCCCGGCGTATCCGATGGTGAGATAACGTCATTAAAATGACATGTATATTACATATATATATCATATGACGACAGCGATTTTGGTTGAATGCAGATCGAAGCTGATGCTTCAAGATGATGACCAAATGGCAAGGAGGGAGAATATGATCCGGCAGCGATTGTTCCGTTATGCGGTGTACCGCAACATGTTTCTCAGTTTTGTTTTGCTTACGGCAGCCATGATTGCCCTCGTAACCGTCGTCCTGTTCATGATGTTCTCCTGGAGCACCGCGAAAGAGGTAGGGAAAATTTCCGAGTCGATGCTGAAGCAGAACAGCGCTGTGTCCAGCGTGATCCGCGACCAGGTCTATAATGTGGGCAATCTTCTGCTCAGTGATAAGGAAATCGTGGGCGTCTTGTTGGACAAAGAGAGTGATCCCGTCAGGCAGTACGGAGTGTTCGGCACCCTTAACCGAATTCAGTCGACCTATCCTTTCATCCATTCGATCGGGATCTATAACGGTTCGAATAACACGTATCTCAATACGAAGGGGATTACCAAAGAACAGGAGAAGAAGCTGCTGGAGGAGATCAACAGCAAGAACACTTCCTACTTCCACCTGTTTCCGCGCCGGATCTCGGCCGCCAATTCCTCTAACCAGAGCGAGGATGTCATTACCTTCGTTCTCCTTCCAAGCTATTATTCGCCCGTGAACTCCAAAGGCGCCATTGTAATCAACATGAGCACCTCCACCATACAGAAGCTTATTGGAGGGTATCAGAACGAAGCGGCGGATTCCCTGTACGTCATTGACGACAGCGGGACGATCATTACCCATTCGGACCGGGCCCGCTTTATGGAGGATGTCTCTCAAGAGTCCTATGTGCAGTCCATTCTTTCATCCGCTGCGGAGAGCGGCTATTTCACCCGCTCCATTGACGGCCGCAAGAGCGTCGTCACGTACGTCAAATCCAAGGAAATGAACTGGACGTTTATCAGCGTAAGCCAATATCAAAATCTGCTGTTCAACATGCAGGCTTTACGTACGGCGGCGCTGGTACTCGCTCTGGCCTGCTTCGCCGTAAGCATCTTCCTGTCGGTCTGGCTGACACACCATGCGTACAACCCGATTCGCCATCTGCTGGAGAAAATAAGCGCCATTCCGAAAATGAAGGGGAATCGGCGGCAAATCAACGAATTCGCCATACTGGTTACAACCTACACGGAAATGACGGAGAGGATGCGGTCGATGGAATCCGAGGCTTCCGTTGCCCGTCAGGCCCATGTGCTGCAACTGCTGACCGGTGGCGATGAGACGGCATTCCGCCGTCTGGCCGGGGATGGCAGGGGGCCGTATTTCCTGGCTGTGGCCCTGCTCCTCGATACCCTGGACGGCTCGCCCGGGGGCGAGAATGAGGAAGTACAATCGTATTCCTGCGCCACCGTCGCCCGGGCGGCCCAGCAGATGCTGGAGCCGGAGGGAGCAAGCGTGGCCGCGGTCGGCGAAGGCATCGTGGCGATCATCCTGCCTATCAAGCAGAATCGGCTACCGATCGGTATAGTCGGCATGCTGGAGGAACTGCAGGGCGAGATTCTGCGCACGCTCCGCGTGTCCGTCACCGTTGGCATCGGCACGGCCGCACAGACGTATGACGAACTGCGCGAATCGTTCGATTACGCCCAGTCCTGCTTCCGCCAGCGGTTTTTCGAAGGCAAGGGCAGGCTGTTCCACTGCGACCTGGTAGCCGCCACGGAAAAGGAAGGCTCCGACGCGCAGTATCCGGACAAGCGGGAGAAACGCATCATCGAGGCGATCAAGCTGCAGCAGCGGGATAAGCTGGAGAAAGAAATTGAGCTGTGGATTAAGGAAATCCGGAATTACACGTACCATGAAGTGATGTTCTTCATCAATCAATTCATCGGCGTGCTGTACAAGCAGCTCAATGTCCATACCGTGAAAAACCGGGAGAGCGCGGAGCTCTTCCTTGACTTCACACGGCGGATTACCCGCTTTCAGACGCTCCCGGAAACGGCGGATGCCTTGAAGGAGCTCGCCTTGCGGCTATGCAGCCTGTCCGAGGAAGCGGGCGTGGTCCGGCATGCCGAGGTCGTGGATTTCATTCAGATGTATGTGCGCAAGTATTATGCGCGGCCGGATATGTCGCTTGAGCAGGTGGCGGGCGAGGTCAAGCTGTCCCGCAGCTATGTCGGCAAGCTGTTCAAGGCGCACTGCGAGCTGTCGTTCAATGATTACCTGAATGCCGTCCGCCTGGAAAAAGCGAGAGAGCTGCTCGCGAGCACCGAGCAGTCGGTGCAATCGATCAGCGAGCAGGTGGGCATCTTGAATACGACCTATTTCTATACGCTGTTCAAAAAACATTACCAGATATCCCCGGCCCAGTTCCGAAGCCAGCATGCAATGGAGAAGAAACAAGCGCAGTGACAGGTAACCTGACTTTTTGAACTCGCATTCCAAGTGTTTAAAATGGCGGAATCCATCATTTTGAAGTATGCGCCGTTCCCAATGTCTTCTTAAGATAGAAATCGTACCGTAACCACAGGACAATACTACTTCAAGTCAGGGGGAACAGGCATGAAAAAAATGAAAGCACTAGCGCGATGGTTAACCGCGCTCTTCATCGTTTCCGTGATCGCTGGCTGCTCCGGTGGAGGTAATGCCGGCGGGAAGAACGGCCCGGCAAGCGGGGAGAACAGCGGCGGAGACAAGCTGCCGGTCCGGTATTTGCTTCCGGGCAACGCACCGCAGGATTTGGACACGGTGGTCAAGGCGATAAACGAAAAGCTTGCGGCTGACGGTCTAAACCTTACGTACGAGCCGACGTACATTGCCTGGGACGCATGGGATCAGAAGACGAACCTCATGATGTCGACGGGGGAAGAGTTCGAGTTGATCGCCATCATGCACGATGTGAAAGGGCCGACGGTGCTTGCCGGCAACGGCGGGATCATTCCGATCGACGATTTGCTGAATCAGTATGGCAGCGAGTTAAAAAAATCTATGCCGGACTGGATCTGGGAATCTGCGAAAATCAACGGTAAGATCAGCTACGTGCCCAACTTTTGGGCAGATACCGCTTTTAACGACGGTATGTTTACGATCCGGACGGATTTGCTCGAGAAGAACGGTTTGAAGCCTCCCACATCGCCGGCGGAATTGCTGAATACGGCGGAGACGCTGCAGAAGAACTGGCCGCAGGACAACAAGAACGTGTATATCAAAATGCTGGAGGAACCTGCCTACTTCCTGCATACGACGTACGACACCTATCCGTTTACCGTGACTGATAACATGATTTACATTGACCAGCAGGGGAATGTGAAGTCCTGGCTTGAAACCGGGGAGTTCAAAAAAGATGTGCAGTACATGAACGAGGCCTATCAGCGCGGGCTAATCATGAGCGATCTGCTGACGACGCCGACGGAAGTCATCAACCAGGAGGAACTGGCCGGGCGTTATCTATACCGTCCGGGGGATGTCGGCACAAGCGATGCCATTTTGCAGACGTTCCCGGACGCCAAGCTGGACATTTACTATTTGGCTGATCAGCCAAAGTTCAGAGCCTACGCGATCCGGAATTCCAACGGGGTATCGGCCACCTCTCCGCATCCGGAAGCCGCCATTCAATTTTTGAATTGGGTATACAGCAGCCAGGAGAACATGGATCTCGTGCAGAACGGCGTGAAGGATGTGCATTGGAAGGATACCGGCAAGAACACCAAAGACTATCTCGCCAAGAACGAGAACGGCTCCCCGGCTTATGAGCTGCCGTACTGGCTGCTCGGCCACGTTCAAATGAATAGGTATCCGACGAACATTGATTCAGCACGGCTGGAACGCCGCACGACGATTGCCGACGATGCCGTGAACAGCATTGCGATCGGCTTCACCTTTGATCCGACCAACGTCGCTTCCCAATACGCCAACTGCATCGCTGAGCTGAAGACGAGCGTCTATCCGGTCATGCAAGGGGTCGTGAAATATGAGGACGGCTACGACAACATGCTCGCCGCGATGAAAGCAGCCGGTCTCGACGAGGTTGTGGCGGAATATAAACGGCAATTCGATGAGTGGAGAGCCGGTCAAGGAGGACATTGAAAATGACCATTCAGGAGCCAGAGCCAGTCATCCGGGAAGGATGGCAATGGTTTACGGAAAGCCGATACGGCATGTTCATTCATTTTGGGCCATATGCCCGATACGGGCGCGGTGAACAGGTGTTGTTCCGGGAGCATCTGGACCAGTCCGAATATGCGAGCAAGGCCTGCGAGTGGAACCCGGAGTTTTTTGACGCCGAACTGTGGGCTTACACGGCCCGCAAGGCGGGCATGAAATACGCTTGCTTAACGACACGGCATCATGATGGATATTGCTTATGGGATACGGCCACGACGGACTACTCGAGCGCGAAGCAGGCGCCCGGCAGGGATCTGGTGCGGGAGTTCACCGACGCGTTCCGGGCCGAGGGTCTTCGGGTCGGCTTATATTATTCCTGGATCGATTGGCGGATTCCGGCTTACTTCGACGGACCGAAAAAGGATCCGCAAGGCTGGGAGGACATGAAGCGGTATTTGCACGCCCAGGTGGAGGAATTGGTCACGAAATACGGGCGCATCGATCATTTCTTTTTCGACGGTGTGTGGCCGAGAACCGCCGAAGATCTGGACAGCATCAAGCTGGTAGAGCGGATGAAGTCGATTCAACCGGATATTCTGGTCAACAATCGTCTCGGGCTGTCCGAGGAGGAGAAGCTGCATGCAGACGGAGGCGGCGGATCGGGAGATTCCGAGGTGCTCGGCGACTTCGGCTCACCGGAGCATGTCATCGAACCGGACCGGAAGAGGCTCTGGGAATCCAGCCAGGTGACGACATGGCGGCTGTGGGGTTATACGAACGGCGAACGATGGCGTCCTGCCGACATCCTGCTCGACATGCTGTGTGAGTGTGCCGAGAAAGGCGGAATGGACGGTGGGAATTTGCTGCTCAACGTCGGGCCGCAGCCGGACGGACAGCTGCCGCCGGCATTCGTGGAACGGGCACTCAAGATCGGACAATGGCTGGAGGTTCACGGCGAGGCAATCTACGGCTCGGACGGCGGCAATCTGACCGAGTTCATCACGTATGGACGGCAGACGATGAAAGGCAATCATCTGTATCTCATTATCCGGTTTTGGGATGGAAGACCTGTACTGAGATTGGCGGATCTCGTCACGCCCGTGACCCGCGTGACGCTGCTGACGACGGGACAGGAGCTTACGTTTCGGCAGGACGGCGATGTACTCTGGATCGAGGGATTGCCGTCGGAACGACCGACCGAATTGTTCCCGGTGATCCGCATCGAATGCGAGAGTCGTCCGGAGACGACCCAATGGGGGCGTGAGCGTCTCTGGACGGGCGATCCTTCCCGGATTGCCGATTGGGCCAGGACGCGCGGGACATCCGTCTATGCCGACGGTCAGTAACGATTCAGGGAGAAAAAATGTGAATCAGGGGAAAGATGGGGGATGATAAGAAAGAATGGACAGCTTTCCGTTGAAGGAAGAACGAGCTGTCCATTTTTGCTAGTCAGTCAGCAGAAAACCGGCACGTTCCAAAGCTTGGCATGCCTGCTCAATCCGTTCCTGATCCGGCGCAGTCAGCGTATGAAGATGGATGCCACCGGTCAGCTCCGACAAATACGATGCGTTTGTGGAAGTGATGCGCAGAATAAATTCATGAACGTCCTGGCGGGTGGAGGCCAGAATGGGAGCTGTAATTTCGCCGTAGACCGGGTGCTCGACAATGACGTCCTTCACAGTGACTCCGTAATCAACAATCAGCTGCAGCTCTTCCTCCGTCCGTTCGGGGCCGTGCTGGACGGCAATAATCCGTTCGACAGGCCTTTCGGATGCCTCAGGCTGTGCCAGATACATGTAACCTTGGCTTGTTGCCATAATCGGTTCATTCCTCGCTTTGAGCAGCGTAATATCCTGCACAATAACCTGGCGCGACACAGATGCCCTGCGGGCCAGCTCGCTGCCAGTAAGCGGGGAATGCTCCTTCAGCCATTGCAGCAGCTTCTCTCTTCGCTCCGTACCGTTTAGCTTAATTTCTCCGTTCATCTATTTTAATTCCTCCTCGTAACAGGCTATAGCTTGCTGATCGCCGTTTCATGCAGGGTGTTCAGGAGTGAGTCAATTTCCTGCAGAGTCGTATGCTGCCCGAAAGAGATGCGTATGAAACGCAGAGCCTCCTGGTCCGACGCCCCCAAAGCCTTGACGGAAGGAGAGGGCTCCTGCTGTCCTGCGGCGCATGCGCTTCCGGCGGATATGCATATTCCGTTGCGGTTGCATTCTAACATTATATACTGTCCTTCGGCTCTCAGAAAATAGCAGCCTGCAATGTGAGGCAGCACCTGTACGCGGGTTTCGTCCACAACAGGCTGCAAAGGGATGCCGAGCCGTTGCCCCTCTGTGAACAGATGTGATCTTAATTCATGGAAATGCAACGAGAGCTCCTTCATTTGTCCGGCCATAGCGGCGGCTGCTGTCACAAAAGCGCCGATGCCCGGAACGTTGACCGTGCCCGGCCTGAAGCCTTTTTCGTGCGTCGTTCCGGGGTAGAGTGGCTTCCATTCGACTCCAGGGCGAATATACACGGCGCCCACGCCTTTCGGGCCGTAAACCTTGTGGCTGGATACTGTGAGCACATCGAAGCCCAGCTCATCCGCGTGAACAGGTATTTTGCCAAAGGTTTGAACCGCATCGGTATGCAGGAGGATATTACGCTTTTTTAGAATCGGCGACAGCTCCCGCAAGTCCTGAATAATGCCGGTTTCCGAATTGGCGTGCTGTATGGAGACGAGTCCTGTGTCTTCCCTTACATGGCTGAGCAGAATTTCAGGGGTGATCCGTCCACTGCTGTCCGGCTGCATGACGGAAATATCCCAGCCCTGACTCTGCAGCATAAATACCAGATTGCGGATGGATGAATGCTCCACCGAGGTGGTAACAAAATGCCGTCGTGCTGCGGGCAATCCGTTTAATACGGATTGCAGGGCAAGTATATTCGATTCCGTGCCCCCGCTTGTAAAATAGATTCCATCCTCATGCCCATGAATCAGGCCGGCAAGCTGTCTGCGGCAATATTTAAGGATATGCTCGGCTTTCCCTCCTGCATCGTGAAGGCTGCTGGCATTTCCGTAGACTTCTTGATTCAGTTCATGAAACACCTGCATGGCTTCATCGCTCATCGGGGCCGATGCGGCATAGTCGAGATAGATCATGTCATCTCTCCTCAATATGGAAGTTAAATGTGAAATAAAAGCCTTGAGTTTATTGTAGGGATGTGTAAATATATGTGTCAAGACACATGTAACGACAAGGGGTGTTTTTATGTCTTCACCATCGGTGATTGTGATTGGAGGCGGAGCTGCGGCCCTGTCCTTTGCCACAGCGCTGTCTGAGGATATACAGATAACGCTGCTTACGAAGAGCACAACAGGCCGCAGCAATTCCATGCTGGCACAGGGGGGCATTGCTTCCTTCTATCAGGCGGGAGATTCGGCGGCTGAACATCTGGCCGATACGCTCGCTGCCGGGGGCGGGCACAATGACGTTATTGTGGCCGCCAGTATCATTAAGGATGGCAGACGATTGATTGAACGGCTGCTGGAGCAGCGTTTTCCTTTTGACCTTGATGAGCAGGGTGAGCCGCAGCTTGGTCGGGAAGGGGGACATCACAGGAACCGGATCTTTCATGCAGGCGGGGACGCTACAGGTAAAATGCTGGTGCAGCATCTGGCGGGGCGTCTGCAAGAGAATGTCCGGGTGATGGAACAAGTCACGGTGTATGAGCTGCTGCTGGAGCAGGGCAGATGCACGGGAGTGCTTGCCAGCCATGAGAAAACGGGGTTATTCGAGATGAGGGCGGATGCCGTTATCATTGCGACCGGAGGTTGCGGCAGTCTGTTCAGCCGCCATACCAATGATGCGACCTTGACGGGCGACGGCCTGATGATGGCTTATAAGGCAGGCGCCGAGCTTACGGACCTGGAATTCATTCAATTTCATCCGACTCTGCTCGTTCATGAGGAGGTTTGCTATGGGCTTGTTTCCGAGGCGGTACGCGGTGAGGGCGGGGTGATCCGGGATGAAAACGACAGGCGAATCATGAGCGGGCGCCATGCGATGGGTGACCTTGCCCCGCGGGATGTGGTAGCCCGGGTGATGCATGAGGAAATCCGGCACGGGCATTCACTGTATATCGATATCAGCGGTTGCAGCCATTTTGCAGAACGTTTCCCGACGATATCAAGCCTGTGTGAGACTGCGGGAGTGGATATCCGCGCGGGCCGTATTCCGGTTGCTCCGGGTATGCATTTTCTAATGGGAGGCATCCGTGTAAACGAATGGGGCGAGAGCGCTGTTCCAGGCTTGTATGCAATAGGTGAGGCCGCTTGCACGGGTCTGCACGGAGCCAACCGGCTGGCCAGCAACTCGCTGCTGGAAGCTTTGGTCATGGGTGAGCGGGCGGCGCAGCAGATTGCACGGCTAGTTCCTGCCCGGAATACGGATAAGGGCATGCTCAGCCTTCCGGTGCAGGAAAGGTATGGCTGCTACGATGTGCCTCGTCTCGCGCTTGACGAGCTGCAGCAGCGCATGAGTGAGTCTGTGTCCATCCACAGGAGCGGGGAAGAGCTTCAAGTCCTGTACAGCCGGCTACATGAAGTGCAGACCGACCCCATTCATGTGCAAAAGATCACAAAAGAACAGCTTGAACGCCTTCATCTATGGCAGCTCGCCAAGCTCGTTACAGCCTCTGCATTGCTGCGTGAAGAAAGCAGGGGTGCCCATTATCGGACCGATTTTCCTGTGACCGATGATGCGGGCTGGAAAGGGAAACAAATCATTCACAGCCGGAACGGCATACAAATCAGAGAAAATGAAGGGATTGCTCAATCATGGAACGTTTACAGCTGAAACGCATGCTGGAAGCTTTTTTCACTGAGGATATCGGGAGCGGTGATCTGACGTCTTCCCTGATCTTCGAGGATCAGGTCTGTGAAGCTGTTATTCACAGCAAGGGCAGCGGCATCTTTGCAGGCAGCGATGTGATCCGGGAAGGCTTTGCGCTGTGCGATGCGGACATCGAAGTGGAAATGTGCAGGAGAGACGGGGATGCACTCGCTCCCGGCACCGTTATTGCTGAATTAAAAGGTAGCGCGGCGGCGCTTCTGACGGGTGAAAGGGTCGTGCTGAATCTCATTCAGCGCATGTCAGGTATTGCGACGCTGACAAGGGAGTGTGTAACCCGGCTCAATGATTCAAGCATCCGCATTTGTGATACCCGGAAGACCACTCCCGGTCTAAGAATGCTTGAAAAATACGCTGTCCGCATTGGCGGCGGTTATAACCACCGCTTCGGACTCTATGATGGCATCATGATTAAGGATAACCATATCGCCGCCTGCGGCTCCATCCGGGAAGCCGTTGCCAAAGTCCGCAGCACTGCGGGGCATATGGTCAAGATCGAGGTGGAAATCGAGGATGAGCAGCAGCTCCGGGAAGCGATTGAGGCAGGCGCGGATGTCATCATGTTTGATAACTGCCCGCCGGACACGGTCCGCACATTCGCAGCACTTACCCCGTCGCATATCGTGACAGAGGCTTCGGGTGGCATTACCCCGAACAGCCTGCCTTTGTTCCGGGGGACGGGAGTGAACTGCATTTCGCTCGGCTTTTTGACGCATTCGGTGCAGAGTCTTGATATCAGTATGGATGTGAAAATATAACTGGTGTGATTTGAAAACTCAAGGTGTGACTTAAAATCTATGGGAGAGGAATGGTTGAACAATGTCTATTCTGGAAGCGTTGAACGGGCAGCACGGAATGATGCCTGAGCATTATAAGCACATATCGACAGCCGAGATGGAGCAGCGGGTTGCCGCATTAAAAGAAAAGTTCGGCAAAAGGCTGCTCATCCCCGGCCACCATTATCAGAAGGACGAAGTCATTCAATTCGCCGATATTACCGGCGACTCACTGCAACTGGCACAACAGTCCGCGCTGAATACGGAGGCTGAATATATCGTATTTTGCGGAGTCCATTTTATGGCGGAAACGGCCGATATGCTGACCTCGAAAGGGCAAACGGTCATCCTGCCTGATATGCGGGCTGGATGCTCCATGGCGGATATGGCCAATATCATGCAGACGGAGAGAGCGTGGCAGGAGCTGCAGACCCTGTTCGGAGACACAATCCTGCCTTTAACCTATGTGAACTCTACAGCAGAGATCAAGGCTTTTGTCGGGAGAAACGGCGGAGCAACCGTGACGTCTTCCAATGCCAGCAAAATAGTGGATTGGGCCCTTAAGCAGAAACAGCGGATCCTCTTCCTGCCGGACCAGCACTTGGGACGGAATACCGCTTATGATTTGGGCGTGCCCTTGGAGCAGATGGCGGTGTGGGACCCGCATGAGAACAGGCTGCTGACGGATCAAGAACCGGAAACTATCAAAGTTATTTTATGGAAAGGGCACTGCTCCGTTCATGAGAAGTTTACCGTGGAAAATGTCCTCAGGCAAAGAGATCTGGACCCTGAGGTCCGGATCATCGTGCACCCGGAATGTGCGCATGAAGTGGTGCAGTTGGCGGATTGCGCAGGCTCGACCAAGTTCATCATCGAGACGATCCGCAATGTGGCGCCAGGCACCAAATGGGCGGTAGGCACGGAGATGAACCTTGTGCAAAGAATCATCCGCGAGCACCCCGAACAGCACATTGTTTCTCTCAATCCCGACATGTGTCCATGCCTGACCATGAACCGTATCGACCTTCCTCATCTCCTGTGGTCGCTTGAGTCCATTGACCAGGGAGAACCGGCAGGAATTGTAAAAGTGTCGGCTCACATCCAACGCGAAGCCGTGATGGCTTTGGACAAAATGCTCCATATTGTATAACATTTGACACTCCACACGACTAAAGCCGTGGGATTCTCTAGAACGAGGCTGTATGTGTATAACAGAAAAATGGCTGCTCCAACCTTTCAAAGGGTTGGAGGCAGCCATTTTTTTTCATGCCATGCCTTAGCTGAGCAAGCGTGTAGTAGCGGAGGGAGCGGCAGCCACTTGGCTACCCTGCATGGCGGTTCTCCACCGTTGATAGCTGTCCAAAGCAGCTCCGCTTTCGAGCGCGGCTTTACAGGTGTAAATCCCTTCCTCGATCGATTGCACACGTTCTCCGATATAAAGGCGCACCGCACTGTTCAGCAGCGCCTGATTCGTAAACGCCATATGGCCGGTGCCGTGCAATACCTGCTCCGTCACCTCGACCTGGAGGGCCGGTGTCCAGGCCAGCTCGGGCGGGACACTTTCCAGGCCGAACATTTCGGGATCGATCAGTTCGAGCCGGGTCTCTCCATTTTCCACAAAATAAGTCCGCGTCGGGCGTTCGATGAACAGGTCCTCGGAGCCCTCGCATCCCTGGACGATGACCGCTTTACGGTAGCCGAGCTTGACGAGCAGCTTGGCGGTTCTTTCAAAGACGGTGTTGTGGAATACCCCGAATGCAAGATAAGGCGAGCAGCTGTAATCAATCAGCTTCTCCGCCGTATTCAGCACGGTTCGCAGCCCCAGCTCTTCCCGGAGCGGGCGCAGCCTGCCAAGAGGCGGACATTCCTGCTCGGCGGAGACGAACATCACCCCTGTGAGAGCCGCAGCTGCCGCGGATTGGCGGCGCGGGACGCGGGCGCCGTCGATTCCCATTGCCCCAAGCAGCATCGGAATCGTAATTCCCCGCTTCGGCGGCAGTGGCTCGGTGCCATGCAGCGTGACAGGCAGGCCGCAGGACGCCACAATAAATGCGGAGGCAAAAGTAGCCATAAACGTCGAGGTCCGCCCGTCATACGGACCCGCGAAATCGATGCCTTCGCGGCCGCCGGAACGGTTCGCAAAGCTGCGGCATACGTCTACGAACGCTTTAAGCTCGTCCACGCTTTCGATCTTGATCCGTTCAGCGGTAAAAAAGGCGCCAATCTGGGCCGGACTTGCTGTTTGTGTGAGGATCAGGCGGGCGGCGGCCGTGGCTTCCTCATAGGTCAGATCCCGCGCTCCGCGCTTGCCGCGTCCGACTTCCTTCAGCAATTCAACCATATTCATATCCAATCTCCCCCTTTTGCGCTATGCCTTCAGCATTTGATGAGCCTTTACAATGGAAACGGCAACGTCCACGATTCTTTTCCGCTCGTTCATAGCTTTCTTGCGCAGCAGCTCGTAGGCTTCAGCTTCGGGAATGCCGTTGACCTCGCCCAGGATGCCCTTGGCCATATCAATCCATTTGCGTTCCTCCAGCCGGGCCTTTAACTGGTCACGCTCGCTCTTCCACTGCTTGCGTTCGAAAAAACGCTTGCCGCCAAAATGAAGCGCCCAGTTCAGCTCATGCTCCTTCATGCCGGGAGCCAGGATTCCGTCTATGGACACATCAACCTCACAATCTTCCGTTGAGGAGAGGGCCGCGTCCGCACTGCACCACCAAAAAAGCGGCATCTCCTTTTTCTCTGTCAACTCCACGCCCCACATCTGGATCGACGCGACAGGCAGATGCAAAATAGCGGCATCGACATCCTGAAGCTTCTGGCCGGCCGAAGCTTTGTCACGGGCCAGGAACACCTGGTAACCGTAAGCTTCCAGGACGGACTCCGGACTTGCGCTGCTCGGGCGTTCTCTTTTCTGAACATCAATGACCAAAAATGAACGCATGAAGAGGCTCCCCCTCCTGTAAATGACTTAGGTCCACATACTTCTATGAGTAAAAGATAAATGAAGGCAGAAAATCTAACACATCCTTTTGCTTATTTTGCTGTCTTTTGCATGAAAAAGCAATCGTATTTTTTGAAATGTGACAAATGATACCCGAAAAAATGTGTGTGTACCGTAAACTATATTATTCGGCTATTTTTACGTCAATAATATTGACATGAACACTGAATGCGTATATATTAAAACCAATAATTTAAAATTTATTAAGTCGGATACAATGGCGTATCCATAATAAGCGGCAACGAAGCCCATTTTCACCTGTGAACAAATGTTTCAGGGGGAAGTGGGCTTTTTCGGCTTTTAAGAAGAGGGTTGAGATGTGATTTGCGGAGGGGAGAGGCGTTATGGAAAATAAAAAGAAGCTCGTGATGATCGGTAACGGAATGGCAGGGGTAAGAACGATAGAGCATGTGCTGAAGGTGGCTCCTGGACTTTATGATATTACGATTTTTGGCGCGGAGCCTTATCCCAACTATAACCGCATTATGCTTTCTTCCGTACTTGCGGGGGGGACCGGTCTGGAGGATATCGTCATCAATGATTGGAACTGGTATGAGGAAAATGGTGTCCAGTTGTATGCCGGAGACCCTGTAATCGGAATCGATACGAAACGCAAGAAAGTAAAATCCGTCTCTGGCCGTGAAGCGTCCTACGATGTTCTGCTGCTGGCCATGGGCTCGAAGGCCTTTATCCTGCCTCTGCCGGGAGCTGATAAAGAAGGCGTGATCGGCTTCCGTGACATCAAGGACTGCCATACGATGATGGATGCGGCGGGAAAATACCGTAAGGCGGCCGTCATCGGCGGCGGACTGCTGGGCCTGGAAGCGGCAAGGGGGCTGCTGAACCTTGGTATGGAGGTCACGGTCATTCATAACAGCCAATATTTGATGAACCGTCAGCTTGATCCGGCGTCTTCCCTTATGCTGCAGCGTGAGCTGGAACGGCAGGGCATGACCTTCCGGCTGGGGTGCCAGACGGCGGCGATTGAAGGACATAAGCGGGTGGAACGCCTGGTATTCAGGGATGGCAGCTCCGAGCAGGCTGACCTGGTTGTGATGGCTGTTGGCATTCAGCCAGAGATCATGCTGGCGAAGGAAGCAGGCATCGGTACCGGACGAGGAATCCTTGTGAACGACTTTATGGAAACGAATATGCCTGATATTTACGCTGTCGGGGAATGTGCAGAGCATCGGGGAATCACCTATGGGCTGGTCGCTCCGCTGTATGAGCAGGGCACTGTGCTTGCGAAGCGGCTGGCGGGAATTGAAACGCCGGGTTATGAGGGCTCGGTCACTTCCGCCAAGCTGAAGGTTTCCGGTGTGGATGTGTTCTCCGCCGGGCTGTTCGAGGATGCTCCGGGGCTGCGCGCTTTGCGCTATCAGGATGAAATTGACGAAGTGTATAAAAAAATCGTGCTCCAGGATGACAGACTGGTCGGAGCCGTATTGTTCGGGGATACGACCGATGGAGCTTCTTTATTTTCATTGATTAAATCAGGAGAATCCGTTGCAGGCAGGGAAAAAGAGCTGCTGCTCGGCTTCCCGGCCGGTAAAACTGAAGCTTCCGGGCTGGCCAGATTCGAGCAAATGCCGGACGACGAGATTGTGTGCGGCTGCAACGGGGTCACCAAGCAGATGATCGGCGAAGCGGTAGCCGGCGGCTGCCGGACAGTGGGAGAGATCAAGGCTTGCACGAAGGCTTCGGCATCCTGCGGCGGCTGCAAGCCGCTCGTGGAAGGATTGCTCCAGTTCTATGCGGGTGATGAAGCGGGAGAAGGCGTGAAGGAAGGCATCTGTTCATGCACCAAGCTGAGCCGTGAAGAAATCATCAGCGGTATCAAAGAAATGGGCCTGAGCACAGTGAAAGAGGTTATGAATGTACTGGGCTGGGATGAGCCTGGGGGCTGCTCCAAATGCCGTCCTGCGCTGAATTATTATCTGGGCATGATTTCGCCCGCCACTTATAAAGATGAGAAAGAGTCCCGCATCACCAATGAGCGTTATCACGCCAATATTCAGAAGGACGGCACGTATTCGGTTGTGCCCCGTATTTATGGCGGTGTAACCTCTCCGGCCGAGTTGAAGAAAATTGTTGACGTGGCGGAGAAATACAACGTGCCTCTGGTCAAATTCACAGGCGGGCAACGGCTTGACCTGCTTGGCGTGAAAAAAGAGGATCTGCCGGGAATGTGGGCAGAGCTCGATATGCCGTCAGGGCATGCTTATGGTAAAACGCTGCGTACAGTGAAGACCTGTGTCGGCAATACCTTCTGCCGTTTCGGGACACAGGATGCAATGGGAATGGGCATCAAGCTTGAGCAGGCGTTTGAGCGTCTGAATGCCCCTGCGAAGGTCAAACTCGCCGTCTCCGGATGTCCGCGAAATTGTGCGGAAGCGACGATCAAGGATCTGGGCGTCGTAGCCATTGACGGGGCCTGGGAGCTCTATGTCGGCGGCAACGGAGGCATCAAGGTCAGAGCAGCCGAACTGCTGTGTACCGTTAAAACGGAGGACGAGGTTATTGAATGGACAGCTGCTTATTTACAGTATTACCGTGAGCAGGCAAGCTGGAATGAGCGTACGGCACACTGGGTGGAAAGAGTAGGCCTGGAGTCGATCAAAGCAGCGCTGGCGGACGAGGAAGAACGGAAGGCGCTGGTGGAAAGAATTACGGAAACGCTCAGCTATACGACCGATCCGTGGAAGGAAATTATCGAGAATCCCGAGCTGCGCAAAAACTTCGAGCCGCTGGGCGGCCTGCAAACGGTGAATGAATAGGGGGGAGCATGTATGGAGGAGAAGATCCGGGTAGCAAGCATACAGGATATCGATCTCAGAGGGGCAAGGACGTTCCGGATGGGAGAGCTGGAGATCGCCGTATTCCGTTTAGACGACGGAAGCATTACAGCACTGGAAAACCGTTGTCCGCATAAAGGCGGAAAGCTGTCAGAAGGCATGGTATGCGGCTCAAAGGTGCACTGTCCGCTGCATGACTGGAAAATCGATCTGGCTAGCGGGCTGGCACAGGCGCCGGATGAAGGCTGTGTGGCCACGTTCCGCACGGAAATCGACGAGCAGGGCAGTGTATATGTTTTGGTGGAAAAGAAGATGCTGCAGTCCGCTTCGGGGGCCTGATCAGCGGAGGTTCGGCTTGAAGAAGTGATGAGGGAGGATACAGGTCGCTGAACGGGGGGCGTCCATATCACAGCCTTATATTTTTCGGTTTTGGTCCAATAACGACAAATCATTGTCGCTGTTGGACCTTTTTCGCATTTTATTATCGCTTGACTTGGTGTAAACACCAGGTTGTAGCATGGAGGTGCTCAGATCAAACTGACAGACAGGAGATTAGATAATGAAACATCATCATAATAAAGTTGCTCTTATAACAGGTTCCAATTCTGGTGTAGGATTCGAGCTGGCCAAGAAAATGTTGTCCGAAGGCTGGCAGATCATCGCACTGAGCCGTTCCGATTTTCCAGCTGATGAAGTGATTCAAACGGCTCAAAAGTCGAATCAGCTGAGAATTTATAAAGGGGATCTGGCTGATTTTTCAAGTCTCAGGAGAGCACTGGATCAGATTAAGAAGAGCGAGGGCCATATTGATCTGCTTTTCAATAATGCCGGCGTGTCATTCGGAGAATTCCAGTACTCCATACAAGGGCGCGAGATGCATTTTGAGGTCAATACAGTGGTACCCTACATTATTTTCATGGAGCTCAGAGAGCTTTTGTTAAAGGGGGAACTGAAAACCGTTATCAACACTTCATCCAACGCCTTGCTGATGGTCAAACAGTTCGATTACAATACATTAGACAAGCCTGTCGGATTCAAAAAACTTCTGGGTCCTTACGCCGCTACCAAATTGGCCCTTTCGCTATGGACCCAGCAAATTGCCCCTGCACAATTGACGGAGGAAATCCGGATTCGCAGCGTTTGCCCCGGCCCTAACAAGACAAAGATGTCCAAGGGTGCAGGGATGCCAGGATTCATGATTCCGATTGCCAACCTGTTCTTCTCCCATCCGAGTGCAGGAGCGGCCCGTTTATATGACGCTGCATTGGGTCATCATAAAGACGCTACGGGCATTTTTCTTAATAAAGGTAAAGCGACGCCCTTCAAGTTCAATGACCAGAGCGCGAATGTTCTGGATAAAGTAGACAGAATCTATAAGCAGGAATTTGCATGTGCAAATATGTAATTGAGGATATAGATGGCAGATGGTTAGCGTTTGGGATAAAAGTGGGTTGAAGAAAAAGAAAAGGAAACCTGCAAAATCAGGTTTCCTTTTCTTTTGGAATTGAATCAAGCATGCATTAAATCCCGATGGTGTTTAAGAAACTGCCTTGCCTGCACTTGCCGTAGAGACGCGCAGCCAGGTGTTTTTCCATTTCATGTGCATGACGATAATCAGAGTGAGCGCTGCAGCCACGATCAGGCTCACGGTGATAAAACCAGGAGCATACGAGCCAGTCGTTTTATACAGATTGCCGAGAATGAGCGGCAAGGCGTAACCGCCAATCCCGCCTGCGGCACCGACAATGCCGGTCATCAGGCCGATTTCATTGCCGAAACGCTGTGGCACGAGCTGGAACACAGCACCATTGCCTGCACCGAGGCACATCATACCGGCGAACAGAAGTACGATCACGACCGGCAGCGGCGGCAGCAGGGCCACACAAGCGAGCATGATTCCTGCACCTGCATAAAGGAAAGTCAGCATGCGGGCTCCGCCAATTTTATCGGATAACAACCCGCCGACAGGTCGGAAGAAGCTGCCTGCAATTACACAAATTGTGGTAATATCCGCCGCCTGTACAGCAGCAAGTCCGTATTGGCTGTTAAAAAAGATCGTAAGATAGTTAGCGAGTCCAACGAAACCGCCGAAGGTTACACAATACAGTCCGCAGAACACCCAGGCGTCCTTTTGGCTAAGAATGCCTGCGTAGGCTGACAGCTTTTTGGGCTCCGGACGGTTCGGGCTGTTGCGGGCAAACAAAGAAAATACGATAAATACGATGGCAATCGGAATAATGGCGAGTCCAAATACAATTTCCCAGCTGCCAAAATGCTGTGCCAGACGATTGGCGAACAAGGTAGCCAGCACCGTGCCGCTGTTGCCGGCTCCGGCAATGCCCATGGCCAGGCCCTGATGCTCTTTCGGATACCATTGACCGGCAAGCGGCAGGGCAGCCGCAAAGGAGGCTCCAGCCACGCCCAGCAGCAATGCCACGACATAAAGCTGATCCAGGGAATCGACCCACAGCCAGCCGAGCAGCAGCGGAAGCAGCGTCACCAGCATGCCGATCTGTCCTGTCAGCTTTGGCCCGATATAATCGGATAAAAAGCCGAACAGCAGTCTCAGGATTGAGCCGCCGAGCACCGGAAGGGCGACCAACTGTGCTTTCTGCACGGGGTCCATGGGGATATCCGCCGCGATGACAACGGCCAGCGGGCCGATCATGCCCCAGATCATAAAGCTGATGTCAAAATAGAGGAATGCGCCAAACAGGGTGGGCTTGTGCCCGGATTGCAAAAAACTTTTCTTCTCCATCCTTCATCTCTCCCTTTTGTTTTTCTCCTTTTTCTCTAGGTGAATCCCAAAGAGGCCGCAATTCGTCCGTGGAAGAACGATTTGCGGCCTCTTTGCCGTAGCGTTGAACACGTCATTGTGCCCCACACTGATGATTTGTTTTCACAGCATTGTGAATTTGATTTGATTCAAATTATAAAAAGCAGGAAAACAAATGTCAATATAGATAACACAAAAATTTGATCTATCAAAAACTTAGCTTATTTCCATTAAAATGTGTCATTTTTATTGACATTACTCCTTTCATCGAATACGCTGTTTTTATGAACTGTCACAATGGAGTGACGGTATACCCGGCAATGGAGCCCTTTTCTATGTACATTAGAAAAGGGCTTATTCTGTCTTCTGGCCGAGCAAATGGCTTGCTTGATATAAGCTGTATATAAAGAGAACGGATTTGGTTCCTGAAGGGGAGAGGGTAGGATGAGAGAAAGACTGGTTGTGATCGGCAACGGGATGGCAGGGATAAAATGTGTGGAGGAAGTGCTGAAGCTTGCCCCCGAGAGGTTTGATATTACCATTTTCGGAGCAGAGCCCCATCCGAACTATAACAGGATTATGCTTTCTAAAATGCTGCAGGGAGATGTAGCCTTTGATGACATTGTACTGAATGACTGGGCCTGGTACCCAGAACACGGCATTAAGCTGCATGCGGGAGTACGAGTAGACCGGATCGACACAGCCAGCCGTGTCGTAGTAGCAGCCGACGGCAGCAAGGTCCCTTACGATGTGCTGGTGCTTGCTACAGGCTCTTCGGCCTTCATTCCCCCCATATCTGGAGCGGATAAAGAAGGGGTCATGGCGTTTCGTACAATGGAAGACTGTGAGGCATTAATACAAAGCGCGGGCAGCTACCGTAAAGCAGCAGTGATCGGCGGCGGGCTGCTTGGTCTGGAGGCGGCGCGGGGGCTGCTTCATCTCGGTATGGAAGCACAGGTGATTCATAACGCACCTTACCTGATGAACCGTCAGTTGGATCCGACGGCAGCAGGACTGCTGCAGACCGAGCTTGAGCGGCAGGGCATGGTATTCCACCTCAGCAAAAACACGGTCAAAATTACGGGCCGCAAACGCGCGAACGGATTACGTTTTGCAGATGGCAGTACATTAGACGCAGACGTGATCATCATGGCGGTCGGTATACAGCCTAACATTGAATTGGCCAAGGAATGCGGTCTGCGCACGAACCGGGCGATTGTTGTTGATGATTATCTGGCCACCAGCGTTCCAGGAATTTATGCGGTCGGGGAATGCGCCGAGCATCGGGGCATTGCTTATGGTCTGGTGGCCCCGCTGTTTGAGCAGGCCAGAGTGCTGGCGAATGTGTTATGCAGCAGGGAGACGGCCCCCTACACCGGCTCCATTCCTTATTCACAATTAAAGGTAGCGGGAGTCGATGTATTTTCGGCTGGAGAAATCGGGGGCCGTGGCATCATTACAGCTTTTCAGCAATATGACGGCATCCGCAAAACCTATAAAAAAGTAACGATGGTCAATGGCAGGACTGTCGGGGCCATCCTGTACGGGGACACCTCCGAAGCTCCAACTCTCCTGAAGGCGGTCCAACTGGGTGAAGAGGCAGCAAAGCTTGCCGTGTCTGAAGGCGGTGAAAACCCGATGGAAACCGCAGTGATGGCGATGGCAGAGCAGGAGACGGTGTGCGCCTGCAACGCGGTCACGAAGCTGACGATTCTGCAGGCTGTTACCCGAGACGGCCATAAGACAGAAGAAGAAGTACGCAAGCATACGAAGGCTTCCTCCTCATGCGGCGGCTGCCGTCCTATGGTTCAGGCTTTGGTCAAGCTCGCAGCATCCGGGAAGGCTGCGGGCGGGACAACTGAGGAGCCCGCTGCAGCCGAAAAGGTGCCGGTATGCGGCTGCACCTCGCTGGACTCTGCGGAACTCAAACAGGCTGTCAACAGTCTGTCCGCCTCCACGCCTGGAGAAGCATTCGCCCTTTTGGGATGGCGGCAAAAAGAAGGCTGTGAGGTGTGCAGACCGGCAGTCCATTATTATCTGGGCATGAAGAAGGGCTCGGAAAAAGCATTTGAGTCTCGTTCCTCCGCTGCCTATGGGAGCACAAAACCATCCATGGTCACCTTTATTCATGATGGAGCCATGGAGCAAGGTTCTGGCGGTGAAAGCTGCACTGGCTTGGTGGCCAAGTTGAAGCTGAGATGGAACGGATTGAGTTTTCCTGTCCCGATTACAGCAGCGGTTGCCGCCGGAACCGCATCACCTGCCGCTGTTCTGATTCGTGATATCGGGCTTGCTGCCTGCCCGGCAGGCTGGGAGGTGTATGCAGGCGGGAGCGGACGTCCTGTGCGGGAAGCCCAACTGATCGGGGTGAGCGAGACGGCGGAGGAGGCTGCAAATTTGGCAATTGCCTGCCTGCAGCTGTACCGGAAGGAAGCCTGGTATGATGAGCCTTTGTGGAAATGGTTGGAGCGCGCAGGTCTTCTTTCGGTAAGAGAAACTTTGTATGACCCTGCGGTGCAGCAAAGTCTGTTGGCAGAAATGCGGGAGCTGCCGCAGCCTGTTGAAACGGCTTAAACAATCGAGTAAAGCATAGAGCGGGAGGGTGCATTGAAATGAAAGAGTGGATGACAGGGACTGCTGCTGTTCAGGATCCTGACGGAACCTGGAACAAGGTGCTGCAAACCCAGTGCCCGTTTTGCAGCGTGCAGTGCAAGGCGCAAATTACAATGGAAACAGCGTCCTCGGGGGCTGTATCCTATACCGTCGAAGGGCTGCCTAATGCGGCATCCGGCGGCAGATTGTGCGTAAAGGGACTGAATGCCCACCAGCATGCGCTCCATACTGAACGGCTGCTGCAGCCTCTCATGAGAAAAGAGGGGAAACTGGTCCCTGCCACATGGGAGGAAGCGCTGCAAGCGATCGCGGAACGCTTTTCCGAAGGGGCCGCAGCGTATGGCTCTGACTCTATTGGGGTATATGGCGGCGGATCGCTGACCAATGAAACGGCTTATTTGCTTGGCAAGTTCGCCCGTGTTGGCATCGGAACGAAATACATCGACTATAACGGACGGTTTTGCATGTCGGCAGCCGCCTCGGCAGGCAGCAAAACCTTTGGCATCGACCGCGGTCTGACCTGCAGACTGGCCGATATTCCGCTGGCCCGCTGCATTATATTGGCAGGCACCAATATCGCGGAATGCCAGCCGACCTTGATGCCTTATTTTAATGAAGCGAAGGAAAAAGGGGCGTTCATTATTGTCATTGATCCGCGCGTTACGGCAACGGCCAAAATGGCGGACTTGCATCTGCAAATCAGGCCAGGGACGGACATGATGCTGGCGGACGCCATGCTGAAGATCATGCTTGATGAAGGATGGGGCGATGAAAAGTTTATCCGGGAACGGACGAGCGGTTATGAGGAATTGCGGTCCCGTATGCAGACGGTCGATCTGGCGGAGGCAGCACTGAAATGCGGGGTTGAAGAGGAGTTGATTCGCAAGGCGGCATCCGTCTACGGACAGGCGGAGACCGGCATTATTTTCACGGCAAGGGGCGTGGAGCAGCAGACGGACGGACATCTGGCTGTGAGGGCATTCCTGAATCTGGTGCTGGCGAGCGGCAAAATCGGCCGGGAAGGCTGCGGCTACGGTGCGGTCACCGGTCAGGGCAACGGCCAGGGCGGCAGAGAGCATGGGCAGAAAGCGGACCAGCTGCCAGGCTACAGATCGATCGAAAACGAGGCGGACCGCGCCTATACGGCTTCCGTGTGGGGAGTGGCACCTGAAGATATTCCCGGCAAAGGCGTATCCGCTTATGAAATGATGGAGCTGATGCACCAGGGACAAATCAGGACGCTTTTCCTGATGGGCTCCAATCCCATCGTATCCAATCCGAATGTGAATCTGGTCAAGGAGGCGCTGGAAAAGCTGGATTTTCTGGTGGTGGCGGATATGCTGCTATCCGAAACCGCACGTTTGGCGGACATCGTGCTCCCGGTTACGTCTTATCTGGAGAACACCGGCACGCTCACGAACCTTGAAGGAAGAGTGCTGCTGCGAGAGGCTGCCCTTCCGGCGCCTGGAGACACACGTCAAGATTGGAGCATTCTGTGCGCCGTTGCCGAACGGATTGGCAAAGGAAAGCTGTTCTCTTATTCGTCTTCTGAAGACATTTTCGAGGAATTAAGAGTGGCGAGCAAAGGCGGGGCGGCGGATTATTACGGCATTACGTACGACAGGCTGCGCAAAGAGGAGGGCATCTATTGGCCATGTCCTGCAACGGATCATCCCGGGACGCCGTTTATGTTCTCCGCTGCATTCGCCCATCCTGACAGGAAAGCCGTATTCACATCCCTGCAAAATCCTGTTTCCAAGGAAGCTGTCAGTGAGGAATATCCGCTGATTCTTACCAACGGCAGGGTGCTGGCCCATTATCTCACCGGTGTCCAGACCCGAAGAAGCCCTGCGCTTGCGGCAAGATCAGAGGCAAATTTCGCAGAGATCCATCCGGACACGGCCCGCCGTTACCGGATTGAAGAAGGCCAATGGATCGAGATTGAGTCGGTATGGGGCAGCTTCTCCGTCCGCAGTCGCATTTCCGGCCACATCCGCAAGGATACCATTTTTGTCCCGATGCATTGGGGCGGTGTGCAGAACGTGAACCTTGCAACCACTCCTGCGCTGGACCCATTTTGCAAGATGCCTGGTTTTAAGGTGGCTGCAGTACGGATCCAGCGGGTATATTAATCAGCAGATCAAAGAGTCTTCTCATGCGAGAGGATTTACTCCATCGAAATTAGCTTTTAATTTTAAAAGGCGTATTGGAAATTCCAAACGCCTTTTATCTATTTCCTCGATATTTATTTAAGTGCAGCGGGAAGCTTCACGGCATAAAGCTTGCCTCCGCTCTGAATGTACACCATTCCGTCAGACTGAATGGTAGGACCGAAGCGGCGCGAGCCTGTATGCAAAGTGAAGACGGGTTTTAATGTATTAAGATGAAAAGCGCGGAAAACTCCGTCAGACTGCCCTATAAATACACCTTTGCCGATGATATCCGCTTGCACAGTCGGGTTATCTCCCAGATCATAATTGATCTCCTGTCCGTTTGCCAGCTTGATCGCCACCAAACCGCCGGTATTATAGTTTTTGTAAAACATTTTGCCATCATAAACGGTATATAAAGGCCAGCGGTCCTCATATTGCTGGTTCCACTTTTTCACCGGCTGCTGGTCATTGCTGTATTTCCAGAAATCGTATTTAACCAAAGTTCCTTTCTGAAATATATAAAAGTCATTGCCGTCCAAAAAAGCGGTATTAATGGTTCCACCGGAAGATATGGACCCATCCTTACTTTCTTTATCTGTCCAGCGGTATACGCGCTGTCCCTTGTTCTCTCCGGTCTGCAGACTAAGAACGGCTACCTCAATTTTTCGATTGACCGGATCTTCCATGTGTGGATAGGGGTCACTGATGGAGTAGACCAGACCATCCTTGACGGTAAGCGGGAAACTTTGTCTGAATTGCTCCCACAGCTTTTTGCCTGTCGTAGCGTCATAAGCATTGATCTGAATGGCAGACAAAGCCCCTTGGACAATATAGCTGCGGATTATTACATTTCCGCTTTGCATAATTGCCGCATCACCTGCTGAATATGTGGGATCGGTTTCTGAAACAGTCCATTTGACCTTGCCGGTCGCCGCATCTACGGCAGCAAACTTGAGGCCGGCGGTTACATATACAGTGCCTCCGATCCGCTGGATGCTATCAACGCTGCTTAACTTGAGGGAAGCGGTCCATTTCTTTTGGCCATTCTCATTTAGAGCCGATAGTGTGCCTTTCTGGTTAATCCCGTAAATAGTCCCGTTGCTGTTCAATAGAATAGGCAGCATATCCGATCCGTACTCCCACAGCTTTTTGCCGGTTTTGGCATGAAGAGCGGCCAGTTTGCCTTGCTTGTCCAGGACGATGAGCTTTTCTTGGACAGCAATAACGTTAGTCATAAAAGAAGATTGGGTGTCGAATTCGCTAATTCCGTAAGTCCAGGTCGGTTTTAGCACAGGGGATTTGATTTCATCTTGAAAAGGGGTGCTGATGCTGACAGAAGCTTGCTGCGCATTCACAACAGGGGCAGTTGCTCCGCTTATTTCCACAAGCAACAGAGCGGTTGCCAGACATGCGACGGTCTTATGTCGCGTTAATTTTGTTCTCATCCTTTAGAACTCCTTTGCGATGTAAATTTATGTATGAGTTAGACGTGAGCGAACATGAAAAGTTGCTTTGAAGCTGTGATCTCACGTTTTTTCTTGCCGTTGTACTGGACTGTGAGCGGCGCATCTCTTGACCTTTCAGCAACCAGGCCCATCCCAAGATTAGCAAAAATAAATCTGTGATATAATAATGACCAGCAATGCGAAATGGACTAACGGGCGGGGATACATGTGAAATTGGAGCGATTGGTCTCTATCATCTACAAACTGCTGAATCACGAAGTTGTGTCTGCCTCCGTGCTGGCTGAGCAGTTTCAAGTTTCCCAAAGAACCATCTATCGGGATATCGATGTAATCTGTGCTGCGGGCTTCCCGGTCGTATCGTATCAGGGAATTAAAGGCGGGTATGGCATAATGGATGGGTATAAAATGGATAAAAGCCTGCTCGGTTCTTATGATGTCAATTCCCTGATTACCGTGCTCCACAGCCTCTCCACCGTATTTGAAGACGAGCGTGCGCAAGGAACCATTGAACGACTGCAAACGATTGAAACGGAGTATCAGACCTCAAGTCTATCGGTGGACCTTGAAACTCACCGGACGGCTCCCGAAGCGCTTCGTCAATTGCGTGCAAGCATTTTGGAGCGAAAGATCGTCCGCTTTGATTATATTAATGCAAAAAATGAACGTACGACCCGTGACATGGAACCGTTGCGGCTTCATTTTAAATATCGCAATTGGTATGTTTACGGGTTTTGCCGAACACGACGGGATTATCGGGAGTTCCGGCTATCCCGGATGTTGAACTTGTTCCTGACCCAGGAAACCTTCGGGCCGCATCACGAGCTGCCGGAAGAGGCTGCTTCTTCAGACAAGGGATGGCAAGGTCAGTTGCAGGATGTGGTCATCCGGGTGGGGCAGGAGGCTTTGGCGGAAGTGATCGACCAGTTTCCTCAGGCAGAGAAGCAATTTCATGCCGATGGAAGCATGACGATGCGAATCCCTGTTTATCAGCCATTGCAAGCACGATGGCTTTGGACCATTCTGCTGGGTTTTGGCAGTGGTGCCGAAGTCCTCGAACCCCCTGCACTGCGAGGCATCTTAAAAGAACAGCTTCAAAAGACACTCAAACTTTATGAGGAAGTATGACAGGCTACTGTCATGCTTCTTTGCATATACTAACAACAGATGCAATAACAAATCTATGAAAATACTTTTAGAAAGGAGAATGTATTGTATCTTATGGAAATTGAAAATCTGATTACAGTAAAATCGAGAGAAGATTTGAGGAATTGGCTACAGGAGAATGGCAAAACCGAAAAATTTTGTTGGGTTGTCGTGAGTATGACGCCAGCCCCCAATACGTTGTTATATTTGGACGCGGTTGAAGAAGCTTTGTGCTTTGGATGGATTGATGGAGTCAAAAAGAAAATATCTGACACAGAGTTGGCGCAGAGGCTGTCTCCCAGAAGCCCAAAAAGTTCATGGACTGAATTGAATAAAGAACGTGTCCGCCGTCTCGAAAAGCTGGGGTTCATGAGCGATGAAGGAAGAAAGGTGCTTCCTGATATGGGCCACGATTCTTTTAAAATAGATCCGATTATAGAGGAAAGGCTAAAGGAAGACAGGCAAGTATATGAGAATTTTTTGGCATTTCCAGCTCTTTATCAAAGAATTCGGATCGACACGATACAAAGCATTAAAAATCAGCCGGATTTATTTGAGAGCAGATTAGACAAATTTATAACAAATACGAAAGAAAATAAAATGTACGGTCAATGGCATGATCATGGGCGCCTGCTGGATTATTAAGATACGCTAATCTGCTGGTTCTCTTGACCTTTCACGCTGGTGGGCTAATATATATAGAAGATTATGTTATTCGCTTGATCTTAACAGGATATGAATCTGCGGGGAGGATCCGGGATGAATGTAATTGTTGAACGCGTGGAATGGGGTTCGCCCGAATATGAGCAGGGGCTTGAATTGAGAGACCGGGTGCTGAGACAACCGCTCGGGCTTAGCATTCAGGATGATCCTACCCATCAGGAGAACGGGGATTATCATTTTCGTGCGGTTGCGGATGGACATACGGCAGGCGTGCTTCTTCTGAGAAAATTGGAAAACAGTCGACTGCAAATGAAGCAGGTAGCCGTGGATGAGGCCGTACAGGGGCAAAGTATCGGGAGAAGAATGGTAGAGTTTGCCGAGCAGACCGCCCTGGAGCTGGGATTTTGCGAAATCCTGCTGCATGCCCGCCTGACGGCGGTGCCTTTTTACGAGAAGCTCGGTTACGTCAAAGAGGGGGACTTGTTTGCAGAAGTGGGAATTCCCCATTTTCATATGATCAAAGATTTACGCAGGCAGGGGCAATAATGTTTAAGTAAATTTCAATTGCCATATACTGCTGACAACCATCCAATGTTATAATGATTTGGAATACATAACCAAGAAGATGGTGGATTCGGGCAAACTGCAGGTTTGTGGAATGGATATATACAGGAGGAAAGACTATGGATGAAATGACCCGGATGATGAAGGAGCTAACGGAAACGGACGGAGTTTCGGGCTTTGAAGGCAATGTCAAGGATAAAATGCTGGAGTATTTGCAGCCGTTGACAGAAGAGATCGTTAAGGATCGTCTCGGCAGCGTGCTGGGTAAAAAAACAGGGGACTCCACTGGGCCCAAGGTCCTTTTGGCCGGACATCTGGATGAAATCGGCTTTCTGGTAACCGCCATTACGCCGAAGGGTTTTCTGCGCTTCCAGCAGCTTGGCGGCTGGTGGCCGCATTCGGTGCTTTCCCAACGGGTGAAGGTAAAGACGCGCAAAGGAGATTACATAGGAATTGTCGGCTCCAAGCCACCGCATATTCTGGACAAGGCCGAGCGGGAGAAGGTCGTTCCGCTTAAGAACATGTACATTGATATCGGGGCTAAGGATGCAGAGGATGCCAAAGCGATGGGCGTGCGTCCAGGAGACTGGATTGTGCCTGTATCGGAATTTATGACCATGCGCAATGATGAGCTGTGGGTTGGCAAAGCACTCGATAACCGCGCCGGCTGCGCGCTGGCTGTGGAAGTGCTGAAAAGGCTGCAAAATGACAGCCATCCCAACATCATCTACGCCGGGGCTACAGTACAGGAGGAAGTAGGGCTGCGCGGCGCCGTGACGGTGGCCAACGCGGTTCAGCCCGATATCGCCTTTGCGCTGGACGTGGGTGTAGCTTACGATACACCAGGCAATGAGTCCCAGCATACGGTGTCCAATATAGGGGAAGGCCCGCTGGTGCTGCTATTTGACGCCAGCATGATTCCTCATACCGGCCTGCGTGATCTGGTAATGGATACGGCTGAGGAACTGAGCATTCCGGTTCAGGTTGATGTCATGCCGGGCGGAGGGACAGACGGCGGGAAATTTCATATCAGCGGCATCGGTTGTCCAACCTTGTCCGTCGGCTTTCCCGTACGGTACATCCATTCTCATAATGGAGTGATGTCCAGGCAGGATTTTGATCAGGCTGCGGCACTGCTGACTGCGGTCATCAAGAAGCTCGACCGTGACAAAGTGAATGAGTTGTTTGGCTGAGTTTTGACACAAAATACAAAATCATGTATACTTATTACTAATTGCGAACAGAAAATAGCATATGCTTTAAACCGGAGGAGCCTGCCAACAGCGGGCTCTTTTTGCGTTTTTTTTGGAAATTTAGGTCGAAATGATGAGATTTATGGAAAAGCTGTTTTTAGTCGCAAATGTTTTAAGAGGAGGAGAGAAACTTGTCTTTGCTGCATGCAGCCATCCTGCTGCCCTTCATCTTTGCCGCAGCCATCCCGCTTGCGCAGCGGCTGGCTCGCCGCGTGCATGCCGGCTGGTTCGTTCTTCCGGTCCCGGTTCTGCTGTTTGTGTATTTTCTGGGTCGTCTGCCTGATGTACAAAATGGCGGGCAGAGCATCTCGGTCCTGCCGTGGATGCCGTCGCTGGGAGTCGACTTTGCCGTCAGGCTGGACGGTCTGGGTTTGCTATTCGCTCTGCTCATTAGTGGGATCGGCTCTCTGGTAGTTCTGTATTCATTATTTTATCTCGATAAAAACAAAGAAGCGGTTCACCGCTTTTACGTGTACCTGCTCATGTTTATGGGTGCCATGCTGGGCGTGGTCTTGTCTGACAACCTGATGGTTCTGTACGGCTTTTGGGAGTTGACGAGCGTATCGTCGTTTCTTCTGATCGCCTTCTGGCATCACAGGGAAAGATCATTATACGGGGCCTTGAAGTCCATGCTGATTACGGTGTTCGGCGGGCTTGCCTTGTTCAGTGGCTTTATCCTTCTTTATGTAATGACCGGAACATTTAGTGTCAGCGAGATTATGGGGCAGGCGGGACAGTTGGCTGATCATTCGCTGCTGGTGCCTGCCATGCTGCTGATTCTGATCGGCGCATTCACGAAATCTGCCCAGTTTCCGTTTCACATCTGGCTGCCGGATGCGATGGAGGCACCGACGCCGGTCAGCGCTTATCTCCATTCCGCCACGATGGTGAAGGCGGGCATTTATCTGGTTGCGCGTTTGAGTCCCCTGTTTGCTGGCTTGGCAGGCTGGTTCTGGCTGGTTACCGGATTTGGTCTTCTGACCCTTATCTATGCTTCTTACCGGGCGCTAAAGCAGACCGATTTGAAAGCCATGCTGGCGTTTTCTACCGTCAGTCAGCTTGGCTTGATTATGAGCTTGCTGGGCATCGGTTCTGCCGCTGCGTTTTATACGGGAGAGGAAGCTCTCTTTTATACCAAGGCAACAACGGCGGCCATCTTTCACCTGATCAATCATGCGATATTTAAAGGCGCTCTGTTCATGGTGGTCGGCAATGTGGATCATGAAGCAGGCACGAGGGATATCCGTAAGCTCGGCGGGCTGATGGCGCTTATGCCTGTGACCTTCACAGTCGCTCTGATCGGCACATTTTCCATGGCAGGACTACCGCCGTTTAACGGTTTTCTCAGTAAAGAAATGTTTTTCACCGGTGTGCTGAGTGTCATGGAATTGGAGTTATGGAATTTGCAGACCTGGGGGGCACTCATCCCTGTAGTCGCCTGGGTTGCCAGCATTTTTACCTTCGTGTACAGCATGCTGCTTGTGTTCAAGACTTTTACCGGCAAGCTGAAACCAGAGGGACTTGAGCGGAAGCCTCATGAAGCGCCGCTCGGCATGCTGATCCCGCCTGTAGTGCTTGGTTCGCTCGCTGTTGTATTGGGTCTGTTCCCGAATTTGCTGTCTCAATCGCTGATCGAACCGGCCATGTCAGCCGTTCATCCGAATGTGCTTGCGGCAGGTGAATCGTTTCATGTGCATATTTCCTTCTGGCACGGCTGGACGGCGGAGATCTTCATGACCATCGGGGTGGTGCTGCTTGGCATCGTGCTGTACAGGCTGCATGGACGGGCACGCGTGCTCAACCAGCCGCTTACTGAGCGGATCAGCATCAATCAGGTATATGATTCGGGCTTGAAGCTGCTGGATAGAGGCGCGCTTAAAGTAACGAGGACTTATATGACCGGATCTGTCCGCCACTACCTGCTGTATATTTTTTCGTTTTTGATCGCTGCTTTACTGATCGCATTCTACGCGGCGGGCGGGATAAGCCTGAATATGGAAGGCTATGCCCCGATGTCGTTTTATGAGGCTGTTGTGCTGCTTGTGCTTGTGCTGGCGACGCTGGCTGTTCCGTTCGCCACATCGCGTGTCACCTCCATTATTTTGACGGGGGCGGTCGGGTACGCGGTTTCTCTGTTCTTTGTCGTATTCCGGGCACCGGATCTGGCGTTGACCCAAATTATCGTTGAAACGGTATCGGTTGCGCTGTTTCTGCTCTGCTTCTATCATCTGCCCAAGCTGCGCAAGGACCGGTCGTCCCTGAAGTTCAGGCTGCCGAATCTGGTGATCTCCATCGGAGTCGGGGTGGTCATGACCTTGATCGCCCTTGCTGCTAGCGGCAGCCGGGCTTTCGATTCCATTTCGGATTTCTTCCTGGCTGAAAGCTATAACCTGGCCGGTGGACGCAATGTCGTCAATGTCATCCTCGTTGATTTCAGGGGATTTGATACGCTGCTGGAGATTATGGTACTCGGGATTGCCTCTTTGGCGATCTTTGCATTGGTGAAACTGAGTCTGGATGCAGATGCGGATGGATTACAATTCCGAAACAATCGCCCGGGAGCAGGCATGTATCTTGCCAGGAGCAATGACGTTATTCTCCGGACAGCAGCCAGAACAAGCGTTGTATATATCGTGCTGACCTTTGCGTTATATCTGTTTTTTGCGGGACATCATGAGCCAGGGGGAGGCTTCATCGGGGCATTGATGACCTCCGGTGGACTGGTGCTGATGCTGATGGCCTTCGGAATGAAGACGGTGAACCGGCTTATTCCGATTGACTTTAAAAAGCTGATCGCCATCGGGCTTTCGGTTGCTCTCTTGACAGGTATCGGCTCCTTCGTGTTTCAGGTTCCGTTTCTGACGCATACATTCGGTTATTTTCAGCTTCCACTGCTTGGCAAGACGGAGCTGGCTACGGCCGTGCTGTTTGATCTTGGTGTCTATCTGGCCGTCATCGGCGTCACGATGAATATTTTGTATACGATTGTGAGGGATGAGTAGGCATGGAACTATATATGGCTTTGGCAATCGGCGTGTTATTTTCCGTAGGAGTATATATGATCCTCTCCAGAAGCCTGCTGCGGGTCATTCTTGGCACATCCCTGCTGACGCATGGCGTTCACCTGTTGCTGCTCACGATGTCACGGCTGAAGACTGGCGCGCCTCCGCTGCTGGGGGAAGAAGCGCAATCCTATGTGGACCCGCTGCCGCAAGCACTAATTCTTACCTCCATTGTTATCAGCTTTGGTGTGACATCCTTTTTCTTCGTGTTGGCTTACAAGGGTTATCAGAAGCTGGGCACGGACAGCATGGATCAGCTCGGGGAGGAAGATCATGAATAATCTGCTTGTTTTGCCGCTTTTGCTTCCTTTGTGTACGGCGGTTGTACTTGTATTTCTTAAAAATAGCGTTTCAGCCCAGCGGATCATCAGCGCCGTCAGTGTCTTGTTAAATTTAATTGTTGGGGCTGTCATCGTACAGCAGGTTCATGAACAGGGAATTCAGACGCTTCATATGGGGGGCTGGATGCCGCCGTATGGCATTGTGTTTGTGGCAGATATGCTCGCGGCTCTGCTGGTCCTGACGTCGGCGCTTGTCAGTGCAGCCGGTCTGTTTTACGCCTTCGGCACGATCGGAGAGCAGCGTGAGAAGCATTATTTTTATCCTTTTTTTCAATTTCTGCTCGCCGGGGTGAACGGTTCTTTCCTTACCGGGGATATCTTCAACCTGTTCGTCTGCTTTGAGGTGATGCTGATCGCTTCTTATGCGCTGCTCGTTCTGGGAGGAACGAAGCTGCAGATCCGCGAGACTTTAAAATATATACTTGTCAATATTGTGTCGTCCACCCTGTTCGTAGCTTCGGTAGCTTATTTGTACGGTGTGGTAGGCACCCTGAACATGGCGGACTTAAGCTTGCGCATTACAGAAACGGGGCAAGGAGGAATTCTGTCTGTCATTGCGATCCTGTTTCTGATCGTGTTTGGTTTGAAGGCTGGTCTGTTCCTGTTTTTCTGGCTGCCGGGCTCCTACAGTGCCCCTCCGCCGGCAGTTGCTGCGTTGTTCGGTGCGCTGCTGACCAAGGTGGGTTTGTACGCTATCATTCGTACATTTACACTCATTTTTCCGCAGCAGCTCTTTGATATCCAAAGCTGGATCGGCTGGCTGGCGGCAGGCACGATGATTCTGGGGGGCATCGGAGCCGTTGCTTACGGAGATATCCGGCGCATTCTGAATTACAATGTCATCATCGGTGTCGGTTTTATCGCATTCGGCGTGGCCGTCGGGAACGGAGACGCCATGAACGGGACTGTGTATTACCTGGTCCATGACATGATTGCCAAAGCCTTGCTGTTTTTCCTGGGGGGCATGATGATTACGGCTGCGGGTACGGATAAGCTGAGCGAAATGGGCGGCATGATCAAGCGTTATCCCGCAGTGGGCTGGATGTTCCTCATTGTGGCGCTGGCGCTTGTTGGCATTCCGCCGCTCAGTGGATTTCCTGGCAAGCTGCTGATCGTGCGTGGCGGTCTGGGGGAAGGGGAGTACTGGCTGACAGCTATAGGCGTTGCTTCCAGCCTCATCGTGCTTTATTCACTGATCCGTGTGTTCATGAAGGCGTTCTGGGGAGAGGAGAAGAACACCGCTCCTGACGCCGGGAATGATCCCAAAGCCAGAATTTCGTGGAAGCTGGCCTATATCCCGTCGGTTTTCCTGCTGCTGATCGTCTTTATTCTGGGCTTCGCTGCGGAAGGGATCTATTCATACGTTTCCCAGGCGGGAGAGGTGCTGGTACAGCCTTCTCTTTATATTGAAGCCGTATTAAAGGAGTAGTTGAGATGGCCTATCAAATTGGATTGAATATTGCGATTGCGCTGGTATGGACCTTTCTCCACGATGAATGGTCGGCTTCACAGCTTGTGGTGGGGTATCTGATCGGCATGGTGCTCATATGGGCGATTTACCGTGTACGTCCTGACAGGTTTTATATGCAAAAGGTGCTGGCGATTATTTATTTACTGCTGCTGTTTCTGAAAGAACTGTGGGTATCCAGTCTGGCGGTTGTCCGGCAAATTCTTCGCCCCAAGCTGAACATTCGTCCTGGCATTTTCGCCATGACCACAGAACTGGAGACGGATTTTGAAATTACGCTGCTCTCCTGCCTGATCTGTCTGACTCCCGGCACGCTGACGCTGGAGGTGGGGCATGACGGACGGACACTTTATATCCATGCCATGGATATTGAGGATGCGGATGAATTATCCCGCCAGATTAAAAGCACCTTTGAAAAGGCGATTATGGAGGTGACACGGGCATGATGCACGGACTGCTCATTGCTTCGCTGGCTATTATGTCACTGGCAGCGCTTGGCTGCCTGCTGCGGCTGCTGTTGGGTCCTTCCATGGCGGACAGGATCACGGCGCTGGATACGATCGGCATTATCATCCTGTCCATGATTGCCGTGCTCAGCATGCTGCTGGAGACGAAGGCTTTCATGGATATCATTCTGCTATTGGGTATTTTGACGTTTATCGGAACGACCGCTTTTGCGCGATATATAGAAAGGGGCGTCGTGATTGAACATGGAGACGATGATCATCATCGGTGAATGGGTTTGCGGAATCATTGTGCTGGCTGGTTCATTGTTTACCGCGCTCAGCGCCTTCGGATTACTGCGGCTGCCTGACGTGTATTTGCGCTCCCATGCTGCCACGAAGAGCGCCACACTTGGCGTACTGCTTGTACTCTTCGGAGCGTTTCTCTACTTTTGGCTCTATTTGGACCATGTGAGCGTCAAGCTGCTGCTGGGCGTTCTGTTTGTATTTATTACCGGCCCCGTGGCTGGTCACTTGAATGGCAGAGCCGCATATCGTTCCGGCGTTTCACTCTGGGAGCAGAGCGTGCGGGATGATCTAAAGCAAGCTCATGCGAAAGAGAAGACCGAGAGTAAAGCATAAGATATCCAATTAAACCTTTGTAGCTGCTGGTTTACCGGTTTCATGCTGCGAAAGTTAACGCTTGACAGTCAAGCCGCCTGTCGAACGTGGCAGCATGGGAACTCGCTTTTCGGGAGCCTTGCATGATTATCCCGATGGATCAGGTTATGAAACGCTGAAAACCGGGAACCGAAAATCCAGCGACTGGAAACATTTGGTCAGGGGGACGGATTCGTTCAAAAATCGTGCCGATCAAAGCTGACGTTTGATGTGCACGCTTTGCACATTCGAACATGAGGATGCGTCGGAAGCCAGATGACTGCAGTGGGTATGAGCGCAACGCGGGCAGGCAAAGCCGTTCGGTCACTTCATTGCGATCAATGCTTCCATGCATTCCTGTCCGTTGTGATCACGGCTGCTAAAGAATTGAAGTTCTGTTCCCACTTGAGCCACTTTTTTTTCGTATTTCGTATTTCGTATCTCGGTTCTCTTTCCTTCCCCTAAGTCCCCTAAGTCCCCTATATCCCAACCCTCAACCCCCGCATTCTGATCGAAAGGGATAATCATGCAAGGCTATATGAGTCTTCAGGTAACGGACATCAGCATCAAGCGACGGAAGGTTGTAAGGACCTGTATTCGCATCGGTTAGCAGCCGGATAGAGATATGAAAACTATTGAAAATTGAGGGAGTTCCAGTAATGCATAAATGCTATAGAAGGTACCCTTTTCATATTTTATGCATAAAAATAGAAAATTCGTTTTTTGTAATTGACCGGTGGGAAAAAATGCTATATTATCGGTACATATGGAACAGACAGGAGGGAGCAACGTTGGATGATTTGCATTTAGACGGTCTAAAAATTGACTCCTTAGTAGACTTACTTAAAGCAGCGTATATTTTAGAAGATTATGATCATATGATTGAGATTGCTGATAAACTTCTTATATCAGCAGAAAGAGTGTATTCAAAGCGAAAACAATCTTTAGAGTCAGGGAAACGATACGTTTATTTGGATGGAAAGCGCCACATCGTCTATTATTTCGGATTCAGCCAACTAATGAAGGGTATTGCATTGGGAAAGAAGGAATTGTACGAAGAATCATTGGCCTGCATAAAAGACTATGCCGATCTGTCTTGGTTAGACGATGGGAGCAAAGAAGCAGGTGAAGAAATATCCGCCTTTAAAATGTTCGCTAAAGCCAATACATTCTCTGTTTCCCTTCTAGATGGAAAGCAGGAATACCTCGACCCTTATGTTCAATTCCTTAAAGAGTCCAGAGTTGAAGAACTGCTGCCAGGGTTAATGACGATCCTTATTTCAGCAATTAACCACGGTTTTCATGTTGATTCAGTTTTCGATCACTTCAAGGGTAAAATCGGTGAGGCTATCGAGATTTGCAGCAAAAGTGGTGAAGCAATTTACATAACAAAGTTCTTTTATACGCTGTTATCGTATCATTTAAAAATGAAACAACATCATGTTGCATTACATAATGTATTGCAAGCTTTAGAAGCATCTAATAACTTTAAAGATGTAAGTGGATATAAAGTAAATATCTCTGTGAAGGATATCATCGCCATATGTTCCTATGATGGAACAAAGTAAGAATTGTTACCTGATGGGTTAGAACTAACAATAAAATTATGATGTGGCACAATTGTAGATATCAATGGTCACGGTGCAGGACACTAAACCTTGGTTAAATGAAACGACGGGCCCGTCTACACAGACGGGTTTGTTATTGCTCTGAAAATCAAAAAAAGAATATATTTCTAGAAAAAGAAAAAATATATTGAATTTAGAAGAATTTTGGTTTAATATGAATTTCAGATCTACATAACCTTAAAACATCCAAAAAATAAAACAAGAGGTGTTTTAGTATGGATTTTTCAAAAAGAGCTGTACTATTGTCTGCTGCAAGTGTTTTGACTCTGGCGTTGGGAAGTTCGACGGGGGTTGTGACCGCTGCACCAACTACGGGGATTGAAGTTCCGAAGGTTCATGGAGGCATGGTCATCCTAGCAACTGGTCAGGAGGTACACGAGGTTCTTGGTGGGACCAGTCCGACAATGGATTTAACTGTTGATAAAGGTTATGGGCATGTCAAGATTAAAGTTAAGAATACAGGGACATCGAATCTCACTTGGAGCTTGCAGGGTAACGGGAGAGAATATATCGTTAAAACTGTTGGTAAAGGAAGTACATTAACGTGGACTAGTCTTAATTCATTCCCTAATGGGATGCCTTCAGGAAAATACGTAATTCAGTTCAGAGCGAACGGTAACAAAGTTGAAGGCGATGCTTGGGGTACTACTGGTCAGTTCCCATCAGACATTGAATAACCGTCACAAGGGCCGTGAGAGGACAAGAACATATACGCTTACAAGCCGCCTAATTAGGCGGCTTTTTAACGGTTTGCGCACTGTAATGAACCATAATGCATAAATGCTATAGAAGGTACCTTTTTCAAATTTTATGCATAAAAATAGAGACTTCGTTTTTTGTAATTGACCAGTGGGAAAAAATGCTATATTATCGATGTATATGGAACGGATAGGAGGGAGTAGTATTGGATGATTTGCATTTAGACGGTCTAAAAATTGACTCTTTAGTTGATTTACTTAAAGCGGCGTACACTTTGGAAGATTATGATCATATGATTGAGATTGCTGATAAACTTCTTATATCAGCAGAAAGGGTGTACTCAAAGCAAAAACAATCTATGGATTCCGGGAAACGATACGTCAAGGTAGATGGAAAAAGGCATATTGTATACTATTTTGGTTTTAGTCAAATGGCTAAGGGGATTGCATTGCAAAAGAAAGAGAAATATGAAGAATCATTGGCTTGTATAAAAGGTTATGCCGATCTATCTTGGTTACACGATGAAACGGTAGAAGCAGATGAAGAGATATCTGCCTTCAAACGGTTTGCAACATCTAATACATACAGCGTGAATTTACTTGCAGGAAAACAAAAATGGGTTTATATAGAAGATTTCGTATTTCATCTTAAAAATTCAAAAAAAGAAGATTTGATCTCTGGCTTGGTTGTAGTTCTTGATCATGCATTAAAATACAACGTGAATGTCAACTCTATCTTAGCCCAATTTCACGAAGTCATGAAGAATATAATAACAGAGGGTAAGTACTTGAATGCAAAGAGAATGTATCTAACGAAATATTTTCATAGAATGGCTTTATATCTTTTGCGAGAGGGCAACTATAAAGATGCGTTAAATTACACATTAAAAACATTGGAAGAGTCTGATAAATTTAATGATATGGTGAACTACAAAAGAAGCACTGCCCTTTTTGAGGAGCATAGAAATTATGCGAGCAAAGAGCAGCTTCACGATTATCTAAGAATTATCAAGGGAGGAATTGAAGATGAAAAAAGTATTGATTACGGCAGTGTTAGCAATGGGGGTTTTAAGTTTTATCATAGCGCCAGTTTCTGAACAGATAGCAACAACATATGATAATGGTATGGGACATTAGGCCATACGGCATTTTAGCAGTCATGCAGACTACCATAATAAGACACCTTGAGCTTACGTTATGATGACGTTATTGATCAGATACCTTGGAATGGCGGAGACGGTATCCTTCAATGATAAACAACATAAATGTCAAAACTGTCTTCTCTGATGAGCAAATGGGTCTTGACGATATCGAGGTCGTTCTGAAGTGGGGAAAGGTGTTGGTTAAAAAATTGTTCTTCAAATCATAAGGATGGTTGTGGAAGTATTTCTGGGCATTATGTTAATTTATTTTGCAAACTTTACCTTTCTAGGATACCTTTTTATTATATCTGCTATCTCTGATGGGATATTATTTTTAGCCAAACAAAATCCAGAATATCATACTAATTTCTCAACTATCGGGCATTATTCCTATGCCACCTCGCTAGCATATACTTCATTACTTGGGCTTTTATATTATTTTGAAACGATAACAGCACAAACTGCAATATATGGGATAGTATATGGTTTATTTCTTTTATTTCCTATAATAGCACTTATTTTCGTGAAGATAAAATAAAGAAGAGGGTGTCCCAAAAGTAAATTTTTGAACAGCCTCTGCAAAAAAATAGAATGGTATTCGAATGAAATTAAGGAGCTAAGCGCTTTGTTCTCGCTTAGCTCCTTGCTTTATGGCGTCGATGGCGACTTTCTTAAGCAGATTGTGGGCAAGGGAAAGCCACCCGACCTCCAGACTTATTTTTAGTAAGTCTCGAAGCAGGAATCTTTTAAAGCCTCGGCTTTCTGCCGGGCCAGCCGCAGTGATTCGAGCGACCAGGCGGAAGAACGAAAGAAATGGATCATCGACTCGTAATGACGCGGATTCCTTAAGGATATTACGGATTTGCTTGATTGGGTTATTTTGCTATGTGACGTTTTTTCGAAGAGAACTTCTCACTGTCCAGTTGAAGCAGAAAACAGTTTTCAGAAAGAAAACATATTGACAGATTTCATTACGTTAAAGTAACATCAAATTCATGAAAATGAATAAATAAACTGAAAGCAGGAGGAAATATGGCATTCACAGAGTATTATGAGGAGATTTATAGTGTAGCGCGTAATATTTTCGAACATCCGGAGCTAGGCTATAAGGAGAATCGCACCAGCGCGCTGATTGCTGAATTCCTTCGCAAGGTGAATCCGGACATTGTAATGGAATCCTTCAGTACCACCGGGTTGAAAACGTATTTGGGTGAGGGCAAACCGCTCACCATCGGATTCATTGCAGAGCTGGACGCCGTATATGCCCCGACGCATTGGCGTGCCGATCCGGTGACAGGAGCGGCGCATAACTGCGGGCACTACAGTCAGGTCGCCATTGCACTGGCCTTGTACAAGCATTTTTATGAGACAGGGCTGTATAAAGCTTTGGACTATAGAATTGCCTTTATATTTGTGCCTGCCGAGGAGTACCTGGACCTTGAATACCGGCAAAAGCTGCTGGATGAAGGCATGATTTCCTATTTCGGCGGCAAGCCTGAGGCCATGAAGCTGGGTATTTTTGATGATATTGATGTGGGAATATGTGTGCACGCCATGGGCGGAGAATATCCGGTGAGAACGGTGGAGATCAACTGCGACCTGGCCGGATTTTTATACAAAAAGTATACATTCCGGGGCAAAGCCTCGCATGCGGGCTTCGATCCTTTTTCAGGCAAAAATGCGTACAGCATGTCCACATTATTCAACGTTGCGCTGGGGCTGGCGCGTCAGCAAATGAAGGATGCGGAGAAGGTGCGCATGAATCCGATTGTCATGCATTCGGATATGTCCACCAACGTCATCCCTAACCACATTACGGTGGGAACAGATCTGCGCACCCAAACGGTCGAATATATGAAAGAGGCTGCCGCCAAAATGGACGCCGCCGCCGAAGGCAGCGCGATCGCGCTCCAAGGTGAGGTCGAGAGCGCCACGCAGATGGGGTATCTTCCTTTTGTGCAGAACCGTTATCTGTCCACGTTTGTTATGGAGGCATTTGAAGCAAGCGGGGAAATTCAGGACATCCTGAACAACAACGCTATCAGTGCGGCGGGTGATATCGGGGATTTATCGTATATGATTCCCTGTATACAAATCGGCTACAGCGGTTTTTCCGGCACGATTCACGGCGACGACTTCAAGGAAATCGATCCGGAGTTCATTTATGACGTATTTCCGCGTTTTCTGACCGATGTATTCGAGCGCATGAAGGGCCGCATTGACCGTGAGCAGCTTTATCGACGGGACTTTGCCGCTTATGAAGAACTGCTGGCTTCCATTATGAAAACCGAATAGGAGAAGAGACATCAATGAAATTTAAAGCTACATATATATACCTGCTTGCTTTCGTGCTTTTGGTCATTGCCGCGTCAGAGTTTATTGGCATTCAATCCTTTATGGTCGGAAATATCCGCATCAATCTGCTGCCGCTTGTGTTTGCGATTCTGATCACGATGGTACTGGGGGTGCCGGTGTTCCGCAAAGGGCTGCTCAAAAAAATTTACAGTCCCGACAACGTGGGCTTTGCAGGCAAATATCTGATCTTTATCATGCTGCCGCTTATGGCCAGATACGGAGCGGATGTGGCTCCCAAGCTGCAGGACATTTTCAAGGTGGGTTGGGTGTTTCTAATCCAGGAGATCGGCAACCTCGGTACCGTTGTGTTGGGGCTTCCAATAGCCATTTTGCTTGGTCTGAGACGTGAAGCGATCGGGGCGACTCTGGGGTTGGGCCGTGAAGGAGAGTTGGCGTATATTTCGGAGAAGTACACCCTGAATTCTGACGAAGGCCGTGGTGTGCTGTCCCTGTACATCATCGGTACGCTGTTTGGCACTTTGTTCTTCAGCATTATTGCGCCGGTGCTGCACGGTTTGGGCTTTTCCATCGAAGCCTTGGCGATGTCGTCCGGGGTAGGCTCTGCCAGCATGATGACGGCCGCGTCGTCGGCGTTAGTGTCACAGCAGCCGGATATGGCGGAAACAATTAATGCATACGCGGCTGCCAGCCAGCTGCTGACGAGCTTCCTGGGCACGTATACGATGGTATTCCTGGCCGTGCCGCTGCAGCGCATGATGTACAAACTGTTCGTAAGAGGTGGTAACAAGTGAGTAAAGGCTTGAATCAATACGTTAAATATGCACTAATTCTTCTGCTGAGTGTCTCGCTCATTTTGTTTACGGAGCAAATGAAGTTCCTGAAGGCCGGCGAGGGTGGACATGTAACCTGGGGCACGATTAGCGGTCTTGCTGTTCTGTGGCTGTTTTCCTTTATCGGCATTTTAATTTCACAGCTTATGAAAAAACAGCCTCTCAAATTTCTTGCCGAATTCCCGGTGCTGGGCTGGGTATCGATTACGTCCCTTGTATTCTGTCTGATTTCCGATGTGTTTGTTAACGCGATTGCACAGGTGAATTTTCTGTCGATCACGACGCCGATTCTGGCCTTTGCCGGTATTTCCGTTGTGGACCGGCTGGCGGATTTGCGCAAAACCTCCTGGCGGGTCGCCATTGTTGCCATTTTTGTATTTACAGGCACCTACCTGGGCAGCGCGATTCTGTCGGAAATCGGATTGGCACTGTCAAGCAAATAGTCATTTATGTTACCCAAGCGAAGGAGTGTCCGGAAAGGTCTATTGACCTAGGGCACTCCTTTCTTTTGTTGTGCGTTCTGCGAACAAATCATTCCTCCAATTGTTGTTGTTCTCCCCCTTAACCCCTATTTATGGTGTTAATACAGTTATATAAATTATTTATGACGTTATATATGCTGTAGTGTGTTGCGAAATCATTATTTATGACGTATTATATGTTTAAGTTAATTGTTGGAAAGTGGAACAAAGCGGAGGGATCAACATCGAACTAACGCCAAGACAGATGGAAATCGTAAAAATTGTGCAGAAGCATGCCCCGATCACAGGAGAACAGATTGCAGAGATGCTGAAGGTGAGCAGGCCGACACTGCGCTCGGACCTGTCGAAGCTCGTCATTCTGAATTATATCGACGCCAAACCGAAGGTAGGCTACTTCCTCGGCCAGAAGGGCAATACGAGACAGGAAGAAAAGTTCAAGATGCTGCAAAAGAAGGTCGGGGAAATCCACAGTGTTCCAGTCATCGTGAGAGAAATGACAACCATCCAGGATGCGGTGGTGTCGCTGTTCCTCGCCAATGTCGGCAATCTGATCGTTACGGATGAGGAAGGGAACCTGGCGGGAGTAGCTTCAAGAAAGGATCTGCTGAAGGTAACGCTGGGCAACCCGACGGCTGGCTCTATTCCGGTCAGCATGGTTATGACCAGACAGCCCAATGTCGTAACCGTATCCCCGGAGGATACCATCCTGGAGGCGGCGCGCAAAATTATTGCCCACCAAATCGACAGTCTTCCGGTCGTCATACCGTCCGACTCCGAGAAGCCGGGCTTCCACTGGAAGGTCGTAGGCCGGATTACGAAAACAAACATTATTAAAATGCTGCTCGACATGGTTGCCGAGGATTAACGGGAGGAATGGAATGATACAGTCGTCAAGTCACTTTATTGCGATATGCTCGGACTCGATCGGTGAAACTGCAGAGGCCGTCGTGCAAGCGACGATGCGGCAGTTCGATTTGCCAAACACGGAAATCAAGCGTTATATGAATGTCAGAGATGAAGAGGAATTAAGGCAGATGATGGAGGAGGTTGCGGAGAGAGGCGGCCTGGTCGCTTATACATTGGCTCTGCCTGAGCTGCGGGAAGCGATAAGGGAAGAAGCGGTGCGTCTGAATGTGCGTGTGGTGGACGTGATGGGGCCGATGATGCAGGCGGTTGCCGATACGTTCAATAACGATCCCTTCGAGAAGCCCGGACTTCTTCACCGTATGGATGAACCTTATTTCAAGAGGGTGGAGGCGATGGATTTCGCCGTACAATACGATGACGGCAAGGATGTCAGCGCGATTCTGAAGGCGGATATTATTCTGCTTGGCGTATCACGTATATCCAAAACTCCGCTGTCCATGTTTCTCGCTCATAAAGGGTATAAAACCGTCAATTATCCGCTCGTTCCTGAGCTTACGCCGCCGGCTCAATTATATGAAAAGCTGGAGGGCAAAATATTCGGCCTGACCATTAACGCGGAGCATTTGCTCAAGATCCGCAGCGAGCGCCTCAAAGTGATGGGGCTGCCCAATAATGCGCAGTATGCATCCATGGAACGTATTCAGGAAGAGCTCGCATATGCCAACCGTATTTTCGGGGAGCTGGGTTGTCCCGTCATGGATGTGACGGATAAAGCGATTGAGGAAACCGCGGGTCTGATTCAAAACGACCTATTAAGATAAATTATGAAAATAAGGAAAATTAAAAAAATAAACCATATTTATTTGGAGGGATGAGAAATGGAGAGTCAACTGGCATTGGAATTGGTGCGAATCACGGAAGCGGCAGCATTGGAATCGGCCAGATGGACCGGCAGGGGAGACAAGAACAGTGCCGACGATGCAGCGACGACTGCCATTCGCAGCCATTTTAACACCGTTCCGATGGATGGCACCGTGGTCATTGGTGAAGGAGAAATGGACGAAGCGCCCATGCTCTATATCGGGGAGAAGGTGGGCAACCGCAAGGGACCGAAAATGGATATTGCTGTGGATCCGCTGGAGGGAACTGAAACCGTCGCGAAGGGTCTGAATAATGCCATCTCGGTTATTGCAGCGGCTCCCCAAGGAAGTCTGCTTCATGCGCCAGATATGTATATGCAAAAGCTGGCCGTCGGACCCAAGCTGGCGGGCAAGCTGTCGCTCGACGATCCGCTTGAGCAGACCCTTGCCAAAGCGGCGCTCCTGCTGGAACGTCCTTTGACAGATCTGACGGTATCCATCCTGGATCGTGAACGTCATCGCTCCATCATTGAAGTGCTGAGACAAGCGGGCGTACGCATCAAGCTGCTCGGACATGGGGATGTCATGGCAGCCATCGACACCTGCACAGAAGACAGCGGCGTTGATCTATATATTGGTTCTGGAGGAGCCCCGGAAGGTGTGCTTGCCGCCGCGGCTATGAAGTGCATGGGCGGTGATATCCAGGGCCGGCTGCTGCCAGATACTGCCGAGGATGTGGAGCGCTGCCAACGGATGGGTATCGACCAGCCGGAGCGACTGCTCACCATGGACGATATGGTAGGCCGGCAGGGAGTGCTGTTCGTGGCTACTGGCGTAACGCCCGGGGATTTCCTGCAAGGGGTTCGTTATCTGCCAGGCAGCCGTGCGGAAACCCACTCGGTGGTCATGTATTCCGAAACGAAAACCGTGCGCTTCGTGCGGAGTGTTCACCAGCTGAAAGAGCAGCTTGGCACATTGGCTCAAGCCGTTTCATTTTGAATAATTTGTAAGACTTACTGCAAATGCGAGCCGGCCGGAAGATGAAGGCTGGCTTCTTTAATTTCGAAGCTTCATCGAGCAAAACGAGTTGGCGCACAGTGTCTGTGAGTCTAATGGAGCTTGTTCAAGCGCTTTTTAGGAGCTATAATATAGAAGGTTATGTTTGAAACGAAAATGAAGTTTCTAGATTCAATATAGAAAGAGAGCGGAACAGTATGGGTCGTAAATGGAATAATATTAAAGAAAAGAAGGCGTCCAAGGACGCCAATACGAGTAAAGTATATGCGAAGTTCGGCGTGGAAATCTACGTAGCTGCCAAGAAAGGCGAGCCGGATCCGGAATCCAACCGTGCTCTGAAGGTGGTACTGGAACGCGCCAAAACTTATAATGTGCCTAAAGCCATTATTGACCGTGCGCTGGAGAAGGCCAAAGGCAGTGCGGATGAAAATTATGAAGAGCTGCGGTACGAAGGCTTTGGTCCTAACGGCTCCATGATTATCGTGGACGCGCTGACGAATAACGTGAACCGCACGGCGCCTGCTGTACGTGCTGTATTCAGCAAAAACGGCGGCAACATGGGCGTAAGCGGCTCGGTGGCATATATGTTTGACGCTACGGCGATCATCGGTCTTGAAGGAAAAATGGTCGATGAAGTCATCGAAATTCTGCTTGAAGCGGATGTGGATGTGCGAGACGTGCTTGAGGAAGATGAGGCAGTCATCGTTTACGCGGAGCCGGATCAATTCCATGCCGTGCAGGAAGCGTTGAAAAATGCCGGAGTTAACGAGTTTACCGTTGCGGAGCTGACAATGCTTCCACAGACGTATGTAACGATTCCGGAAGACGGACAGGCACAGTTTGAGAAGCTCATTGATTCTCTGGAAGACCTGGAGGATGTACAGCAGGTGTATCATAATGTGGAGTTTGAAGAGTAGTCAAAGAAAGTTAGTCTTACGGTGATGTAGGTTCTTCCCTGCTCAAGATGGGAAATGCATCTTGATAAGCTCACTTTTTGTATGAAATCACTATACAAAAAAAGTGAGCTTATTTATTTTTCGGGAATATACGTGCGAATATAAAGAAGCTTTGCCAGCAGTATTCTGACAAAGCTCAGGTATTTTAGTTTTGCTTTAATCCTTCAAACACATTAATGATCATTTTAGCTGGTGCATCAGGATTTTCAAAAAGTGTTATATTGTAAAATTGGTGTTGCTGTAATAATGTTTGAATCTGTTTTGCTGAGATATTATCTTTTAGAGGTAACTTGAACTCTGACTGATACTCCAAGGAACTATCTTCTTCAATTAAAGTTTCGCCTTTTACCACATCAGAATTTGGTGATTTAAAATACTTATTCAAATCTTCTGGTGCAGTTAAATATAGATAGTATGAATGTTGCCCATCAATAATATATCTTTTAGGTGTTTCACCCAATTTGTACCATATACTCACGACAATACTTTTTTCTTTCTCGTTATATAAAAAATTATAATCTCTCACGTCAAAATCGTTATCGTTTGGGAATTCATTACCAGTTATATAATCTTTATGATTTGTTTCCTCTATTTTTTCAGGGACGGGTTGCTCAGGTATATTTTTTGGAGCAACTTCTCTTTGAGTACAAGCTGTAACTAATAATAACACTATCAATAATAAAATGATTTTGAAATTATTCTGACTCATAAATTTTCTCTCCTTAAAATTCAAAGGGGAAACCTACTGTTCTTGAAGGTTTCCCAAAAAAATTATAATATTCTTTCTTAACTGTATTATTTGCTAGCTAATTTTGTGGTTTTAGCAAAATCTTTTGTTGTATAATGCGCGTTAACATATTGGCGGGAAGTGACGACTCCTGCTGTGTTTGCTCTCTCCAAGTAACCATTTGTTTTGACTGTAACTTTTCCCGCTTGAATTAAATATCTGCCTTGCGGGATTCTCCATGTAACAGAAATCGTCTCCTCTCTATCAACTCCTGCTTTTACCTCAGCTTTAGCGGAGACTTTTTGTCCGATTATATTCAGTTCTGTCTCGCCACCCACGCTTAATTCCGCAAACAACCTCACTTTTATATCTCTACGAACTTCTGTGACCACGTTACTAGGATTGGTTACCTCTATTGAATAATCAACTCGTTCAGCCCTGGAAGTGGAAGAAGGTTCATAATATGTTCCAGCCCCCGGATATTTAGGTTCTTCAAAAAGCACTACATCAGATGAGTTAGTCGTGTTGTATGTAGCGTTTGTAACACTTTCAGCAAAGGCAGAAGCAGATAAAGAAGTAGCTAATGAAGCAATAATCACCAATGAACTCACCGCTTTTTTCATTACTTTCTCATCTTTTCCTATAGATTAACTACTACTGGGAGAAGTAGTATATACCAATTATATCCTTTTCTATTTTATATTTAAATAGCTAAAAAAGGATTTTTTGATTTTGTTTGTCGAATTTTGTATACAACATCTATTAATCTTGCTAACCATCAATTATTAAGTTCAGATCGGTCTATAAGTAAAGTATAGGCAACATCATTACAAAGCAAGTTGGCTTTATCCTGTACACCGAACAGGTCAGATGAGCCGCCAGCTCCGATCTGCATCTGAAAGTTGCTTATGCTTCTATTAAACTTTTAGCTTACCATGCTGCACCCTACGATTTTTTTGCCGATGGCGCTTTAGCAGACAGAAACATGGCAATCAGACTTAAAGCAAGCGCTCCGGCATTGCTAAGCATATGACCCGAATCTGACAGCAGAGCAAGACTGTTGGTAATAAGACTGCCAAAAAATCCTAAAAAACATAATTCCGGTTGTAATGATGAGGGCGCTTGCAAGGCCCTTTTTGTTATTTAGCATGTGGGCATGCGCATGGTCGTGATGGCTGTGAGCATGTCCGCGGCTGTGTCCATGATCATGATGATCATATGTTGAGAGCTGATGTGTGGAGTGGATAATAACTTTTTCCTTCTTATATATGAATATTTTTTTCATATGTTATTATATAGAACTCGTACGATCATTTTTCTGAACGATGCAAGCTTTTTTGAAAAACTTGTGAAAAGCGAGAATGACACAATGAGCTGCTAATTTACAGTGCCGATACATCTGGGGTAAGGGATGAAACATCTGTCCGTTATAGTTTGAACTGTGAGTGATATGCTCATGAAATATTGAAAAAGGAGATTGTAATATTGATGAAAAAAGCATTGATCACCGCATCCGTTATGACCGTTGTTGCTGTACCCACATCTTCCGCATTTTTGCCAAGCGCTGCAAATGCTGCTGTATCCAACGGATCAGTAGTCTCAGCTCAACAAGCTGGTCCGGAAGTAGAAGCCGCCAGTGTAGAATACATGAAGAGAACGGTTTTTAGCCCTGACGGCAAAATTGTGAATGCCCAGGAGGAATGGCAGGACACAAAAGCCTCATGCTACAAAAGTGTGTTCCTGACACCTGCAAAAGACAATCCGGATAAGCTGATAACAGAGGTGTCCATCGTGAATGGTAAGCAAAGGGTCAGTTTTACAAAGGATTCAAACGGCAAGATCACGGAGGGAGGCAGACAAACCTATCCGCAAGCCATGAAGCAGAAAAGTTTGCTTGCAGCAGAAAAGGAACGTTACACTCGACAGGAATGGAAGAACCAGGGGAAGGTAAGCGAAAACGGAGTCGCCTACACGAAAAAGACCAGAACCTATACATCAGTTGGTGAGAAATTTACAGAGGTTGCTCTCATGAATCAGAGCGGTTTGCCGGTTAAAGAAACCATCTTCATCATTAAGGACGGGAAATCGACGTTACTGTTCAACGTAAACTATCAATATGACAAGCTTAAAGCGGATAACGAGCTGTTCAATGTAGATGCTGTCAAACTTCCGGAAAATATAAAGCCAAAAGACAAGACGAAATGGTAATATAAACTGTTTACAACCCGGATACATCAGATTAATGGAATGTTACATTTGCCCACTAAACTGATATCAAGGTGATCGAAATGATTGCCCGATTAAAGAATTCAAAGGAGAGAATTAAATTATGAAAAAAGCACTTATCGCCGCGTCTGTCATGACAACTGGCGCTCTTGCTTCCACCGCTATTCTGGTATCCGCCAATGCCGCAGATCGGTCAGTGCAGCCTGCTGTAGTCACTCTTGTAGTCGCAGATTCTGCTGCTGTATCGGAAAATAACTCGCTGTTATTGCAGTATGTAAAGGAAACCACCCATGATGAACAGGACAACCAATCGAATGTTCAGGAAAGCTGGGGAGATCCGCTCACCTACAACCAGAGAACAGACATCCATTTTACGGATGCTAATAATAAAGTATTAAGCAAACTCGCTTTTTGTATGGATTTATTCATATTAAAAAGCGAGTTTTTTTGTTGATCACTTTGTTATAATCTTGTCAAACAAATGAGAGGAGGAAAAGCCTTGATCCGCATTGAGAAAATGACCTCATGCACCATTAATGAGGCTGTGCAAGCGTGGAACGACGGCTTTGAAGGGTATTATTTTAATGCTGCCACCACACCCGAAGCGTTTTTGAAAAGAATGGCTGCAGAGGACTTGTCGCCTTCCCTTACATTGCTCGCATTTGACGGAAACCAACCCGTCGGGATTATGATGCAAGGCGTACGTACCGTGCAGGGCCGGAAAATCGCGTGGAACGGCGGAACCGGAGTTGCGCAGTCGCTGAGAGGAAAAGGAGTGGGAAAGAAGCTGCTGTCTGCGGCCCTTGAACTTCTGAAAGAAGAAGAGGTGGAGACCGCAACCCTTGAAGCACTAACTGCGAATGAAAGCGCCATCGCCTTGTACAAGAAAGCAGGTTATAAAGTTGTGGACCAGCTTGAATATTTAACCCTTAAGGGCGCTCTTCCCGGCTATAACAAACCAAGCATCCAGGCAAGCGGGAGCTACATTGCGGAAGCTGCGCTGCCTGTGAATGCAGGGCAGCTGCCATTTTACCGTATTTCCCATCCCTGGCAAACGCATTGTCAGAGCGCAAAGGACGGAGAGGCGGTCATCCTCCGCAGCGAGCAGGGAGAGGCGGTGGGTTATGCCTATTACCGCAAAGCTTTTAATCCGGATGGCGAACACATATCCACCACTTTATATCAGTGTGAAGTGTCTCCTGCCCACCCTGACAGTGAATATTTAATACATAGGATGTTAAACCATGTGTTTGGTGAATTTGCAGAAAATATTAATCGGATCGTTCCCAATCTGCCCAAAGGAGCAAGCCCCCTGACCGGGGCAACCCTGAAGCAAATCGGATTTACCGTGTATGCCGAACAGGTGCAGATGAGCCGTCAGCTCTGATCTGTGCCCCAAAATTCTATACAAATGATTTACATCCAGGATACATCCGCCTCATGGAACGTTACATCTGCTCTCTAAAATGTGATTAAGGTGATCGGATGAATCATCTTAAAATAAAATCAAAGGGAGAGTATTTATTATGAAAAAAGCACTTATCGCCGCGTCTGTCATGACAACTGTCGCTCTTGCTTCCAGCGCTATTCTGGTATCCGCCAATGCCGCAGATCGGTCAGTGCAGCCGGCTGTAGTCACTCCTGTAGTTGCAGATTCTGCTGCTGTATCGGAAAATAACTCGCTGTTATTGCAGTATGTAAAGGAAACCACCCATGATGAACAGGAAAACCAATCGAATGTTCAGGAAACCTGGGGAGATCCGCTCACCTACAACCAAAGAACAGACATCCATTTTACGGATGCTAATAATAAAGGAGCAGTAGTGAGCTTATATTCTCTTTTCAATGGAACAACCTCAGCCAAGGTATACAAGGATGCCAATGGCAAAGTTACTGACGGGTCTGTGCAAACCTTGGCTCCGGAAGACAGTGCACCAAGCGGTCCTCTTTATGAACTGATGGCCAAAGAATATCAAAGCTCTGAATGGAAAAACGCCGGTACAGTAACAGTGGATGGCAAAGAGCTTAACAAAGTAACAACAGAATATTTCTCGCACGAAGGCACATCTGCAGAAAATATGAAGGAAGTTCCAGTTAAAGAGACTGTTTACCTGGACTCGGCAACCGGGCTTCCAGTAAAGAGTGAGGTCCGTGAGGAGAAGAATGGGAAAATGGTGCTTGTATTCACCTCTACGTATGAATATGACCGGAAGAACAGAGATCAGGCATTGTTTGATATCAGCAGCATGGATTTGGAGGATTACACGACGGAAGAGGTAAAGGCCAAATATCCTAATCTTCCGATTGGCGGCAAGCTTCCGAACCCGCTGGCTGATCTCGTAAGTAAAGGGACCATTACAGAAGCCCAACGGAATGCCATTGATCAGGCGCTTAGCCAAGACAAACAAAAGGCCATCGCAACCGGCCTTGTTGAAAATAAAAGCAACGAAGAAGCGCTAAGAGAAGCCCTGGCCGGTATTGTAGCTGATGGCACGATTACGCAGAAACAGGCAGATATCATCGTTAATTTGTTTAAATAAGATAAGCGGAAGTGGGGCGGTCCAAGGTCTTAATGACTCGGGGCTGCCTTGTTGTTTCTCAAGTGACATGGTATGTTATATAAAATTTTTTCCAACGACAGGGGGAGCGTTGTATGATTCGCAAGCTGACTGAAGCTGACCGTGAGAGTGTGATGATGCTGGTGGGCCGGGAGCCGTCGCTTAATTTGTTTATTATTGCGGACGTGGAGAACTTCGGCTTTGAAAGTGATTTCCAGGAGCTGTGGGGAGAATTTGATGCGGTTGACGGCCGCCTAAAGGCTGTGCTGCTGCGGTATGATGGCAGCTACCTTCCTTATGCGGAGGGAGAATTTGATGTGCAGGGCTTTGCGGAGCTTGTGTTATCTGGCAAGAAAAAGGAAATGCTATCCGGCTCATCGCCAATTGTGGATCGTTTGGCCCAAAAGATCAGCTTTACGAAGGAGAAGCGGCTGTTTTTTGCAGAGCTTATCACTCTGCAGGAAAAAGGCGAGACAGAAGCAGGTATGAATTTTCAGATCAACCAAGCCGGTGTAGAGGATGTGGAAGCGGTCTGTTCTCTGCTCGATCAGATTCAGGAGTTCAGTTCAAGTGCGGAATCCATGCGGAGCGGTATGCAGCGCAGGCTGGAAACCCGTACGGGACGCAGCTATTTCGTTGAAAAGGACGGGAAGGTTATCGCGGTTGTATCGTCTACGGCGGAAAACTCGCTGTCTGCGATGATTGTCGGGGTGGCTACACATCCCGAATACAGAGGGCAGGGGCTGGCTTCCTACCTGATGCGGCGCCTGTGCGCTGACCTTTTGGCAGAAAACAGGACCGTCTGTTTGTTTTATGACAATCCGGTTGCAGGCGCCATTTATAAGCGGCTTGGCTTTAAGGATATCGGCGGCTGGTCCATGATGCACATCTAGTTTTATTTCTATCCATCCAAAGAAATGACATCCACAACTGACTGATAATTAACAGTAAAGTGGACCACACTAATAGCTGTATCCGAATACAGTCATGGTGGGTGAAGCAGTTGTTGACGCAAAATGGCAAGAGCGTTATTTATCTGTTGATTGATTCGCTGCTGGCTTCGGCCATTGACCGGGGTGTGGCACAAAAGAAGCTGCCTGCCCTGCAATTTCTGATTGAACACGGTCAATATTATCGTGATGTGGTCACTTCTTTTCCGACGATGTCCGTTACGATTGACTGCTCGCTGGTGACGGGCACCTATCCGGATCAACATTCTGTCCCTGGCCTGACCTGGTATGATTCGGATGCCGAAAGAGTGATCAATTACGGAACAGGCCCCATGGAAGTGATTCGGCAAGGCATACCGGCGGTGCTTGAGGATGCGGTCATCCGCTTGAACCGGGATCACTTGAATCCTGACGTATCGACAATTTATGAAGATCTGGCACGACTGGGCTTTACCTGCGGAACGATCAACGGACTGGTATACCGAGGTCCCGTTCAGCACACGATGACGATTCCGTTCTGGATGCGCATGCTTACTTCATGGCCCGACCGGGTTCAAGTTGCAGGCCCGAACTGGTTCAGTCTGGGCGGCTTATCCAATCCGTTAAACGGTAAAATACAAGCACCGCAAAGCATATTTCACCGTTTGGGTCTGAATGATACATATTCGGTGGAGACACTAAAGCACATGATCCGGACAGATCAGCTGCCTGATTTTTTATACGTCTACATGCCCAGTATGGACAAGCTGTTGCATAAAAAAGGGCCGTCTGTTCTGAAAGGAGCCGTGGAAGCGGACAGGCAGGTTCAAGACGTGCTGGAGGCTTTCGGCTCGCCGGAACAGGCGCTGCAACGGGCGGTATTTGTCATTTCGGGGGATAGCGGAGTCAGCCAAATCAGGCCGGCTCAGGATCAGCCGATCATCCAATTGCACAAGCTGCTTGAAGGATATAATGTGCTGCATCCGGGTTATAAGGTAGATGCTCATACCGAAATCGTACTGGCCGTCAACGAAACAATGGCCTATGTTTACTGCCTGAAGGAAACACTGAATTTGCGGCATATTGCAGAGTCGCTGAGTGCAGATACCCGGATCGATTTTATCGCCTGGAAGGAAGAAGGATGGATAACGGCAGCGGGAAATGGACAGAAGCTGCGTTTCAAAGCAGGTGGGACATGGACGGATGGTTATCAGCAGAAATGGACGATTGAAGGACAAATGGAACTGCTGGATTTGGAGCCGGATGAGTCTGCCCATGAAATCCGGTACGGGAAATATCCGGACGTCCTGCAGCGGATATACGGCTCGCTGAACTCCCACCGGGGACGGTATCTGATCGTGGGAGCCAAGCCCGGGTATGAGCTGGCTGACCGGAGCTCCCCAACGCATAAGGGAGGGGGAGCCCATGGCTCTTTAAGCCTGAAGGAGTCGCTGATTCCGCTTATTATCGCCGGAACGGACCTGAAGCCTTCCAAGCTGCGCCTTGTTGATCTAAAAGCTTACCTGATGGAAGTGGTTTCATCCGAACGCAGGACACTACAGGTTAAGGAGTGGACAGGGTTGAAGCAGTCTGAACAAGCAACAAACGGGAATCTTTCAACACACAACGCCAACTTTGCCTGGAACGGTCAGCCTATTCCTCATTTTGAGTCTATGAACGAGCAAGGCTCCGGGCAAGATACAGATGCGCAGCAATCTGAAGCAAACGGGACATTTATGCGTGAAGGGACGCGGTATGGAGCTGGCCCGCACACGATTGATCCGCGCAAGGCACAAATCGAGGCCGTGCATTACGATAACGGAGCGATTGCCGCCGTCCGCTTGAACAACGGACAGGTGGTTGATATTGCAACAGCTATCGGAATGGCGGAAGCGGAACTGATCGAGGATGTGAATACAGGTATAAATCGAGAGGGCCAAAAAACGTTAAGGTCATACCCGGACGGGAATCCGGACAACAATCTGTCCAATCTGCCGCGGTTCTGAACCAATTGGCAGCATAACTGGCAGCCTGGCATTAGCCGAGGCTGCTTTGTTCTATTTGCATACTTGACAGAAGGCGCTTTTGCGGCAATTATCATTAAATGAAGCCGTATCAGCTTATTGCAACGGGATGATGGTCTACAACCTATAAAATTGTCTGGCAGGTGAACAATGTGAGCAAAATCATTGATAAGATTGCATGGATTTACATTGAAAATGGCCGCATCCTCGGCGCACGTTCACAAGGGAAAGAAATATGCTATATCCCGGGAGGGAAAAGAGAGCCCGGCGAGACGGATGAGCAAACCCTTATCAGGGAAATTAAAGAGGAACTGTCTGTTAACATCTTGCCGGAGACCATCTCTTATGCCGGAACCTTTGCGGCGCAGGCGGATGGCAAGCCGGAAGGTGTGAGCGTGCAAATGACCTGTTATACCGCAGAATTTAGCGGCGAATTACACCCTGATGCGGAAATTGCCGAACTGGTGTGGCTGACCTATCAGGATCGTGAACGCGTCTCCCTGGTGAGCCGGATTATTTTTGATAGACTACATGAGGAGAAGTTACTGATGTGAATTTTTCTGACGGAGTACGGCATGTTAGTGGAGCATTGATATTTCAAAAAAATTTCGCTCCAGCCCTTGACTTCACTTGCTTGATTATTTTATGATTACCAGCAAATCATAATATGGCACGGACCAAAGACATGATTTCCTTCACGAGCTGTCCAGAGAGAGAAGTTCAGGCTGCAAGCTTCTTCAGCAAACGGATGGAAATTACCCCTTTGCAGCCGTGGCGTTGAACCCATGGATTTGTTCCACGGCAGTAAGCGTCACCGTATTATCCCCGATACCGGATACCGATGAGGACCTTGCTGCTTCTTATGCCATGCAGCATAGCTGTTTAGCAAGGTTGAATTAGGGTGGAACCACGAGCTGAACGCACTCGTCCCTTGAGGAGAGCTGCGTTTTTTTGCGTTCACATTTTCACTATAATTCAGGAAATGGAGGAACAGTCATGGGGATGAACATCATTTTGCCGGATGGAGCAAGCAGGGGGTATGCGAAAGGCACCACAATGGCACAAGTAGCGGCTTCTATAAGTTCAAGTTTGCCGAAGCAGGCGGTTGCTGGAAAAATAAACGGCAGGCTTGTTGACCTTCATCAACCTCTTCAAGAGGATGGTTCTGTTGAGATCATCACACTGGAAAGCAAAGAAGGACTGGAGATTTACAGGCATAGCACAGCACATGTGCTGGCGCAGGCGGTCAAGAGAATTTATGGGAACCGTGCGGTAAAGCTTGGCATCGGTCCTGTGATCGAAGATGGCTTTTACTACGATATGGACCTGAAGGACTCACTATCTGCAGATGATCTTGTCAGTATCGAAAAAGAAATGGAGCGTATTATTCAGGAGAACCTGTCTTTCGAGCGCCGAATTGTAAGCCGTGCGGAAGCAATTAACCTGTTCGAAGATCGGGGAGAGCCGTTCAAACTAGAGCTGATCCGGGATTTGCCTGATGATGCGGTAATTACGATATACTCCCAAGGTGAATTTATTGACCTATGCCGTGGGCCGCACCTTCCGTCCACAGGAATGATCAAAGCCTTCAAGCTGCTGAATGTAGCGGGCGCTTATTGGCGGGGAGATTCAAGTAATAAGATGCTGCAGCGTATTTATGGCACAGCTTTTACCAAGAAAAATCACCTTACTGTGCATTTGGAGCTGTTGGAGGAGGCAAAGAAACGGGATCACAGGAAGCTTGGTAGAGAGCTTGGGTTGTTTATGTTTTCCGAAGAAGCGCCGGGAATGCCATTTTATCTCCCCAAAGGCATGACGCTGCGCAATGAGCTCGAAAGCTTCTCACGTGAATTGCAATTACAGCGCGGTTATGATGAAGTACGGACTCCATTAATGTTGAACAACAGGCTGTGGGAACAATCCGGCCATTGGGATCACTATAAAGACAACATGTATTTTACAAATGTGGATGACACCAGATTCGCGCTTAAGCCGATGAACTGTCCGGGCCATATGCTTATTTACAAAAACAGCCTTCACTCCTACAGGGAGCTCCCGATTCGTCTTTTCGAATTCGGCCAGGTGCATCGCCATGAATTTTCAGGAGCTCTCAACGGGATGATGCGGGTGCGTACCTTCTGTCAGGACGATGCCCATCTGTTTGTGCTGCCAGAGCAAATCGAAGCAGAAATCAATGGTGTAATTGAGCTGATTGACTTCGTATATCAAACCTTCGGTTTTGAATACAGGATCGAGCTGTCGACACGACCGGCTGATTTCATGGGCTCGAAAGAGCTGTGGGACCAGGCTGAGAAGTCTCTGCAAAATGTGCTGGAGCAAAAAGGAATTGAATACCGGATCAATGAAGGGGACGGGGCATTTTATGGTCCGAAAATTGATTTTCACATCCTGGACGCGCTGAAACGAAGCTGGCAGTGTGGTACCATTCAGCTTGATTTTCAGATGCCGGAAAAGTTTGATCTTGCCTACATTGAAGTTAACGGCGGCAAACAGCGACCTGTCGTCATTCACCGGGCAATCTATGGTTCCATTGACCGGTTTATCGGCATACTTACCGAGCATTACAGCGGAGCTTTTCCGTTGTGGCTGGCTCCTGTACAGGTGAAAATACTGGCGGTTTCGGACAACGATGCTGAATATGCGTACAAGGTTAAAGCAGCACTGGATCAGGCTGGATTGCGTGCCGAAGTGGATGCGCGCAGCGAGAAGCTTGGTTATAAAATCCGTGAAGCCCAGTTGGAAAAGGTGCAGTATATGCTGGTGGTGGGCGAGCAGGAGAGGGAGAACAATCTTGTGTCCATTCGGAAAAGAGGGGCAGGAGACATTGGCTCGAAATCAATTTCCCAGGCAATTGAGCTGCTGCGCGAGCAAGTGCAGGCAAGAACATAAAATGAAATAAACAAACAGCGGACTCTTCCTGTAACCATGGAAGAAGCCGCTGTTATTTAAAAACAGTTAATGTAATTATACATTCGCCAATGGCATGGCCGGACCAAAGAATTCATAGTGAATACGCTCGTCATTCATTCCCATGCCCCGCAACTCGCGAATGATGCTTTCCATGAAAGACACCGGTCCGCATACATAAGCGTCACCCGTAATGTCAACATACTCTTCCAGCACGGCCCGGTTGATCAAGCCGTCCGGTTGACTGGAATAGAAGGTATTGTATTTAACATTGCTCATACCGGCTGCTTTCTCCTCAATATCACGCTGAAAGGCGGCGAGGGCTTCATTGCGGGCGGCATACAGGAATACCGTCGGCCGGTCAGGCGTCAGATTGGCGACAGTCTCGAACATGCTCATCATGGGTGTAATGCCGACTCCGCCCGAGATGAACGCCACTGGTGTGGTATTCGTCGTATCAAGCACGAATTCTCCGGCTGGGGGGCTCACTTCAACCGTATCGCCTTCATTCACCTGTGTGTGCAGATATACAGACACAACTCCGTTTGGATCATTGTCCGCTTCCCGTTTCACGGAGATGCGAAATTTGTCCTGAGTGGGCGCTTGGGACAAGCTGTATTGACGGATCATCATATATTTCTCGCCAGCAATCTTGACCCGCACGGAAATATACTGTCCCGGCTGATACACAGGCACGTTCAAGCCATCTGCCGACTTCAGATAGAATGACATGATATTCTCGCTTTCTTTCACTTTCCGCACTACAGTGAACGGCTTGAAGAAATTCCATCCGTTTTCCTGCTCTCCTGCTTCCTGGTACATTTTTGCTTCAACCCCGATAAATGCATCGGCAATGACGCCGTATGCCTCCTTCCAGGCGTCAAGGATTTCAGCGGTCGCGGCGCCGCCAAGCACCTCCTTGATAGCCCTCAGTAGATGTTCGCCTACAATCGGATAGTGTTCAGGCTTGATGCCGAGGCTCACATGCTTGTGCGCAATCTGCACGACGGCAGGCAGAATATTTTCAAGATTGTCGATATGAACGGCGGCTGCATACACGGCGTTGGCCAGCGCCGTCTGCTGCCGGCCCTTGGCCTGATTGGCATGGTTGAAGATGTGCAAAAGCTCCGGATGGGCTTCAAACAAATTCCGATAAAAGACCTTAGTAATTGTGGTGCCGTGTTCCTCCAGAACAGGGGCCGTTGATTTGACGATTTTTCGTTGTTCCGCAGTTAGCATAATTGAAGAAACCTCCTTCATTAAAAATTTAGTTAATAAAATGATTGTATTTAAAAGATCAGAGCTAATTTGTGATTGCACTCACAACATTTCAATTTTTAATGATCATGCTTGAGTAGCCAAATCAGGGAAAGCGCATCATGGGAAATGTAATTTCAACCAAGGATTTTATTGACTTTGTCTTAAGGCTATGGTTAACTGACCATTATGGTAATGATAATCAGTATCATTATTTGGATTGGATAAATAATTTGGCAGCCTTAAAGGGGATGAACTTGTGCCTTTACTGGAAACTCAAGCCTTAACCCTGTCCTACGGGGACAGCCTTATCATAGATGAGCTTCATCTGCAAATTCCCGAAGGGGAAATCACTGTCTTCGTCGGGAGCAACGGATGCGGAAAGTCCACCTTGCTTCGTTCGTTGGCACGCTTGCTCAAGCCGCAAAAAGGGGCGGTGCTGCTTGACGGAAAAGCCATCGCCAAGTCGCCGACGAAAGAGGTAGCCAGAAGTATCGCCATTTTACCCCAAGGACCGATTGCCCCTGAAGGATTAACCGTGCTGCAGCTAGTGAAGCAGGGAAGATATCCGCATCAAAACTGGCTTCAGCAATGGTCGGAAGAAGATGAGCGGATGGTGGTGAATGCCATGGAGGCGACGAAAATCAAGGAATTTGCGGATAGGCCAGTTGACGCCCTCTCCGGCGGGCAGCGGCAAAGAGCCTGGATTGCCATGACCCTTGCTCAAGGGACGGATATCCTGCTCCTGGATGAACCGACGACCTATTTGGATTTGGCCCATCAGATCGAAATTCTTGATTTGCTGTTTGAACTGAACGAGCAGGAACAACGGACCATTGTAATGGTGCTGCATGATTTAAATCTGGCTGCCCGTTATGCGCATCATATGGTCGCCATTCACAACAAGCAGGTATATATGCAAGGCAAACCAGAGGATATTATTACACGTAAAATGGTTCAGGCCGTATTTGGCATGAGCTGTGAGATCACCATTGATCCGCTGTTCGGGACACCTGCGTGCATTCCGCATGGAAGGGGGAGAAAGATCAACGATGCCAAACGTGCAAATGCCGTGTTTTAGTCCGGATGAATTGCAAATATTAACGGATCATTTTCGCCTATCCCCAGGCAGGCAGGCTGACAGCCCATTATTCGTGCCAGCGGTGGAGCTGCTGGATTTGGAGAAATGCCGGATTTATCTGGAGCAGGCTGCTGCCATTTTTCAAACCCCTGCCATTGCAGCCGCAGCATCTCAGTTTTCAAAGCGGTACGCCTACCTGACGATGTCATCCGGCTTATACGCAATGACCATGTTTAATAAAGGAATGACTTATGAGATTACAAATTGCCATATTGAATCCGTATTCCAAGGCAATTCCTGGCTGCCTGAAGTAAGTCTGACCGACCGGCAGATCACCCAGCCCACAGCAGCAGAACGGGATGAATGGCGCGATCGCGTGATCAGCAGCATTTTCGCTGAAAATATTGCAAAGGTCTGGCGCTCGATTTCCAAAGCTGCGAGAATTCCCGCTTCAACTTTGTGGGAGAATGTGGCAATTTCCGTGTATTGGCTGTATGAGCAGCGAATGGCGAAGGAAGCTACAGAGGAGCAGAAGCTGCAAATCCAGGCTGATTTTTATTATTTGCTGCATGAAGCACCGGCACACTTATATGGAGAGGAGCATAATCCGCTCACCAGATACAACAATTCTGAAATGGTTATCACTGCTTCCAATATCCCCAAGCGCAAACGTAAAACATGCTGTCTGCTTTACAAAATTTCTCAGGAGCATGATTATTGCACAACCTGCCCCTTAAGAAAGGAATAGTTTCTATATTGGTAAACGGCAGCGTTAATCCACAGCTAAAATAATCCTTAACATGGTGAAGTTAAAAGGATAAAATGTAGGATGTGGATTGGAGGTACATATGTGTTAAAAAGAAATGGAATGTTTTATGTGGGGTTGCTGCTTGTCTGTACAGGATTGGCGCTTCTGTTGTCGGCGTGTGATAAAGGGAACACTCCACAGCCTCAGGAAGCCAATACAAACAAGGCAGGCAGCTCTCAGCAAGAGGGAATGAAGGCAGAACCGGCACCTGTTACGGATGGACAGACCAGCAAGCCGGACAGCCCGGATAACGACTCGCTGCCTGTAGTTGCTGATCCGGATGCGGTGACCGTACTGGTGAATAAACAGATCCGTCTTCCGGAAAATTACATCCCCGCAGATTTGGTTTATCCGGATGTCCGTTTCGTCTTTAAAGAAAAGATCGAGAAACGGATGCTGCGTAAAGAAGCCGCGCAAGCGCTTGAAACGATGTTTGCTGCCGCCGGGAAGGACGGAATCAATCTCGCAGGGGTGTCCGGCTATCGGTCGGAGGCGAGACAGAAGGTTATTTTTAATCAATATGCTGCCAGGGACGGCGAAGAAAAAGCTAAAACCTACAGTGCCTATCCGGGAACGAGCGAGCATCAAACCGGACTGGCTATCGATGTTTCGGGCAGTGACGGAAAGTGTGCGGCAGAGTCCTGTTTTGCAGGCACACCGGAAGCTGAATGGCTGGCAGCACATGCGGCTGAATCCGGTTTTATTATCCGCTACCCGGAAGGCAAGGAGAACATTACCGGTTATAAGTATGAGCCATGGCATATTCGGTACGTAGGCGTTGAGCTTGCTAAAGAGATCAGCGCAAAGGGAATCACACTGGAGGAATACTTTGGGGCTGCTGTGCCTGTGACGACTCAGCCTTGATCAACGGTTCATGCAAGAAATATTTAGTGAAATATTTTACGATCAGACTCTCTTAAAACAGATGGGTCTGATCTTTTTTTTGCTGCTGTTTACAACCTGGATACATCTATGTATACAATTGAAACATACACATATTATACTGCTTGGGTGAAAATCAGAATGGCCGGGTGATTGCGAATATGGACAATACAAAAATACTCATCATTGAAGATGAACCTTCAATATCGGATATGCTTGCTTTTTCTTTGCAGAAAGTAGGGTATGCTGTAAAAACAGCGGAGACCGGGAAACAGGGGCTTGAGCTTTTTGCCCAATGGAAGCCGGATTTGCTGCTGCTGGATTTAATGCTGCCGGATATGACCGGCTTTGACGTATGCAGACAGGTGCTGGAGGCATCCAATACCCCCATTATTATGCTTACCGCCAGAGCAGATACGTTCGACAGGATTTTGGGCATCGAATCAGGGGCGGATGACTACATAACCAAACCATTTGATATCCGCGAGGTTATTGTGCGCATCAAGGCGCTCTTTCGCAGAATTGAATTGACGGCTGAATCAGCGGATCAGTCATCCGCTCAGCTTCTTAATCTGGGGTATGGCATTACTTTGGAAAAGGAGAAGCGGGAGGTCAGGAAAAATGGCGTTCTGGTGGTGTTCACGCAAAAGGAATACGAACTGCTGCAGTGCTTTGCGGAGCATAAAGGGAGGGTGTTCTCCAGGTCCGAGTTGCTGGACAAAGTATGGGGCTTTGAGGTGGCCATCGATACAAGAACCGTTGATATTCATGTACAGCGGATCCGTAAAAAATTGGACGAGCCGGGCCGTTCCTCTTTGATCGAAACCGTGTTTGGGGTCGGATATAAACTGGTACAGCAAGGGTGAGCGCATGAGGTTCGGAATTCAGCACAAAATTGTCATTCTGTTCTCTGTTATTATTTTTGCCGGCCTGATTTCGTTGTTAATCGTATCCTATCGGATCACGGAGGATAATATGCTGCAGACGGTCAGAACGGACATGATCGCTGCCAAGAAAAGTCTGGATATTTATATTAACCAATATTTCTTGCTCAGCAACCGCGAACTGGGCGAGCTTACGCTTGCAGAGGAAGCGGAGGGATTGTCCAGACAATTGAGTGCGGATCTGGGCAGCGAAGTGCATTTATATGACTCAAAAGGTAATCCATTGGGGGCGGCCAACACCGCGGACAGCGGCAGAGAGGAGCTGGTGGCCGCACATCGCGGAGAGATCGCGTATAACATCCAGTTCGCAGACAATCGCGCGCTGACCACACTGGCTTATCCGCTGAAGGCGGGAGGGGAGACCTACGGAATTGTTCAGTATCAGAAGGACTATTCACAGCTCTACGCCGCCAGCCTGAAATTCAAGCAGACGATCAATATGTTTGCAGCCGCTATTTTTCTGATCGTATTCATCAGCTCCATCCTGATTTCCCGGCAAATTACCAAACCTGTACGCCAGTTGTCCAAAAGCTCGCAGCAGGTGTATGCCGGGGATTATAACATCGATATCCGTGTGTCCTCCCGTGATGAAATCGGCGAATTAGCAGGTATGTTCAAGAAGATGGTGCAGAAGATCAGGGAGCAGATCCACATCATTGAGCAGGAAAGGGATGCGTTAAAAAAAGCGCAGGCACAGAACAAAATATTTTTCGATAATGCGACACATGAGATGAAAACTCCACTGACAACCATCATAGGTTATGCCCAGATTATAAAGGAGAACGGTTTTTCGGAGCGTGAGTTTTTTGAAAGAGGACTGGATTCCATCATTCGGGAAGGCAAGCGGCTGAATCAGACCGTAATCGAAATGCTGACACTGGCGCAGGTATCGTCCACCCAGACAGAATATCGAATGGAGCCGGTGAATCTCGGTGAATTGGCGCTTGAAACGAGCGAGGAGCTGCAGATCAAAGCGGCCAAATACGGCATTCGCATTCAAAGCAACACCCGGGACAAGCTGTATATGATGGGAGACCGCAACCGGTTAAAGGAAGTCATTATTAATTTGCTGGATAACTCTATTAATTACGGGAGTGTGAATTCTACCGTTCAGGTAGAGGTGTTCAAAGAGGGAGAGATGCCTGTGCTTCAGGTGACAGACCAGGGAGAAGGCATACCGGCTGCACAACTGGAGCATTTATTTGAGCCGTTTTACCGTGTGCCTGGAAAAAAGGGACGGGAGCATGGAAGCGCCGGGCTGGGCCTGGCGATTGTCAAAGGCATCGTTGAGAAGCATGGGGGGAGCATTCAGGTGAATAGTACAATGAAGCAAGGCACCACGGTCACTGTGCGTTTTGCGGGTGAAGCGGATGTTTAACAGGAGTTCACCTTCCAGACTCAAGGATATGCTGCTGTTGACCGGGCTGTTAGGCTTTTTTATACTTGGCTTTTATGCAGCAGGCCATCTTTTTACACCAGGCAAAAATCAGACCTTCATCCTGGGGCAAGAGGATTTCGCCAGCTCATATGCTGCTTCTGCATCGGGACCGAGACTTGGTCATGTCACCTCGGAAAGCATTTCTTTGCAGGAGGAAGGCAGTTCTGCATTTTATTTTACCAGCCCCGATGAGATCCTCATTTTGCCCAAGCGGGGGGACAAGTCTGGCATGATCCCCGTCCGTTCCTATAATCTGTTAAATAAACAGATGAGCCATGGGGAGTTGAAGGCCCCTTTCAATAGTGTTTTTTACAGTGATGGTTATTTCATCGGAATAGATATGGACAACGCTTTTGTGCAGAACAGCAAAGATCCGGACGACTACAGGTTTTTATTTGAAGAACTTTACTATAAAAGACGATTGGGGCTTTTAATGGATTCTGGTGTAAATTTATCCGGGATCTCGGAAGAAAAAATCGCAGACGCTTCTTTTGATCGTGATACGGACAGCTTGTATTTATCCGCTCAATACAATAATCGAACGGCCGGACTTTTTCAGTTTCAGATGGAGACAGGTAGTCTGAAGCTGTTGGCTAAGGAAGCCTACATCGATACGTTCCAGATTCTCTCGAACCATAATATTTTGTACAAGAGGCCCAGAGGTCTTTTTCTGTTGGATGTGAGTAGTGGCAGTTCGCAGCAGATTGTCGAGGCCAAGGTACTTAATTTCTCTGTTTCGGCTGACGGGCAGGAGCTGGCCTATACTGCGATAAATGAAAGAGGGGTTACCGAACTGTACGGAATGTATATGGACCAGAGACAAGGGAAGGAGCTGCGCGAGCATTCCCTGTTATACAGCAACCTGCCTAATGTGCAGGCTCTCGCATGGGCGAATGATCGGCTGTTATGTTTAAACCGCCAGCCGACCGGAAGCTACCAGTTGTACAGATTTACGTTGAAGAATGAATAAGTTGAAAATGTTATGAATAAGGCAAGCCTGCTGCTGTATATATCTTTCTTAACTAACAGCAATTTGCGGGGTGGAGTATGAAACCGGCGTCTGAACGTCCTTTTCAAGTGTATGTAGTAGAGATGTCCTCAATTAAAATGTTTATTCTGATCGAGATCGGATTGGGAACGCTGATTTATAACCTGTGGCTGGTGCTGCTTCATAATGCTTTGCTTGCAGGATCAAGCGGTTGGGCGACGACAGAAGTCATCAAGCGCACGCTCAGGCTGCTCAAGTTGTAACTGCCAAAGGTCAAGATCAGGAGCAAGTTTTCCTGGTCTTGACCTTTTGTGTTGTAATGTTTTTAAAAAGGCCAATTGGGGTTATAGCTTGAAACATGGGGATACGGTTAGGGTATAATACACGGAGAGAAGTGAAAATAAGCGGCGACAATTTAATGAAAATAGGTGCTGTTATGACGGAAAATAAAACAATTCGGAAAGCGGGCTGGAATTTAGACAACAGTTATGCAGAACTGCCCGAACTATTCTATAGCAGGCTTCAGCCCACTCCTGTTCGCTCCCCAAGGCTTGTTCTATTTAATCATTCCTTGGCGGAAGCTCTTGGATTGGATGGCCAAGCTCTGCAAAACGCAGAGGGTGCTGCCATATTTGCAGGAAACCAGTTGCCTGAGGGGGCGTGGGCGTTTCCTATTGCTCAGGCCTATGCAGGGCATCAATTTGGTCATTTTACGATGCTGGGTGACGGGCGGGCGCTTCTTCTCGGTGAACAACTGACCCCCAATGGCGAACGATACGATATTCAGCTTAAAGGTGCTGGCCGCACGCCTTACTCACGCGGTGGTGATGGACGGGCCGCTCTTGGCCCGATGCTGCGTGAATACATCATCAGCGAAGCGATGCATGCTCTTGGAATTCCCACAACTCGCAGCCTTGCGGTAACTGGAACCGGGGAAACGATACTCCGGGAAACGGAGCTGCCTGGTGCAATTTTAACCCGTGTTGCCGCCAGTCATTTGCGTGTAGGGACCTTCCAATATGCAGCCAATCGGGGGACAAGAGAGGAGCTGCGCACGCTGGCGGATTATACGCTGCGAAGACATTTTCCGGACGCTGCTGATGAAGATAACCGTTATTTACTTCTGTTACGGGAAGTAATCCGCCGACAGGCAGCGCTAATCGCGAAGTGGCAGCTTGTCGGTTTTATCCACGGCGTTATGAATACGGACAATATGGCGCTTAGTGGAGAGACAATTGATTACGGTCCGTGTGCTTTCATGGATGTATACAACCCGGGTACGGTATTTAGTTCAATCGATGTTCAGGGACGTTATGCTTATGGCAATCAGCCTCATATCGGTGCCTGGAACCTGGCCCGATTTGCTGAAGCTTTGCTGCCGCTGCTGCATGACGAGCAGAAGGAGGCGATCCGGCTGGCTGAAGATGAAATCGCAAATTTCCATGAGCTGTTTGAGCAACAATGGCTGTCGGGTATGCGGGCGAAGCTGGGATTATTCAATGAAGAAGAGCAGGACCAGTCGCTTGTGGATGACCTGCTTCGTTTGATGGAGCAGCATCAGGCGGATTATACGAACACTTTTGTTGCGTTAACCTTGGATAGACAGGAGGATGACGCTCTGTTCGCTTCTTCTGAATTTACCCGTTGGCATGAACGGTGGCAGGAGAGACGTGGCAGGCAGCACGAGTCTCTTGAGTCTTCGCAGGAGCTGATGCGAAGCAGCAACCCGGCTGTGATTGCCCGTAATCATCGGGTGGAGGAAGCGCTTGAGGCTGCCGTGCAGCGTGATGACCTGAGTGTGCTGCAGCGACTGCTGGCCGCGCTAGCCAATCCCTTCAAGCATTCACCCGAGCAAGCGGAGTATTGCCAGCCGCCTGCCCCATCAAGCCGTCCTTACCGCACCTTCTGCGGAACTTGATCTGATATATAGCCGATGGATTTCAGTCTAAAAAAACAGGGTGCCTCGAAAGGTCTGCGACCAGAGGCACCTTTTTTTGCAGGAAATAATATTCCTTGACAGGAATATTCCTTAAAGGGTATATTATATTCATAGTTAAATCACATCCTAAGAAAGGAAGTGAGAGCTGGGAATTAACAGTAGCCCAGTAAGAAGCTTTAAAGTATAAAAATTAAGGAGACAGGCCATTATGTAATATTCCAAGGTATTTGGTAATACAATCATCTCTGTTGACAACTGTTACAGGAGGTTGATGTTTGAATGAAAAAATTAGCGATTCCTTATTGGATATTTACGGTGCTGCTGGCAGCACTCATGGGATTGGGGGCGATTCCTAATATGATGTCTTCCCCCGAGGGGCTTGCCGTATTCGAGCACTTGGGTTACCCTGCTTATCTGCTTCCTTTTATCGGGGCTGCCAAATTATTGGGTGTCATCGCGATCCTGGTTCCAGGCTTTCCGCGAATCAAGGAGTGGGCGTATGCCGGATTGTTCTTTGATTTGACGGGCGCGCTGTACTCGAATATCATGGTAGACGGATTTTCCGGTGCGATGATCATTTTCCTTATCGGTTATCTGTTAATCGCAGGTTCTTATGTTTATTACCATAAAAGACTGAAACTACGCACGTCGAATGCAACGAACTCGTTTGCAGGCCGGGCACTTTAAGCAAAATAAATACCAAGTTTATATTCCAGGAGGAACATCATGTCCAAAACGGTTGAACTAGTCGTCACACGCACAATTCATGCACCACGAGAGCTTGTATTCGAAGCATTTGCGCAAAAGGAGCATCTGAAGCATTGGTGGGGTCCTGCGGGTTGGGAGATGGAAGTGGTCAAGCTGGATTTTCATCCAGGAGGGATCTGTCATTTCCGTCTGCAAGCCGATGGAAATGTGATGTGGAGCAAGTTTGTTTACCGGGAAATTTCCGCGCCTGAGAAGGTGGTATATGTCAGTTCCTTTGCCGATGAAGAGGGCAATATCAACCGGGGACCGTTCAGCGAGACGTGGCCGCTTGAGGTTTTGAATACACTGACGTTCTCGGAGCAAGACGGAAAGACGTTACTTTCCTTACACGCAGTGCCTTTATCCGCGTCAGCGGAAGAGGTTGCAACCTTCAACTCGATGAATGAAGGCATGCAGCTAGGCTTCGGGGCAGCCTTTGAACAATTGGAGCAGTATCTGGCAGCGAAGCAGTAATGCGAAAAAAAGTGAAACGGCAGCCGTAGTGGAGAGCGTTTAAACTTCCGTGTAATTGGTAACAATATCCATAAAGGAGATGTTACCCATGGAAGTGAGCAAAAACGAACTGGTGAGACTACTGGCACAGGAATGCAATAGTATGCAAGACATTCAGCAACTACTCAAAGACTTGTTTAAAGAAACGATTGAGCAAATGCTGGAAGCCGAAATGGACG
>NZ_JBHIRY010000020.1:0-113403 GCF_042138635.1 Paenibacillus medicaginis | reverse complement strand
TAATCCATAATCCATAATCCATAATCCATAATCCATAATCCATAATCCATAATCCATAATCCATAATCCATAATCCATAATCCACGAACATAAGTTCTTTTTTCTATTATACCAAACATATGTTCCTGTTTCAAGCCAAACATCCCACCTGAGCTGCCTCTTTTTCTTATCTCTTATCTCTTATCTCGTTTCTCTTTATTCCTTCCCCTAGGCCCCCCAACCCTCAACACCCCCGCATTCTGATCAAAAGGGATAATCGTGCAAAGCTGTATGGAAAGGCATTAGGCATTAGGCATTAGGCATTAGGCACCGGACACCAGACACCACCCTATAGACACCCATCTCACTCTGGCTACTAGACTCTGAGGGGGGCGAATCCCCTTCTTGCAAGAAAGCTAGCAAAAAGCTCTCTGCTTTGATTCGGCGTCAACCCCAGCAGTAGATATCCGTTTTACCCCGTTATTTCAGCGCCTGTTTGCCGATTTCTTGCTGCGAAAGTTGAGGCATTAACATTAAAACTTGGATTAGGTATTAAATTTAACGATTTACTTTTAATGGTTAATATAAACTTAGTTGACATCATGTTCCAATACTGCTATGGTAACAGTAAGACATTTCGCTTGATTCCGGGCGAGATGTCTTTCGTTCATATACTTCGTTTTAGGAAAGAATGGCTTTGGGAGGTGGTCCATGTTTGCTGCTTTTCCCCATCAGGTAGAGTGCATCACGGTGGATAAAGGAACACATTAATTCAGAAGGTGAACGTCAACAACTCAAGTCACAAGCCTTTTAGACTTATTCCTAACCGGTAGTGCAAACATTTTCATGACGAAAGGAGGAAGCATGGAGCTTTCGACTTTCGAGCTACCAAGAGTAGCCCTTATGCCGATCGCAATTCCTCACACGACTAAAGTCGCTTGTGTCCATGCGCGGTTATGAATATGAGGCGTTATCCATTCAGAAAAAGCACAACGGAGAATATGGTGGAAGCTGTAGTTTGGAACTGCTCAGAACAAGGGTGCAACGGGTGGATGCGGCAGCAATTTACCCTGGAGAAACAGCCGAATTGTCCTCGTTGTGGCTCTTCTATGTCACTGGACAAAAAGCTCGTGCCAACCTTGAATGACCCTTTACCTTAAACCTTTTATTCCGAGTAAAAACACGGAGGTATGTTATGACATGAAAACGTATCCACACGACACAATCGGCCTTCGCAGAGGGGATGCTATCTACTATGAACCATAGTTTAGATGGAACACGAAATCAGTTGGTCAATCAACTGGTTTATCTGGACGAAGGGCTCGTGAATTTTTTAAATGAATATTTCCCAAGCCCCAACCAACAGCGCATCATCGTAGAAAATACTTTAAATAACTATACTTCAATCATTGAAGATATGCTTCGAAATTTTTCGGTTAACAACTTGAATTCATATGCCTTAATCGGGAGTAAAGTCACTGTTCAATACTTGGACGATAACACAACCGAATCCTTTGTCATTGTGTTCCCCTCGAGCACAAATCCTGATAAAAATTTAATCTCGTTCCTCTCTCCCATTGGGCTGCAACTGCTTATGGCACAACAAAACGAAACCTATGAGCTGGAAATCCCATCAGGAACTATACCTGTCCGCGTACAGGATATTCAATACTATAACCATGGAAGCGTGGAATGACCTGTTCAGTCGATATGGGATAGAAATCATAGGCATTGGTATACTACATGATCAAATGGTTACAGGGCTAATCAGAATGGCAGATCAGAACGTGCATTTACAAAGTAAAAATCCACCGCTGCAGGCAGGCGGTGGATTGTTTTCGTTAGATCCAATCATTCGGCGTCCTCATGAATAAAACGAAATACAAGCTTTTCCCCCTCTTCAAGATGGTTACCTGTTTCCTCAGTATATTCCCCGTTTGTACAAGCCTTTAGGGTCTTGCGCCAAAATTTTATCGCACGTTCATTTCGTGCCGTAGGATTGGTCTGCAGCTCCCAATGTCCTGGCATTTTGCCGATCAGTTGTCGCACAGCTTTTTCTCCGACCCCCTCCCCGCGATAATTACGTAGAAGAAAGAACTCATTCAAATAATAATCGATAAAACGAGGACATGGTGTATAAGGTGGAGTTGCCACCAAAGCAAAACCTGCGGGCAGATCATCCACCCTAATTATGTATGGAAACAGAACACCCGGGTGCTCCCACCAGATATCAAATACCCGATTCTGCTCAGCCAAAGTCCGTGTATCATCCTCTTCAAATACGCCGTAACGATTGGTCTTACGCTCCCACACCTCAGATAGATCATGCAGATAAAGCGGGTACATATTATTGATGATAAATTTGTCCTCTATGCTGCACAGTTCTACTGTTACCTTCACAACTAAACACTTCCTTTATTGATTGGTTGATGCGAGTGGGGAATTCTGTTCTTCAATAAAAAGTATACAGACATGTGATTTGAAACTCTTAAGGCTAAAGACACAAGATTCATGGGTAGTCCGTTCTATTGAACAGAATTGCATGCGAGATTCACACTTCTTATTGTCCAATACTTGTCTAGATTTTGTATAGGTCCCTAGTATTATAATAGTGAAATGCGCTGTGTTAAATTGGCGTATTCTGTCATTTGCGATATGTAAGTGGCGTATATAAACGAAGTAGAGGAGGTATAAAATTACAAAGCATGATCAACGGCCTACATGCCCACGGCACGTACCCGTTCATCTGAAACTCCGCAAGATTTCGAGGGTGTAATGTGCCGCTGGGATCAAGCAAATAGCATATGCCTATTCGCTTGAGCATTATATTGGGCAGATGATCCTGCTGTTGCCAAAAATTTCGAGAATATCGGGAGTTTCAGGAATGGAGGAGAATTTTGATTTGAAACGAAAACGCAGTGCAGGCAAAGCTGTGCTATCCTTCTGCCTGGCAGTTTTGCTTTTCTTGCAGACGGTGATCTTCTCTGCTGGCGCATATGCGGAGAGTGTGCCGGACGGTTACGACACGACGTCGGTATCTGAGGCGGTGTACGCTGAGCCGGATGAACCGTCGCCAGCGGACGAGCCGCCGTCGGTGCCAGGGGTGGTGTACGCCCCACCAATGAATTTGGCAGTGATGCCGGCAGATCCGGCGGACAAAACGGAGGTTCTGGTGAAGGCCAATCCGACGTTCAAGCTCACGGTGAAGCAGGGTACCCCTGATCCGGTTGTAATCCCAGAAGGCGGTGAAATTAACGGCCGGGAGGATTTTACCCTTGCGCTGGAGGATATCACCGTGCCAACCAAAGGCGACGATCTGAATGCTCCACCCGAAAGCGTGATTCAGCAGGGAGATTATGCCGTCCTGGACAAGGCGACCTACTTCCCTGATGTGAATTTGACGCCTGCAGGTCCTACAAACATCAATCAGGGCAACCTAAAAATTGCTACCGTTCAGTTTTTTACCGATTCCATCAAAATTACATTTGATGGCGCAGGGGTATATGACGGCAGTAGACGCGACGTCAAAATCGGCTTTTCCGCTACTGCCAAGGCGGCAGATCAGACCCCCGGCGGCAGCAGGGATACGACCATTTTCGGAGATGGTTATAAGTTTAAAAACTCGGATTTGGTGCCGGAGTACAGCATTGACGTCAAATCGGACAGCAATGGAAACGATAACAGCACGATTAACAACGACTCTTTTAAAGAGGGTACCATTACATGGCGAGTGGTAGTGACTGCCACCGACACGGACGATAAGACCCTCCCCATGCCGCTGGATGGGTTGACCTTCTCTAATCCGCTTGCGAATGTCGGGGTATATGTGCCTGGGTCCTTCACTGTGGATGGAAATGCGACGACTCCAGCTTATGCTGCTGATCGCACACTTTCCTACAAGTTCCCAAACGAATCTACTGCACAAAACGTCAAAGGCACAGCGACCATCACCTTTAAAACGTGGATTCCTAAAAATATTTATTATTTTGAGAAGAACGGCAATTTAGGTGATCAGTACGGATGGACTTACGTTAATAACAACGCAACGCTTGTGGATGACACTGCCGTTGTGAAAGCTTCTTCAAACCCCCATCGGGTTGCCATACGCCCCAACTGGATTGTGGTGAGCGGCAAGCCCGGCAAGAGCGGCAACGATACGCTCATCACGTGGACGGTTGTGGTCAACCAGAGAATTAACAATAACAGCGTGCTGTCTAAATCCGGCTTGCAGAATGTTAAGATTACAGACACTCTGCCCGCGGGGACGGAGTTTGTGTCCGCAACCTATAAGAATGGAGACAGCGGCACGGATACACCTATTACCCGCAACGGTGCGGGGGAATACGAGATTGGAACCGCCATCGGCGGGAATTTGAACGGCCCCCTCTATATGACGGTTGTGACAAAGGTGACCGACAGCGGCAAGTCAACCTTCGACTATAGTGCCCGCGCCAACTGGGAATTGGGTGTGAAGGATGGAGAAAGTGCCATCCAGAACAACGATGCGACCGGCTGGCAGGCTCCCAATGCCGTTGTGGACGCTGCACAGGTTAAAATCGGCGCACATGCTTTCACGAAAACCGTTGCAGCAAGAAATAACACGGCCCAAACGCTATATGCAGGCGCCAAGTGGTCGATCAACTTGACGCTGCAGTACGATCTGGATAATCCGATCGTCTACGATCTGCTCGTTCACGGTGATTCTCTCGATGTGTTGGATAATCTGGATGACAACCCTAAGGTAACGCCGGACACTCTGAATGCAATCAAGAGCAACATCGACACCAGACAGCTTTGGCAAAAATACCGCGAGAATACACTGATCGTGAGTAATGGGCTGTCCGGTGAAGTGATTCCCTTGACGGTAAACGGCAAGCCGGTGGCGGATCTTATCAAGGTGACCGGGTTTAAAGGAGATGTAAAGGGGACTGTTTCATTCGAATCCGTCACGACCAACCCGGACAACCTGTTCCATCAAGATAAAGCGGGCAATTGGAGCGATTGGAGCAACCGCGGCTTGCTCTTCGATGATGACAGCTATGTGGGGAGCTATGATGCCACTACCAAGAACAGGGTGCGGATGCTGAACAATGAGATGCTGTACGCGAGTTCGGTCGATGAGAACGGCAAAGCGCTAGGAAACATAGCCGCCGATTGGAACCGAAATTATGGCAACTGGAGCGCCAGCACATGGACTCGGCCAATTGTCGTCAATGATCCGAACTGGTATTTGGACGACTCCCGTGATGATAAATACATTCTGGCAGGCTATGATCGCAAGGATCGAACAGTCACTTTCCGGCTGACGGTGAACATGCCGGGCTTCAATACGGATGTGATGGCCAAGGATGGTGGAGACCGCGTAGCCAGCGACATCAAGCTGGTGGACACGCTGCCTGAAGGCTGGGAATTTGTCGACTATTCTCCGGGCGAAGCCTATCGGCTTTATACTGGTGTTACGGGCTATCATTCAAGTGCTGAATTAGGAGGAGCAAGTGGAGGTAGTTATGGCATATACGCACAAGCAAGTGGGGACAAAATTCAGCCGAACGATCCCAAGCATGTGGTAAGCTTCGACAAGAACGGCAATGTAGGCACCTTCACCTTCTCCAAGTTGGAGAGCCCTTACGTCATTCTGGTGAAGGCGCGCCCGACAAATGCCGCGCTTACGACCTACCACATAGGTAACAATAATGCCGGTGAGAATCAGGCTGAGTTCTCCATGAAATGGGGAGACAAGCCTTATAGCGCCACTGAAAAGCACAGAATTATTGTGCCTATGCAGTCTTTGAGCAAGACGGTGAAAAAACCGGTTTCCGGTGTGCAGGAATGGACGGTGAACTACACGCCTCCGTTCGAGATGAAGCAAGGTGTCTATTTGTTGGATACCCTTGCCAAGGGACTGCGGCTGCGCCAAAATGCAGAGGGCGGTCTATCCCTCGCACCTTCCGACATCGCTGTTTATCCTGGCAAGATAAAGCCGGATGGCACTCTGGAGCGTGCCGGAGGGCCGCTAAATCTTGAGGATCCGAACTCCGAAGTGAAGGTGACCGCAGGCATAGATTCGGCAACTGGGGGATCGACGCTCAGGTTTGATTTTGCCGATCCGAACAAGCTCTATCAGATCGTTTACCAGACCGAATCCCAGGGCATGCAGCCGGGAGCGGCCGGGAACTCCATCAAGCTGATGGGCGACGATGCCCTTCCGCCAATCGGAGCGCAGAGCAGTATTACGTTGGACGCGAACGATGTGGCGGGAAGTGCAAATGAAAACGGCCTGCTCTACCTCAAGAAGGTTGGTCCCGACGGCAAAACACCGCTGAAGGATGTAAAGTTCCAGTTGTTCAATCCTGACGGTACACCAGCCAGGGACAAAGAAGGCAAGGAAATGCCTGAAAAGACGACGGACATAAACGGCAAGACGGATTTCATCATTCAGTTGCCGGGGGATTATTTGCTCAAGCAGACCTATATCGATCCCATCACTTACTTGCCTACGACTACGGTATACCGGGTACGCGTCATCGATGCGCCGGGCAAACCTGTCCTTGTTGACGGACAGAGGGTGGAAGCGAACAATCCGCTGGTCGTGCCTACACCAGCCCAAGGCAAGCTGACCATCACCAATAAGGTGGAAGGCAGCGGCAGCGATCCAGACAAAGATTTCGAGTATACCGTGACCTTCAACAGCGAGGGTAAGGATGGAGAGTACACCTATCAGAAGTCAGATAATACGTCTGGCAAGATCAAGAGCGGTGACAAGGTTATCCTCAAGCACGGGCAAACTGCGACGTTGCCGATATTGCCTGCGGGTCTGGTTTATACTGTAACGGAGGGCGATTATACGACCGTTGACGGTTACACAACTAAACCGGCGACGAGAGAACTGTCCGGCACAATTACAGATAAAGGCGATCACAAAGCGGACTTCATCAATGAACGGATCGTCAGCAAGCTGACCATCAACAATACGGTTATGGGCAACGGCGGCGACGAGACGAAGGATTTCGAATACACCGTCAGCTTTGCGGATGCAGGCAAGGATGGAAGTTACTCTTACGAGAAGTCGGACGGCAGCAAGGGCACCATCAAGTCCGGCGGTACCTTCAATCTCAAGGATGGAGAGACACTGGATATTTTGGATCTGCCTAAGAATCTGAAATACACGGTTACCCAGACAGACTACACAACCGATGGATACGTGACTACTCCTCAGGAGCGGTACGATACCGGAGTTATGGAAGGCAATGATAAAGTTGCCCCATTCACGAACATACGAGCCTTAGAGGGCAACCTGTTAATCAGCAACACGGTTAAAGGCAAGGACGAAGACAAAAAGAAACTGTTCAAGTACACAGTCGCCTTCACAGGTGAGAGAGCAGACGAATCCTACGCCTATGAGAAGTCGGACGGTAGCCAAGGCATGATCAAGAACGGAGAGTCCTTCGAGCTTACAGACGGTCAGACGTTCATTGTGCAAGGGCTTCCGACGTATCTTCAGTATACTGTGACCCAGGACGATTATACGCAGGACGGCTACGTGACGGACCCTGAAAGTCTCGTTCGCACAGGTGCCATTCCGGAGAAAAAAGCAGCGGAAGCACACTTTGTCAATACCCGCCCTTATCTGGAAGGCGTGCTGCGTGACAACAACACAGGAGAAGTTATTCCGAACGCGTCCATTACGGTGACCAATCTGAAGACAGGCGAGAAGCAAACGATTCAGACGAATGAGCAAGGTGAGTATTCGGTCATTGCCGAGGCTGATACCGACTATACGGTTACATTTACGAAGTGGTATCAGGTAGGCGGTAAGGATGTGCCTGTTGAGTTCACGCAAAAAGCAAATGTAGACAGCAGTGTGATTGACGAGACCGTTCCGGCTGACATTACGGCGGTAGGGATCGTGCTTCTGAAGCAGCCTGAAGGGCAGGCTTCGCTGCTGGGCAACGAGCTCGCCGGCAAGATGCGTATTTATTTGCGGGATGCAAACGGTAAATATGTTGTAGATGAAAACGGCGATCCGAAAGCATTCAGCTTGCAACCGAATGGCGCATTCTCGGCGGAAGGCTTAGCTGCGGAAACCTACAAGATGGAAGTGCGTTACGAAGTTGCGCCAGGCAAAGAATTGACGGTAGCTAAAGCGGATCTGGACGTGAAGGCGAACGGGGAATTGAATATTTCCCAGGAGCTCGTTGACCCGTACGGCATTGTTTACGATGCAAACAAGGGAATCACCACAGGGCAAATCGAGGGAGCTACGGTAACGTTGTATTATGCGGATACGGAGAGAAACAGATTGAAAGGAATCGAACCAGGCACGAAAGTAACCTTGCCGACGGTTCCAGGCTTCCCGCCGCACGACAACGAGAGCCCGGAGCAGGATAGCGACGCAGTTGGCTTCTATGCGTACATGGTATTCCCGGAAACAGATTACTATCTGGTTGTAACGAAGCCCGGGTATGAGACGTATACGAGTGAAACGATCTCTGTCGGTTTCGACATCGTAAAATACAATGTACCGATGACGCCGGTAAGTTCCGGCGGTGGTGGTGGCGGAACTGTACCTGAGCCTGAACCAGGAACCCCCGAGCCAACACCTGGCCAGCCCGCACCCGGTCAACCTGAACCTGGTAACCCCGGTCCTGGCCCCGTAAACCCGGGGCCAACCCAACCTAATAATCCTGGGTCCGGCGGTGGAGGCGGAACTGACAACGGCAATGACGGATCTGACAAGGACGACGACGGAGACGATAATAGCAACAACGAGGCCGACAACGATAACGCCGGACCTGTCGACGTCAACAGCGGAACTGACAACTTCGACAACGGGCCAGGCAACATTGACAACGGAGCTGACGACATCGACAACGAACCCGGCGACATCAACAACGGAGCTGACAACATCGACATTGAAACCGGCGACGATAACAACGGAATTGGCAGCGTCGACAGTGGAACCAGCGATGTTGACAATGAAGTTGGCAATGTCGATCACGGAGCCGACAACGGCAACTACGGAGTCGATAATATCAACAATGGAGTTAACGATAACAACAACGAACTGGACAATGTTCCGGATACAGGGGATAGAAGCCCATCACCAATTTTTTATATGGCTCTTGCGCTGATGTCTTTGATCACGATCGGGTTCTGTCTGCTCACTAGCAAGAAGAAAAAAAACATTCAGTAACAGGAGAGGCGGTAAGAGAATGAGCAAAATCAAAAAAGTTCTTATCGCCGTCTCCTTGCTTCTGTTGGTATTTTCTCTCGTCGAAATTGCGAGAACTCTCCTGTGGGATTATGCTGAGCAACAGAAAATCGAAGGGTTGACCCAAGTTTGGGAGGAAGACTCGGACAAAGGAGGAGGGGATACCCCCTCCTCCCCTTTGATCACGAAGACACGTGAGCCGGTCATGCTTCCCGAATTTCGAGAGCTTTACGCGCGAAACCCGGACATCGTCGGTTGGCTGAAGATTGACGGCACTCGAATTGAGTACCCGATCATGCAGAATCCACAGGATGAGCAGTACTATCTCGATCATGATTTCGATAAAAAGAAAAACAAAGGCGGTCTCCCCTTTTTGGACGCACACAGCCGGATCAACAGTTCGGACATTTTGCTGATTCATGGACATCACATGAAAAGCGGCTGGATGTTTAAAGATTTGATGAAATACAAGCAAGAAAGCTTTTATAAGGAGCATACTACGTTCCAATTCAGTACGCTTTACGAAAAGGAAGAGTATGAGATTGTTGCCGTTATTCTGTCACAGGTTTATCGTAAATCGGACGATGTTTTTAAATACTACCAGATTGATAAGGTCAGTACGCCCGCCGAGTTCGATTCGTATGTGCAGAACCTCAAAAAACTCGCTCTTTACGACACGGGTGTGACAGCCCGGTATGGCGACAAGCTTGTTATACTGTCTACGTGTGAGTACTCGACCGAAAATGGCCGGTTAGCGGTGGTCGCTCGTAAGCGTAAATGACGATGTTGGCACACAGAGTCAAGCTGCTTCATATCACGTTCTCCCTTGGAGGACGTGATTTTTTTATCCGTTTTATCTGTAATTCTTCACTAGCACTCCGTTGTTGTTTTGCCGATCCGGCCCCTTCAACCGCTGACTCGGAGCTTCGTCGGATCGCAGTTCGGGCTCTGTATTTCACCCAGTTCGGCCAACTTGGACAGATACCCCCTTGCCTTCACGAAGAGACTGTAAAATTCGCTGGTATTCCTCCAATTCATTGACCATGTGACTAACAAAGGAAGGTGTCAGGAGTAGATCAATTTTACCTGCAAGCTGCCGCTCCAGTAAGCTCAGCTTGAATTCGCGCAGCTCATGCGCAGCATGACTGGCATCATACGTCAGTTGTGTGATGAATATGTTGGCATTGGGTCGCCAAGAATCTGCAGCCAAAACCGGTGTTCATACAAGGCATCACTCATCCACCTCGCCTCCTCCTGCAGCCTTTTTTCTCCAGAAATTATATATGCTGCTGACAGCGGAGTAGACCGGAGAAGGCATGGAGTTGACAGCGAATTATAAATCCTGGGACAGCCGAATCATATCTCTGCATTGTATCCCGTTCTCATATATCTCCTCTTCATAATGACGAACGAAAAAATCCAGATCAACCCCAACAATTCGGAAGCCGCACTTTTGATAAAGAGCTAATTGTCCTATGCCTGAGTTTCCCGTGCCAATTTCAATAGTTTTGTATCCCCTTGCCTTAGCTGTTTGAATGGCATGTAAGACTAACATTTTACCCAATCCTTGTCCCTGACTCCGTTCCGCTACCGCAATATTCACCAATTCAACGGTTTCCGGCCTTGTAGGGAGAAGTACATAGATTCCTAAAATCTCATGATCCTCTTCGGCTATGAAACTCTCTCCTCTGTTGACGTATTCCTCAACAAGCTTTCGGGATGGGTCTGCTAATAATAAGAGTTCCATTGGGTAATTTTCGTTTGTATGCAGTTTTCTAATATTCATTTTTTTCTCCTTGAGGGTTGTTGGACTAAAAGTCTTATTCACCATTGGTGGCTTTGGTTATGTGAAGTATGATTGAAATTGATCATGTGAGTGACACAATTTACAGACACTTCGTCATGATCTTCGAAACAATCTGCTGTTGATTATTCCAATCATAATCGGAGTTTTCGATAATAAAGGTTTGAAAAGGAAGTTGTTTGATCATTTGTAATTCCAGCTCTCGTCGATATTCAAGGAATTTAATATATCCCTCGTACCCGTGGAGTCCCTTGCTCTTCCCATAGTTTTGCTCGGTATGGTACCAAATGACGAAATCCAGCCATTCTTGAGATCTCAAGCTTCTAACTCGCTCAATCGTCTTACGAACATCGGTGGGCTTCAAATAAAACAAAATCGGATTTAACTCCTGAATTTGCTCTGCAATCCGTAATACATGCTGAGTAAAACGATCGTTTCCAGCGTCATGCCGGGCGAGTAATGCACACCCTGGATTTTGTAAAAAACAGCATTCGAATATCGTCATAGTTTCTTTTTCTCGCTGGTCTTTAACAAAAGACTTCCAACGCTTGATCATCAACTCGCAATACTTTTCTACGGGCACTCCATCGTAAATATCATAACACCGGATTTCTTCATACAAACTGGATGGTATTCCATTCTGAGCTGATTGCTGCGCAAGCGCATATGCGATTATAGAGTCGTTTCCGTCCAAAGTTACAAATGAATCAATATAATGAAACACATCGGAATAAATGGATCTGAGCCTTTCAAGCACTTGGTTCGGCATACATGCAACAGATTCATAATCGGCGGGATGTAATAAATCCCCTTCCAAAAATAGTTCCGATTCTATTTTACGCATATTCACGATGTCATGTATGTATCTGGATAATGTGGATTTTCCGGAGCCAGGTATGCCTTCAACAATAACCAATTTTGTTTTCGTAGGTAATGTGTTCGCCATATTGTCACATCCTTTTACGTCGGTAGTTTTACTACTTCTTTACTCGAATCATCTGCCGCTCTTTCCATTCAAACTCATTGCCCAGTGTAAATGTGGTTAGTTCAATCACGAGATCGAGTTCCTTTTTAGGCATGTCGTTGAATCTCTCCAGTCCATCAGCCCAGCATGAATAGAGTTCAAATTCCTCGCCTGTCTCCATATTACGGGCAAGATAATCGATGAGCTCTATTAGACACTTTTTACTTGTCTGATATAAAACAGGATGTGAGCTTTTAAGCTCATCATTCATTTCGAAAGAGCCGCTATCCGGATTCACTTGATACACCAGCTTATTTTTGAACATACGTGAGGAATCTTGTCCGGTGAGAGGCCCGGTTATATATAACCCGGCCGCATCCTCCTTTGTCTCATAAATCTCTATAAATTTATCCCCGTGCGGATATTTTTCAAGTAATGTTTTCATGGGGAAACGATCCTTCTCGGCAGGATTCACATGAGTTACGTAATCCATAAGTGTCATAACCGTTCCATTCTTTCCGAATGAGCCCGTTGGAAGCTCGCGATTTGCGGCTATATAGTAGAAAAGTGTCACTACGAAGCTCTCATCTCCTGTTCCAATTCACAAAATATCCTTCACCATGAGCAAATGAATATCGATGAGCTCATAGCCTAATGATTTATACAAGTTAATCGCAGCTGCTGATCGGTTGATGATCATGGAACGCCGTAAAAGTGTCCCATTCCGAGCCATGCTGAAACCACGCTAATCTTGCTTTGCTCCAGGACTCGCCGTCAAAGCCATCCTTCTCTGCCTGCAAGTAAAGACCCTTCTCTGCCTCGGATTCCATGGCCCACCTTTTCAATTCAATTCCGTAGCTATTAGAAAGTTCCGGCAACGGCTGAGTTAAGTCACGCTTCATAATCAAATAATTCAATTCATGATAGAAACCCTTCGATAATAAGAAGTCAATATACTGAAAATCGTTATGAGAACATGTATGACCGATTTGGATACGTTTTTGGGGATACGATTGTTTGATCTCCATAGCCCTGTCCGTAATCCTGTCAAAGAGATCGAATTCCAAGTGATCGCAGCCCTGAATAGAATCCGTATCGAATAAAAATCGATGGATGTATGCCGAATCTTTTCCTTCCCGATCCAGATATTCACATGAATCCGTTGGCTCCAGATGGCCGGATGCAACGACTCTGCCGTCTAACTCTGCGCAAAAAATATTATCTGGTTTGAAGTCTCCATTGTATTGATAGGCAAGGTTAAAAAGAAAGTTAAACTCCGCGACGTCCTTTGCATCTTTTGGCTCATAATTACGAATGTTTGCTCCCATGACCGACTCCTTCATATTTATGTTACTTCCAAAATAACAGGCAGAGAACTCGTGTTGTGGGATCGTGAGCGAATACAACAGATTTACTTGATCCGGGCAATGACACGCGCAATGGAAGAGTCCGCTCTGATGTGAAGAGGTAAAGCGATCACTTCAAATTCACCGATATTGAGAAGCTTTTCTATATTCGTTAGATTCTCCGCAATGAAGATCTTATGATTGAACAGACACTTATGTACTTCAAACGGGTATTTATCCGGTGATGGCATGTCCAATCCGACCATTTTCACCTGCTTTCTCGCCAGCAATTCAGCGAATTCCAAAGTTATCACTGGATGATCCGTAAAATATTGCGGCTGCCCAAATAACCTGCTGTATCCGGTGTAGATTAGAACAATTTGATCCTTCTTAATAATTTCCTCGTATTCTTCCCTATAGTGGATTTCCTTTTCTCCAGATGCATCAATGACAGCGCCCTCTCCAATAAACCTCTCAAGGGAAAACTCATTCAGATATTCTTTGACGTCCAATAAATGCATCGGCCCATCGATGTGTGTACCAGCATGCATGTTAATACTTAGCTGATGATTATTAAAATAGTCTGTTTGTAAAACCTTGGAGTGTAACAATACAGTTGCTGTATCCCCTGGATATGGCGGCATGCCATCCTCAATCAGATGAGTAAGGTCAATAATCATCGGTATACCTCACATTAATAATATTTCGGCAAGCTAATAATTCATTCCCTGAATTTCTGAAGTTTCGGTTGGGTATCAAATCCCCCCCATACTTCTCCGAGCGGAGCAAGAAATTGTATAACTCAGGAATTCTATATTTGCACTGTTGGTTGAACTATTTAATTAGTTAGGGCTCCTGCTTTATCCTACAATACTTTCAATAACCGGATAAGAAATCATATTTCGATCCCGATAAGTTTGATTGATGATATCCGGTTTTGTACTTAAAATTCCATTTTGCAAAATGACGGATTTAAAACCTCTTTCAATAGCCCCGTTATAAGTGAATAACACACAGTGCTCCGCAGCAAAACCGGCTATAATCACCAAACTAATGCCGTTATTCACTAAAATCTGTTCCAAATCTGTTTTCCAAAAGGCATTGGAATACTCTTTCGTAATACGGATGTCCTTCTGATCCACCGTAATTTCAGGAATAACCTCCAATAGTTCAGAGCTTGTTTCATCGCTTCCTTCAATGTCCTGTATATGGACTACAAGATGATGATTTTTACGCAGCAATTCAGCGACATAGTTAATATACTCACATGCCTCTTGGACATTGGGCACTTCCAATTGATTTTTCAGAAATGTGTTTTGCATGTCGACAATTAGAAATCCAATTTTCATTATTAGGTCACCTCGTATCTAATTCTCTGAAACCTGTTGTCGTGCATGATTTCCTCAGCAAGCTCCTCTGGCCGCTTAAGATCTGTGTTCAGCAGAAACAGCTCGTTGGCTGGGGAAGACAAAAGCTTATTCCGCAGGAAGAGCGAACGATCAATATACTGCTCATCTCCTCGTTGACGAAGTCGGGCAGCTAAGGTGTCCGGTTCCGCGTACAATACAGCATAGTGTACCGTCACGTCGAGATCCGACAGCTGACCGCAGAACCATTCAAGTTCTTCTTCAACAACGAAATCAATGACAACATTGAACCCGTGCCGGAGGAAATTTCGAGTTACCGCAGTGATATTAAGCCAGGCCAGCCGCAGCCGTTCCTCCCAAGGCGGTTCGGTCTCCCCTCGGTAGACATGCAACAAGAGATCACCTTCGATCAGCGTACATTGCTTCATTGAATTGGCGAGTTCCTTGGAAACAGTCGACTTCCCTACACCAAGTGGACCTGAGATGAGATAGACGACTGCTGATTCTTTACGATCCGACAGACAAATCGCCTCCTTCGGAGAATGATATATGATCTTCCTTTTAAGCTCCCACTCTCTTAACCCCACGTTCTCTTTTCATTAATCTCCATTTTCTGTTTGAATGCCTGATCCAGATCGATGCCAAGCTTATTGGCCAGGTCAAAAATATTCCAAACCACATCATACATCTCATGCCCCAGGTTTTCTTTCTTCTCCGCATCCGGATGGAAGGAGACGGACAGAACCTCTTTAGCCAGCTCCCCTACTTCCGTCATGAGGTAAAGCGTCCTTTGCTCGATCGTACTTTCATCGAATCCCTTGGTCTTGCTGAATTCTTTCACATATTGTTGAAGCTCTGCTGTATTCATTTCTCCGTTCCTCTCTCCCAATCATTTATTTAATTCTAAAATAATCTGCCTTAACCATTCCATAGAATACCAGGTCCTCATACTTTCCCCAAGTAAATATATGTTGATGGAAGACGCCTTCTTCCTTCATCCCGATTTTTCTCATAACCTGATATGAACCTGGATTTGTTATTATGGCAGCCGCAAAAATACGGTTCAGATGCAGTTCCTCGAAACTGAATTGAAGTATTCTTCTCGCCGCTTCAGTAGCATAACCTTGTCCCCAATAAGGCTTTCCTACCCAATAACCCAGTTCGGCGTGATTATGCCTTTTCGATATGCCTATACTGACAGTTCCAATTAACAGTCCATCCTCTTTTTTTACCATCGCAAAAGCATATCTTTCTCCCTTTTCGGAGAATTGACGGACATTTACGATCCATTGTTCAGCTGCACCATCCGGATAGGGATGAGGAATGGATAGAGTTGTGCGTGCTACCTCTTCATTTCCCGCCAAGTCTTGAACCCTGCTTGCATCAGACAACTCAAAATATCGGAGCAATAACCGGTCTGTTTCAAATTTATAAACCATGATCTTGTCCTCCGTTTATAAGTTTTTTAGAAAGCTGCCCGTTAACTCATTAAATTCTCAGCGTTTACCAGAGATAAAAATTCATCCTTATATTTAGGATGGCACGCGATTATATACGGCTCCGGATTCATTCCTTCAAAAGGCTTACCTGAAAAATCCATAACCATAGCCCCAGCTTCTTTAGCCATTAGTATGCCTGCATATAAATCATCACCTTCGGAATTATACAGCACGATGCCGTCGAGATCACCGCGAGCCAGCATGCACCAAAGCAGTGATGGGGCCCACAGTCTTAATACTCGTTTGAAAGTCAGATCCAGTTTATGCTTTAAGTCCATGGCTCGCTGCTCTTTCTGTACATAGTGCCCTTGAATCCATCCCACGGTCATTCTTCTTGGATTGGGCTGGCTGAATGCAGCATCCGGTTTAATAGATATGGGAATTCCGTTGCGGGTCGTTCCTTTGCCTTGTTCAGCAACGTAAATATCCCCCAAGTGGCTGTCATATATGACTCCCAGGAGCGGTTGTTTATTATGTATAAGCGTTATAGACACCCCGTAAATCGGGAGACCGATTGCATAGTTGTTGGTGCCATCCAGAGGATCCACCAGCCAAAGCCATTCGCCTTCCTGCCCCGTCCAGCCTGTTTCCTCGCTTCGTATTTGATGATCCGGAAACCGGGATAAAATTTCAGTTAGAATCTTCTTTTCCGCAAGATGATCCACTACGGTGACTAAATCACCATGCTCCTTCTCGGAGATTTCTTTTTCCTGATCAAAGTACTCCTTGGCAAGTTGTCCCGCATTCTTGGCAGCCTGGATAGCAAGCTCTCTGGCAATAGGTAGAATATATTCCATGGTATAGACCTCCAAATCACTATATAAATGCAACTCTTATGGTTATCTAATTTCTATAACTTAAGCCCATTTCCTTTAACATAGAGTTTCCTGACAGAAATATTGGTATCGGCAACTTCTTCAATTTCTGGTGTAGCTTCACCTGGAGCAAATGTCTGACATCCGTAAAAATCCAAAATAGCGGCTGGTCCCAACAAGTTTTCATCTGAACTCCTCCACATAAAAAGGACCCTCGTAATGAGGATCCTTCAATGTTATAATTTGGCTTGTACAACACGCCTGAGTGAGCGCACCCTCCAAAAGGAGGTGATGCGAATGCATATTTCGTTTGGTGAAGTTTTAACCTTCGGGATCTTCCTGATCGCGTTGTTAACTTACATCGATAAACGTAAATGACCCGCTAAGGCTGGCACCGTGCGGGCAAACCCCTCATAGTTCAATACTGGAGGGAACGCCCCACTCAAGTTGTTGTGCTGGGGACCAGTAGCCGCTGGTCCTTATTTCTATTCTTACTGTAACATACCCGTTTTTATACCTCAATAGTATGCCGCATCATTTCCCTCGGTAACCGAGTATCCTTTCTTAGTTTCCCATACATCACTTTGCGTCGGCACCATCATTAGAACACTACGGTTTATTCTCATTGGATATTTCGTCATCATCTGACCCAATCGAATAACCCAGAATTGCAACGGCCATTTGAATGCCATCCTTCATACCCTGCAAGTACAGCCTTTCATTGAGTATCCCATGCTTAACATGATGCCAGTCCTCCCACTCTGAAAATTCTGGCATCCTTGCAATATCCTTACCTGCAAATAGGGCTTCAAATGCCTTGTCTGCTTGCTTACGAATATGGTTCAATTCAGGATCATACTCAATTCTGGCAGATACATCCTCCAGTCTCCCTTGAATCGCTTGTTGAAACCACCGCGGAAGTTCCATAAGCTTCCCCCTACACTTTTTTATCGTGCCTATTCAGAACACATAGCTTTTATATGCTGATAACACGCCAATAAACTGTTCATCTGCTTTGTGGCTTTGCACTTCTTCTCATTCGACTATCTGCTTATAATTTTATAACTCTTATTATGTAAGGTTTCACAGCTAACTTAAACGAGTTTTGAAGTTACCATCAGGGTAGTTTTTAAGTACACATTATCACTTCCCGCATGACGTCCGCCATCTTCTACCCCAACGGCATGTACAAATTTCTGGTGTAGCTTCACTGAGAGAAAATTCCTGATTTCCGTAAAAACCTAAAATACTGGATGGTCCCAACAAGTTTTCATCTGCTTTCCTCCCAAAATAAAAAGGACCCTCGTCATGAGAGCCTTCAATGTTATAATTTGGCTTGTACAGAACAATTTGTGGTGGGTATTAGGCTAACCTCCAGAGGGAGGTGATTGCCTATGAACTTCTCTTTTGGCGATATCATCACCTTCGCAGCTTTCGTGCTTGCGCTGTTGACCTATATCGAGAACAAAAAGAAGTAACCCGCCACAGGTTGACGGCCTGACGGGTTACTCTTTGCTTTTCTGGAGGAGATATCCACCACAAAATCTGTACTGGGGATCGGTGGCCGCCGATCCTTATTTCTATTCTTACTGTAACATACCCGTTTTTATACCTCAATAGTATGCCGCATCATTTCCCTCGGTTACCAAATATCTTTTCTTAGTACCTCGTGCACCACTTTGCGTCGGCACCTGGGAATGAATACGATATTTTACAATAAGACAATACAAATGGCGTTATATTTACTTCGATTATTTTCCACACGATAAACTTTTATATTCTTCTAAATCCTAATTTAATTTCTCCTTCATGAAAGATTTCAATCACAAATGAAAAATCGGGACCAATTAACCACGTATCCGATCCTACTGCTGTCACATCATCAATATGATCTACTACTTGTTTAAGACTCACTTGAACACTTGGTGCATCCGAATAATTCCAAAGTAAACGAACCTGTTGATTAATGCTTTCTTCTAATTCGGAGTCAAGTATCTCAATTGCCTCTTCTACTGAAGCAATAGAATACTGCTCACGAATAAGCTTACAGGTGCCTTTTCAGTCCAGCTCACGTAAAACTTGAAGCTGAATCTTTGTAATTTGGTTTTCCATCCCGTCCACCATGACTTCATCTAGAATAAACTCCTCGTATGCACATTCCCCGATTTCAAATCCATTTTTTTCAATAAATCGAATAATCCTATCATAAGCTGCTTCAACTTCATTTCCTTTTTGGTAACCAACAGCATACAACCCTTTTGGTTTCATTCGATAATCTAAATTCTCAACATTATTTGGTATCTTGAAAAGTAAATGTTGATAATTATAGAAGTCTTTTTCCAGTATTTGTTCTTTCGCCAACATACCGCTTACAGGGTGCCCCAGATTCAATTCATGTGATTGAACATAATGAATAAGATCTGAGATAACAGTAATGTATGGCCATTCAGATAAGCCTAATAAATTTGGAGTAATCATGATTCTCTCTTCTTCTAAATACTGAATAGAAACGGAAGAAAGGTCCGCTTCTATTGCTTGTTCAGCAAGTTTCACTTTTGTCTCCATAATTGTTTTTAAATGTTCTAGTTTTTTAATTTTCTCCCCGATTTCAATGGACTTTCCCTTAAAAAGGGTGATTATATTGTCTGAGGTCTTATCATTTAAGAGTAACTTTATCTCTTTTAAAGGAACGCCAACCTCTTTAAATAAACTGATTACTTGAAAAAGTTCAAATTGATTATGGGAATAATATCTATACCCATTTTCTTTTCTTACTTCGGGAGAGAACAAGCCAATTTCGTCATAGTGAAACAGAGTTTGCTTTTTTATACGGAAAAGCTTTGCAAACTCACCAGTTGTAAAATACCCATAAAATTGTTTATCCATAATAAAACCTCCCTTGACTATCCGGTAACCATATACTTTATGATGCTCATTATACTTAGTGAGAGGAAGGGGAGACAAGATCAATAGGCGAGCTGCGTTATATTGGGAGGAATGTACGGACTATTAGAGGTTGTTCAAAAAGTCATCTTTTGATCACGAAGTAGACCAGGAAGCGGACTCGACATCGAATCTTGAATTCAGCCGGGACTTCCGGTGCTCACGTACCCAAAAGTACGCTCCGCTCCTCAGTCCCTAGCTTCATCCAACCTTCTCGGTGCTGAAAACCTGACTTTTTGAACATGGACTATTAGCAAAAAAATTGCAGGATTAATATATAGAGAGTTGATGAAGTGAAAAAGATAAATTCTCCAACGGTTCAATTGCTTCAACACATCTGGTTCCAAAATTATAAAGGTATCAGTATTACTTATTTATTAATTATTATCGAAAATATTTGTAATCTTCTTCAAGCTGCTGCAATTGGTCTTGCAATTGATGGATTATTGAGAGGGAACCTTATCAACCTTTTACCCATTTCCGCTTTATGGATTATTCACTTATCTGTCGGGCTATATAGACATGTCTACGATACCAAAATCTTCGGTGCTATTTATTCTCGTATGGCTTTTGATATGGTTGAGCGCCAGCGTGCTAGTGGAATTGAAGGAAATAAGATTGCAGGACGGGTTTCATTGTCTCGAGAAATTGTATTTTTCTTTGAAACAGAATTGCCTGCAATAGCCACAGCTGCGATTTATTTTATTGGTGCAATCACTATGCTTTTTATTTATGACCCATTTATTGGATTTTTCGGGTTACTTATAATGATTCCAATTGTATTCATTAACCGATGGTTTGGCCGCCGTGCTTATCGTCTCAATAACGGACTTAACAACCGATTAGAGGTACAATCGGACATCATCATGCATAAGCCGCTTTCCATTGTTCGACGTCACTTTAATCGGATGCAATTTTGGCGTATATCGATATCCAACACTGAAGCTATAACTTGGGGTATTGTAGATATTATGGTTATTATCTTAACAGTTGCAGCACTACTAAGGCTAACGCATTTGCATGGAATAACTGTTGGTACAATTTACGCCATAATATCTTATATATGGATGTTTAAAAATGCAGTGAATGACATCCCAGTCATAGTAGACAATGTTTCGCGTGTGTATGATATCGGTGAACGGGTAGGCGAAAAAATTGAAACAGATCATCCTGAATAAAACCACCTTTCATAAGGTGATAGAGGAGAGATATTTTGGAGAAATTTGGAGAAATTGAAATTGTTGAAATGACACTTGATAACAACGAGGATTACGAACGCAAAGAATATCCTTTCACAGTTATGGGGAGACTTGTACCTAAATTAGAAAATGGCACATGGAGTTTTCAAGAAGAACTTTATGAACAACCTTATGAGTCAAAATACCCCGAGCACGAAGATCTTGATGAATATATGAATAGCGATGACAGCATTGCTTTCTTATACTATTCCCAAGGAAAATGCCTGGGACATATCAGATTAAGCACAAGTGACGAAATTAAATTTGCTTCTATTGACAGACTTATTGTATTAGAAAGCAGCAGAGGAAAAGGAATAGGAACCGCCTTACTCAACAAGGCAAAGGAATGGGCATTACAAAAAGGAATGAAAGGATTCACGCTTGAGACGCAGGATGTTAATTTGCTCGCTTGCCGGTTTTATTTGAAGAATGGGTTGGAAATTGGTGCAGTGGATACTATGCTATATTCAACTCAAAATATAAAGATGAAAATGCAATTTTCTTTTATTCAAAATTCTAATACTTTCCCATGATAGGACATGTTTGTTTTCCCCAGAGAAAAGGCAGCCGATCACCGCTGATCGGCTGCCCTCTTCGTCTTGGTTCGACCGATGTGTTTCGTTAGCTCAATGATGAAAGGTCCGGGATTTTTCAGCCTTTTGTGTTGCGCGAAAAATAGCTGGCCAATACACTCAAACTTTCCTCTCGCAATAAACCTGCTTTGATATCAGGTTTATGGGGGGAATTTCCAAATACAATTTGACTACAATGACTCCCCTGCTCGCCCAATAGGCTGCATAGATCCATGTCGCTGGCACCATAAACCAGCCGCCCCACTTTTGTCCACACCATCGCACCACAGCACATAAAACAAGGTTCACAGCTCGAATACAATGTGTATTCATGTAAATCCGTAATATGTGTTTCTGCGCAGAATCTCCGCAGCAGCCCTGCTTCTGCATGGAAAGTTGGGTCTGTTGCCGTATAAATCTGGTTTTCATTAGAATATACAATTTCCCCGTCTTTAACCAGTATCGCTCCGAAGGGTTCGTTACCGTGCTCAACTGCAAGTTTAGATAGCTTGATGGCTTCTTTCATAAAGAACTCGTCCTGACTCATTCTTTTTCTCCTCTCGTATAGGTTTATGACCGCTTACAATCCTGGCCCATGATATTCTTCCGAAATGAATTGAATAGCATCGATAAAGAATCGCAGTGGGTTAGAAACCCACTTCCTGGGGTGAAGAATGAGCTGAACCTTCAGCTTCAGTTCGGGATGTTCAAAGGGTAAGACCTTTAGTTCTCCACGTTCGATCTCCTCTATTGCTGCCATTTGGGGCAGGATAGATATACCATATCCGGTTTTGATACTTCTTTTAATCGCTTCCGGATTACCAAGCTCGAGGCCAATTCGATAAGCAATTCCGTTTGCACGTAGCATTCTCTCTAACAGCTGCCTGTAATTGCAGGTATGCTCAGGCATGATCCACTCCGCATCCATCAGATCATTCAGTTCGATTCTATGCCTTTCTAATAGCGGGTGGCCTGGATTGACAATCAGAACAAGCGGCTCCTCCCGAATCGTGACCCATTTTAAATTAGAATCATAAGCATCGTCAGCCAATATAAGCCCTATATCTGCTTCTCCCTCCTTAACCTGCTGTAAAATCACCTCTTCACGATCCGTATGTAATCTTATATTCAGATTAGGATATTCTCTTCGGGTTGTCTGGATATAAGAAGCCAGAAAATAAGAAGCGATAGAATCCATGGTACTGATGGTTATTGAGCCCCCACCCTGCTGTGCCATCTTCTCCTTGGATTGCTCAAAAAGCTCCAGCATTTGTCCAGCGAGCTTAAACAATTCTTCCCCTGCGGACGTAAGGCGAATCTTATTATTGCTATAACGCTCAAACAATTTGACATTATAAGCTTTCTCAAGCTTTTGAATTTGGGTTGTAACACTGGATTGTGCATAACCAAGCGCCTCTGCTGCTCTTGTAAAGCTTTGACGTATCGCTACTTCCCGAAAAGTCTGAAGATAGGTAAAGTCCATCCAAGCCACCTCATCAAAAATATTGATTACAACCATCGCTTAATATAGATAACTATAATGCTAATTCCTATGTTACATTGAATTCATTCCAACTGAAAGGGTTTGCTAATGATGATGAAAGAGCATGACGTTTATGGAATTTTCATACCGGTGATCACCCCTTTTTCGAGTGACAACAAACTGGATATTCAGTCGTTTCATAAATACATCAGCCATCTCGCAAGCCATAACATCCAGGGGCTGGTCATTAACGGTACTACAGGAGAGTCACCGACCGTCCAATGGGAAGAAGTACAACAGATGGTTGAAGTTACGCAGGACATCTTAGCGAGAATGCAGAAAAAAATTCCAATCGTCGTCGGTACGGGTACAAACGATACCTATTCAACGGTTAAACGCACAGAATGGGCAGCTGAGTTAGGGGCGGACGCAGCGATGGTTGTTACTCCCTACTACAATAAGCCGACGCAGGAAGGGATTCTGGAACATTTTCGCGTGGCTTCCCAGGTCGGCTTGCCTGTTCTTGTGTATGAAATCCCGGCACGAACAGGCAGTCGAGTCACCGTGAATACCATGAGGAAAATAATGGACCTTGATGGGGTGATCGGGCTGAAGGACAGCTCCGGCGGCCTTGAGCTGCTCTCCGCTTTGATGGAGTATGAGACAAAACCTGTACTCTGCGGACAAGATGAACATTTTCACGCCATGTTGTGCCAGGGAGCCACAGGTGGAATGCTCGCATCCGCCAATATTCACGCCAATCGTTTTATTGAGATATACCAGCGGTTTGCTGCTGGCGATATTAGTGGATCCAGAGACGACTTCAAGACCCTGGAGCCCATGATCCATCATATATTTGAAGAGCCTGCCCCTGCCCCACTCAAGTGGTTGCTTAGCCGACAGGATATCATTGCAAATGAGCAACTACGTCTGCCGCTTATGCCAGCAACAGAGGGGCTAAAACAAAAATTAATGGAGGTGCTCTAGGGAGCAACCTCAGGCGATGTGTGATCGGAAACCGCGGTTATATACAGGAAGGGCCAACCCATAAATGGGATGGCCTTTCACGCGGATTGATTGAATTCTTACTCCTCTTCGTCTTCCCAAAACACTTCTGTAAACTTATTTAACGGAAAAAGAGTAGGCACACTCCGGCCCGGAGTCTGCATAAACTCGACGAAATCCCGACCGACCTGAATTAAAGACCCCTGCAATTCACCCATGTCATCCGCGATGGCTGTCAATTCAATAGGCTTCGTCCGTTTAACCTGTTCGTTCAGGACAATAAAGAAGGCGTTTTTGACCGCGACTACCTTGGTTCCGACTGTAAACGAGGACTTGCTCACATTGGTGAGCTTGCCTGTCGTCTTAGTTAGCCAAAGATGTCCGGGCTGAAACACCGTAACCGTCCGTCCCACAAGCGGCTGCAGACGTTGAACCAGAGTAATGTTCTGCGGGACCGAGCAGCTACGAATATTTTTCTTGCGCATTACATCTCCTCCTCTTAAATACTAGGTTGAATCTTTTAGTAATCTATGCTCGTCCCTGTTATGATGCTTGGGTGAATCTTCTATATATAGATTGAAAAGGTTACAAAAGTCAACAGACCTTTTGGGGCACTTCTATTGGTTGGCGTGTCAATTGCCGCGAATTTGATGCCACATGGTCACCATATCAATCCAGCCGCGGTGCTCGGTAATTTTACCGTCCGCAACACGGTATTGACGGTATAGTGTGACATCCATGCGATTGCCCGTAGGAGCAGTTCCGAAGAACATGCCTTCATGTGTGCCTTTCACAGTCATCCTTACAAGCACCTTATCCCCTTGCCCGATGATCTCTTCAACCGTGTAGTGTTTATCGGGGAATGCCTCCAGGATCGTGACTGCGAATTTCTTCAGCCCCTCCTTGGATTGATACGAGAACTCCTGGTAGTCGTCCGATAGAAACCGATCCACGCAATCCAGCTCGCTTTGATTCCAGAAAGCCTCAATAAATGCACTTACTATTTCCACATTGTTCTCTTCCACTGTTTTCACTCTCCATCATCTCCTCTTGAGCATAGTTCACTGGTATGGACATGCCGACGAATGTCGATTTTCAATCCGAACTTATTGAGCCTGGATTTGAGGCAATAGCGTGGCCGTATCGAACCAGCCGCGATGCTCGGTGATCTTTCCATCGACAACCCGGAATTCACGGAATTGAGTGACAGTCACCGTTTTGCCTGTAGCTGCATTTCCTGCAAAATGGCCCGAATGCAGAGCTGTCATGAATATTTTTGCGATGACCTTCTCGCCTTGAGCCATGATCTCATCCACGGCAAAACGCCGATCCGTAAATGCCTCTACAAATTGTGGAACAAAAAACTGATCTGTCTTCTCCAAAGCGCTCCAATTCTCCGTGTCCTCGATAAACTCGATCACTGTTTCCGCATTTTTATGCTCCATCGTTTCCATATCAAACATCTCCTGTCTTGTTTGTTGTGCCTACCTGTTAGTTTACTTCTGCAACCGCTGTGGCAAGCTTGCGGCCAACTGACAAACAAATCCGATTGTGTTAATATGTGACTATAAGGTCACTTTTATTGCTTTTATAATACGTTACCATATAGTAACGTGTCAAGGGCTTAAAAAAGAGTTTTATGCTTGTTGACCGGAAAGGAGGAAGCCCGATTGGAAAATGACATCTTTAAATCGCTGGCGGATCCCAGCCGCCGTACGCTCCTGGATCTGCTTCATGCTTCAGACGGGCGGACGCTGAATGATCTCTGTACCCATCTCGACATGTCCCGATTCGGCGTCATGAAGCATCTGAATATATTGGAGGAAGCCGGGCTTATTACTACGAGAAAAGCAGGCCGTGAGAAGCTCCATTATTTAAACGCCGTGCCTATACGCCAAATTTATGAGCGTTGGGTGAGCAAATACGCAGAGCCATGGGTAAATGGACTACTATCCCTGCAAAATGAACTGGAGCGTGAAACGAATATGGAAAACAAACCTCGTCATGTAAACCGGATAGCCATTAAAGCAGCACCTGAACAAGTATGGCAAGCCCTCACGGACCCGGCCAAAACGTCAAAGTTCTGGTTCAATTGCGCCATACGATCTACCTGGGAAATCGATTCGCCATTTGATCTGTGGAACGGAGAAGAAAAGAAAGCCGAGGGTGTTATTCTCGACATCGAGCCTCCGAATAAGCTTGTCATGAGCTGGCGCTTTATTTCGTTTCCCGGTACGGAAAATGACACCCCATCGCGCATCACCTGGGAAATCGCTGCACATGCCGAGCTTCACGGCGTGACTCTTGTAACCGTTGTGCATGATGAATTCGAGCAGGCTGCCAACACGGCCAGGATTCTTGAGAACGGGCTGCCCATTGTGCTTTCGGGCATGAAGACCTTGCTGGAGACCGGGGAGATGCTGGCCGGAGATTAATCGAAAGTCAAACATAAATATCCAAATATTTTTTGTTGCATTCTCGAATTAATGTGATAATATATGAAGTGCATGAAATTTGGAAAGCTGATATTCTGAATATCCGGGATCTTTCCAAGCAGATAATTTTTGACCACTCCTTAAGGATGTTAAGGCCATACGGACAGCCGGGTCAAATGCCGATTGGCAACTTTGTTGCCTTATTGATTGAGTTAAAAGCTCAAATTTTATAAGTTGGTTACTTTACAACCAGTGCATATGCACATCAACTTGTGAAACGATCAATAAGAGTGGTAAAAGTAATTATTTGCTATATAGACTCTGATCCTTTATTGATATATTCCGAATATTAAGAAGCTTTCTAACAAAAGTCCTGCTTTTATGATGTATGGATACGGAATACTTTTGTTACGGGGTTACCCTGTGCTTTTTTAATATGAATGATTATATCGAAGCAAGTGTGATGCGCGAGTGAGGCGTTTTTGCACTTGCTTTTTTTGTTGTCAGAAATTGCAGGTGCAGACCGCACGTTGGTATCGATGGTTATGAAATTCCGCTTTAAACAAATCTATTACAGTCAGGGGATTGAGAAATGGCAAAAGCACTTATTATCGGCGCCGGGGGCGTAGCATCAGTAGCGGTTCACAAATGTGTTCAAAACAGTGAAGTATTTGAAGAAATCTGCATCGCCAGCCGTACAAAATCCAAATGTGACGAGCTGAAAGCAAAGCTGGACGGCGGCAAAACAAAAATTACCACCGCACAGGTGGACGCTAACAACGTGGATGAACTGGTTGCCTTGATTAACGAAGTGAAGCCGGATATCGTCATGAACCTGGCTCTGCCTTACCAGGACCTGACCATCATGGATGCTTGCCTTGCCACAAAAACACACTACATGGATACAGCAAACTATGAGCCTGAAGATACAGCAAAATTTGAATATAAATGGCAGTGGGAGTACAAAGAGCGCTTCGAGCAAGCTGGAATTACAGCTCTGCTGGGCAGCGGCTTTGACCCTGGCGTAACCGGTGTATTCTCCGCTTACGCGCTGAAGCATTATTTTGATGAAATCGAATATATCGACATTCTGGACTGCAACGGCGGCGATCATGGCTACCCGTTTGCTACCAACTTCAACCCTGAAATCAATATCCGTGAAGTCTCTGCGAACGGAAGATACTGGGAAAAAGGCGAATGGATCGAAACGAAACCAATGGAAATCAAGCGTGAGTACAATTTCGCTGAAGTTGGCGAAAAAGACATGTACCTGCTGTACCATGAAGAGCTTGAATCCCTTGCGAAAAATATCCCTGGACTGAAACGTATCCGTTTCTTCATGACCTTCGGCCAAAGCTACCTGACACACCTGAAGGCCCTTGAAAATGTAGGAATGACTTCCATCGAGCCGATCGAATTCGAAGGCAAACAAATCATTCCACTGCAATTCCTGAAGGCTGTACTTCCCGATCCGGCTTCCCTTGGACCACGTACGGTCGGCAAAACAAACATCGGCTGCATCTTCAAAGGGAAAAAGGACGGTCAGGACAAAACCTACTACGTGTATAACATTTGTGACCATCAGGAGTGTTATAAAGAAGTGGGCTCCCAAGCGATCTCTTATACAACTGGCGTACCTGCCATGATTGGCGCAGCGATGGTCCTGACTGGCAAATGGAACAAGCCGGGCGTGTTCAATATCGAAGAATTTGATCCGGATCCATTCATGGAAGAGTTGAACAAATGGGGACTTCCATGGGTAGAAGATTTTAATCCGGTGCTGGTTGACGAACTGCCTGCAGAAGAAAAAGAGTCGGAGCTTGTTCGCTAAAATGCGATTTGAAGAGCTGCCTACACCATGTTATGTCGTTGATGAAGAGCTTATCGAAAAAAATCTGAAAATCCTGAATGGTGTTATGCAGCGTACAGGAGCGAAGATTGTGCTGGCGCAAAAAGCGTTTTCCATGACAACCATGTACCCCCTCATCGGAAAATATTTGAGCGGCACAACCGCGAGCGGTTTATTCGAAGCACGTCTGGGTTATGAGGAAATGGGCAAAGAAAACCATGTCTTTGCCCCTGCTTACCGTGAGGATGAAATTGATGAAATTATATCCATTTGCGATCATATCATTTTCAATTCCTTCTCACAGCTGGAAAAGTTCAAAGACAAAGCCCTGCAGGCCGGCAGAAAAGTGGGCTTGCGCATCAATCCTGAGTGCTCCACGCAAGAGGGGCATGAAATCTATGATCCATGCTCGCCAGGCTCCCGCTTTGGTGTGAAGAGCGAGGATTTCCGTTCGGAGTTGCTGGAGGGTGTATCAGGACTACACTTCCATACCCTTTGCCAGCAAAACTCGGACGATCTGGAGACCACGCTGAACGCAGTGGAAGCCAGGTTCGGACAATGGCTGCCGCAAATGGAATGGATCAACTTTGGCGGCGGCCACCATATCACAAGAGAAGATTATGATATCCCGAGACTGGAAACTTGTATTAAGCGTATGCAGGAGAACTACGGCCTGGAGGTCTATCTTGAGCCGGGAGAAGCCGTTGCGCTCAACGCAGGCTATCTGATCACATCCGTGCTTGATCTTCATAAAAACGGAATCGAAATTGCCATTCTGGACACCTCGGCCACCTGCCATATGCCTGATGTGTTGGAAATGCCCTATCGCCCTCCCCTTTTGGGTTCAGGCGAGCCTGGCGAGAAGCCATTTACCTATCGCCTGGGCGGGCAAACCTGCCTGACTGGCGATGTGATCGGAGATTATTCCTTCGACCAGCCGTTAAAGAGTGGCGACAGATTGGTTTTTGGCGATATGGCGATTTACTCCATGGTGAAAACCAACACCTTCAACGGCATGGCCCTGCCGGCCATTGCAGTAAAGCATAAAGACGGTGATTGCCAGGTGGTGCGTGAATTTGGCTATCAGGATTTTAAAGTGAGACTGGCTTAATCGAGCCGGAACATCATACATGCTGGTCTCTGTGCGGTCACTCTATCGGACTAGAGTAACCGCACAGAAGCCAAAAAACCGGATTCGAACATGAATCCGGTTTTTGTCATACATTTTGGCCATCCACCGCAGAGCGCTTTGAATATAACCAATCATTGGTGTAAGGCTCGCTTCAAAGCCTCTTTATATTCTTTTACAAATCTCTGGCTGATCTCAGCAGCAGGAGCGTACTCCTCAAAGCCGTGAAAACATCCAGGGTATAAATGAAACTCTGTTGGCACACCAGCTTGCGTTAACCTTAACACATAATCGATGATTTCATCACGAAATGGATCCAGGTCACCAACGCATGTGTATGTAGGTGGAAGCCCTGACAAGTCGGTTGCACGTGCTGGAGCAGCATATGGGGAAACTTCACGGTTATCTTCTAAATACATTTCCCAACCAAGCTGGTTTTTAGCTTTGCTCCATACTCGTTCATCTGTGATTTCATTACTGGATTGGCTTATTCTCCGGTCATCCAGCATCGGGTAAAGAGGCATTTGGAATGCTATAGCAGGCCCTTTCCGATCTCTTGCCAAAAGAGAAAGAGCAGCCGTTAATCCACCGCCAGCACTGGGACCAACTACTGCAATTCGCGATGAATCCACTCCCAGCTCTCCAGCATGTTCAGAAAACCATTGCAGTGCAGCATAACAATCTTCGAGCGGGGCTGGAAAAGGATGCTCCGGAGCCAGCCGATAATCCACGGACACGATGACACAATTAAGTTCCGATACCAATTGCTGCATGGCAGGGTCCATCATATCAGCAGAACCAAGGATATAACCGCCACCATGAATATACAGGACACCTGGCAGGATTTCATCCCTCACTCTTGGCTCATAGACTTTCATCCGGACATCCGGCTCCCCTGCTGCTCCCGGCACATGCCGTACTGAAGTTAGGACGGCATCATTAACGGGCAGAGATGCAGCCAGGCCGGCAAACATCTCGTGCATCTCTTTCCTTTTGGCCTCCAAATTCTCGCGTGTATAAATAACTTCCGGCAAAACGGAAAACAATTCTTTAAGCTCAGGGTGCAGTTTTTCTTCCATTAAACCAACCATCCTTTTTTCGTTAACAGTGTAATAATTAAAATGATCAAACTAAAGCGACAAGTTTGTGAGAACTCGTGATCAAGCTTGAAAGGATTAGTCCTGGTCTTGGTTATTTCGCCAGGCGGCTTGTCCCATCAGCTCCCGCATAGTAGTCAAGTATTTTTCTTCCGACTGGGCAAATCTCAGTTCAGCCATTTCTTCCGCGTCCGGGCCTGCGAGATAACGCAGCCGATCCGACTCGTCGCAGGCGGCGCCGTAAACCTGCTCCGCAACCTGCTTCTCATCCGCATTTTCAAACGGATAGTTCATCATGGCGTTCATCATATGATCAAAGTATGATTGGTACGAAGCCGGAATGGACATATCCTGGGATGCAGACATGGTGTTCGAAGTAAAGCTTGTGGTTCGAATGGCTCCTGGCTCCACCAGCTTGACGGAAATATTTTGCGATTCAAGCTCATACGAGAGCGATTCCGTCAACCCTTCGATTGCATGTTTGGACGCGACATACACGGACAAAAGCGGAGTTGCCGCAAAACCGACGCTTGAACTGATATTCACAATGGCTCCGCCGCCTTGCCCGCGAAAATAGGGTGTGATCGCCCTCATGACGTTCATGACACCAAACACATTGGTCTCGAAAATCCCGCGGATGACATCCATCGGGGTCGCTTCGAAAATCGAGACGATGCTGACGCCAGCGTTGTTCACAACGGTATCGATCCGGCCGAAGCGGGCAACCCCTGCCGCAATCGCCGCCTCGATGCTGGTGAGATTGGTAACATCAAGCTCTGTGACGAAGATCCGTTCAGGATATTCCGCTGCCAGGCTCTGATCCGGTTTGCGCATCGTTGCCACCACGTTCCATCCCTCATCAGCAAATTTCCTGGCTGTAGTTTTTCCTAATCCGGTCGAACAGCCTGTGATGAACACAGTTTTTGTCATTAAGCCCACTCCCTCTAATCATTTGGTAGTTATACATGTAGCTTACCGGGCCGTAGCGGCTCTAAGTCAACTCCATATATGCCCCCCTTATGGATCAAGGATTTGTTTTGACTGGACGCAGGTTAGGACGTACAATTTGTTAGAGTGGCTCTAATCCCCCGACAGGCGGTGAATGATACCTTATGACTTATACAGTTAAGGAAATTTCGCAAAAAATGGGCATTTCTCCGTACACCCTGCGTTTTTATGAGAAAGAAGGCGTGTTGCCGGTTGTTGAGCGAAATGCGAGCGGGGCACGCATGTTTAATGAACACTACCTCGATTGCATAGAGATGGTACAAGCCCTGCGTTCAACCGGCTTACCCTTGGCAGAAATAAAGGAATATGTGGAGCTTTATAAAAGCGGGGACAGTACACTGCCGGAAAGAAGGATCATGCTGGCACATCAGAAAAGCAAAGTCGAGGAACAAATCTCACTGCTCATGAAGACGCTGGAAAAGCTCAATTACAAGCTGGCATTAATCGATGCCCAGGATAATAAATTCGAAAAACTGCCATAAATACCCAATGCCTAACCGGATTTGATTTTTCGTTATATTCGCATAAAAAAAGGAACGTACACGTAAAGCCGTGTAAGTTCCTTTTCCGCACCGAGTCACTTGTGACAACGTCACAAGTGAGGATCGGCTGGTTACAGCCCGGTAGCGACAGGTTCCTTAATCCTTGCGGATTGATAAGCGGCGAGCGCCACCTCCACGGCTCTCATACCGTCCTCTCCGGTAATCGGTGCTTTGCCCTCCCGGATGGCACGGACAAAGCTGGCGATAAGTCCTTCATCCATATCGTCACCCCAGAACGAGTGCCGGTATCCATGTTGATCAGTATGCACATGCAGCTTCTGGTCCAGGGCATCAATGCTTAACGTTCCTTCAGAACCGACAATTTCCAGCGTAACGTCTCCCCAGGTTGGAAAAGTTTTGTTGCGTGACCAACTGCAGTCGAGGGTAGCGAATATTCCGTGCTCGAATTCCATCGTCAGAATGCCGCAATCGTCAATCGGGATATCGGAAAAATGGCTGTCGATCTCCGCATACACCTCCTGAACCTCACATCCAGTGAGCCAGCGCATAATGTCGACGACATGTACGGTATGGTCCATGACCGCTCCGCCGCCGGACAAGGCCTGTTCCACGAACCACCCTCCCGGATTTTGTCCGCGGTTCGTACCTTTCATAGCGAGGATGCGTCCAATCCTGCCTTCATCAATCATTTCTTTCGCCCTTACTATGCTGGAGTTGTAGCGTACCGGAAAAGCCGTCTGCAGTATGACACCATGCTGCCGGCACGCTTCAATCATCTCGACAGCATCCTTCACGCTCGTGGACAGCGGCTTCTCACACAGCACATGCTTGCCGGCCTTGGCAGCGGCGATGACATGCTCTTTGTGATTAACATTTTCCGACGTTACAATGACACCCTCGATATCCTGCTCCAGCAGCTCACGGTAATCGGTGTAAAACTGCGTATCGAACGTTTCGGCATATGGCCCGCCACGAGCGGCATCGTCATCGGCAATGCCCACAAGGACGGCGTCGTTCAACTTTTTTAATGCTGATGCATAGCTGTAGGCATGCATATGCGCAAAACTGATGATTCCGATCTTCATCGTCCAGCCCCCTCAGGATTAATGTTGCAGTGCGGAAGTTTTATGAATCAGTGTGACAGGTTTGCCCGTTTCCATGGACTCCAGTGCGGCCAGCGAGATGCGAAGTGCTTCCAGGCCGTCCTCTGCCGTGATCTGCGGTTCGCATCCTGTCGTTATACAATCCATGAAATGCCTCAGCTCACGATAATAGGTTCCTTCACAAAGCGGGCTTTCCGGTACAGCGACCCCCGGTCCCCCCTGCACCTCATTACGGCTTACGGCTGTAATCGGGTTATCTCGGGCACTGTCGAAATGAAGAACCCCATTTTTCCCCGCGATTTCAAAACTCATGGCAAATGATTCATGCGCCCAAGTGCCTTCGACATGCGCAATGATTCCGCTCTGGAAGCGCAGTGTAACGAGCGCATAATCGGTCTGCCCATATACACGTCCGCGCAAACTTTTGGCATATACCCTGTCAACCTCACCGAAGCACCAGCGTAAATAATCGAAATCATGAATGATCATATCAAGCGTCAGCCCGCCGCTTAACGAATAGTCCGCATACCAATTGTTCCACGCCCGTGGAAAAGCGCCGCCCCGGGAAGTCCTCACGACACCGATCTCCCCAAGATCACCTGCTTCAACAATAGCCCTGGCCTGCGCATATTCAGGGAAGAAACGCAGCACATGCCCGACAAACAACTTCACTCCGTGCTGCCTGCATGCCGCAATCATTTCTTCCGCATCCGCAAGATGACGGGCAAGCGGTTTTTCGCAGATGACATGCTTGCCCGCCTGTGCAGCCTGAAGTACATAGGATTTATGAAGATAAGTAGGCAGGCACACATCCACCACATCGACATCTTCCAGAGCAGACATGGCTTCCTCGTAAGAAGCAAACGCTCGGGCATGCACCTCATCTGCCAGTGACTGCGCCCGTTCCGCTTGGATATCGACCACTCCTGCCACTTGCACGCCTTCCATCTGTCCATATGCATGGGCATGTGTACTGCCCATCGTTCCTGCGCCAATCAACACAACCTTGATCACAACCCCATCTCCTTTGTCGTCCAGCCTGCTTTCCCACAATAATGTATATGAGATCAAAAAATTGAAATGAATTAATGAATGACATCATGGCGACAAACACAGACTGGGCGTAAGTAAAGGAAGTGTTATCCGAAACAACTCGCGTATTTTTCCTGCCCTGTCGATCGCGGCTGCTTCATAATAGGAACTCGAATTTCCCTGCATGACACGCAAGCTTTCTAAGATGCGTATAACGTACTAACAAACTCCCCCTCCCGATATTTCAGCACCGGCCATGGTTATCCACATATTTCCACTTTATAGACGCGCTTTATAGTACAATGGGGTGAGATAAATGTGCATGAGCGTATGTCCGCGTTGGAAGACGCTTGAATGGAGGCAGGCTTGTGAAATTAAGCAGAAATAAATACATAAACCTACTCGGACTGATTTTCATTGTTGTAATCCTGAATATCCTTCTGTTCATACCTGGATGGATTGACCTCGGAGCTCAGACAAGCCCGTTGGGGATCGCGTTTACTGTAACCTGGGTGGTGGCGAACATTCTGGTGATCCTATACGGTTGCTATACGAGCTTCTTCAAGCCTCCGGCAGCGGTACCAGTCAAAACAATAGAGACACATGAGGACCACCTGAAAGCGTTGAACTACTATAAGGGCATTAAAGCTCTGGAAGAGGATGTTACACTTGTCATTTCGCAATTGGAGCGGATGAAGAAGAAACGTGAAGCCTTCCTGAATGTTCTGAACCACCGTTTTGCTGCCGGGGAGATGAGCTACAAGAAGTTCGCTTCGGTGGCTCAGGAGGTGGAGAAGCTGCTGTATTTGAATGTCCGGAGTATTCTGAATCGCCTGCATGTCTTTGACAAGGCCGAGTACGGCAGCATGATGAATAACAGACCCAAGGGCCTCTCACCAGAGATGATCCAGAAGAAAAACAAGGTCTACAGCGATTATTTGACTTATCTCAAAACCTCGCTGAATACGAATGAGGAGATTTTGCTCAAACTGGACCAGCTCATGCTTGAAATCTCACGCCTGGACAGCTTCGAGGAAGGGGACATCGAACAAATGCCTTGCATGAAGGAGATTGATCTTCTGATCAAGCAAACCAAACTATATAGAGATTAAGGAGGGTCAAGCATGACCAAGCGAAGCAAGTTCTTTTTGGTATCCGGCCTTTTGCTGGTACTGGTGTTCGGACTGGTATATTTCGGGATATCCTTTTTCAATAGTATTAGTGGAAAAACGGATACGCAGTTAAGTATGGAGCAGGCCTCGCGCAAGCTGAACAAATTGTACACCGATATTGCCCCCTCCGTTGCTGAGCCAATTAAAGGACAGATCGATCTGGACCCGGTGAACCTTGCGGACTCCCTGCCGGATATATCCAAGTTTGCAGTGACCGTGGAGAATACGACGCCGCAGTATGTTGAAATCTTCTCCTCAACAGAGAAATCCGGCAGCGGAGTTGACGGATGGCTGACTGAAGCAGCGAATGACTTCAATAAAGCCAGGATCACGGTGAACGGCAAACCGGTCTCCGTAAAGATCCGCAATATCGCATCAGGGACAGCTACGGATTATATCAAATCAGGCAAGTACGTACCCGGCGGCTTTACGCCTTCCAATGAATTGTGGGGTGCCATGGTCAAGGCCAGCAATGTAAAGACAGAGCTCATTACCAAGCGTCTTGTCGGCAATGTGCCCGGAATCGTGATTTCCAAGAATAAGTATGACAGTCTGAAAACCACCTATGGAGACGTAAATGTGAAGACCGTCATCGAAGCCATTGACAAAAATGAACTGGCCATGGGTTATACCGACCCGTTCGCCAGCTCTACCGGTTTGAATTTTCTGATCACAGCCCTGAATTCCTTTGATATCTCCAAGCCGCTCGGCCCGGAGGCTGTACAGCGCTTTGAGCAGTTCCAGGCGAACGTTCCGTTCACTGCCTCGACTACGCTGCAAATGCGGGAAGCGGCCCAGTCCGGACGGCTGGATGCTTTTGTGCTTGAGTACCAGACCTTCGTGAATACACCGGAGCTGCAGGGTAGCTATGTTTTTACGCCGTTTGGTTCAAGACATGACAGTCCCCTGTATGCTCTGGGGGATCTGCCGAAGCAGAAGAAGGATATTCTCCGCAAATTCGGAGAATTCGTGACCCAGGCAAAATATCAGAAGTCCGCAGAGAAGTTCGGATTCAACGGTCTCCAGGATTATACTTCGGAGTTGGACAGGATCGATGGCAGTACACTGCTTGCTGCCCAGAAGGTATGGAAAGAAAAGAAAAACAGCGGTCGCCCCATTGCTGCCGTATTCGTGACGGACGTGTCAGGAAGTATGGATGGCGAGCCCTTGAACCGGTTAAGGGAATCTCTCATTCAAGGACAGAAATATCTGGGTGCTGATAACAGCATCGGTCTTGTCTCCTATTCAAGTGATGTGACCATACAGCTGCCGATTGCCAAATATGACACCAACCAGCAATCGATGTTCGCAGGCTCGGTAGGCAGTCTTTCCGCTGGAGGCGGGACAGCAACCCTCAATGGTGTTGTAGTCGGTCTGAAAATGCTGGAGGATTACATGGTATCGAATCCGAATGTCAAGCCACTCCTGTTCGTATTAAGTGACGGAGAGACGAATGAAGGCCATTCACTGCGGGAAATCCGTGAGTTGATCGAAGCCTACAAGATTCCGATTTATACGATCGGATACAATGCGAATCTTGACGCTCTGCAAACGATTTCCAGTATTAACGAGGCTGCCAGCATCAATGCAGACACCGACGATGTCGTTTACAAGATCGGCAATCTGTTTAACGTGCAGATGTAATTGCATAACAACAGGTCCGCACCGCTTATAAGGGGGAGTTAATATGTCATCATTTACTATGGAAATCCCAAGTGAACAAGAGATTCAAGCAGTGATTGAGGAAGAAACGAAGCCTGTTCCGGCCGAAGTCGCCGAGCTGCAGGCTGTAGCGCAATCCAATGTAGAGATGATCATGACACTGGACATGGATTCGCTGGATAAACGCCGCGAAATTATGAAATCCATTGAGAGCTTCGGGTTGAACACGATGGGATCCTCCTCGGAAAAGAACGCCCTGCTTCAAGTGTCTGTCGGACATTTGTCCAAGACCGGAGACGAAGGTGGTCAGGTGGCCAAGGATTTGACAGAGCTGCATATTCAGCTCAAGGATTTGGATCCGAGTATCATTGATTTTGCGAAAAAAGGCCTGCTCGGTAAATTGTTCAACCCGCTTCGCGCTTACTTTCTGAAATTCGAACGAGCCGATTCCGTAATCGGGGATATCGTAAATTCGCTGAATAAGGGCCGAGCTACCTTGAAGAATGATAATACAACGCTGGAGATTGAGCAGCAGAGCTTGCGCGAGCTGACCAAGAGATTGCAGAAGGAAATTCAGCTTGGCATGCTGATGGATGAGTCCATAGATGCGCAAATTGAAGCAGCCAGGCTGCGTGACGAGGATCCTGAGAAAATCCGCTTCATTACCGAAGAGGTGCTGTTCCCTCTCCGGCAGCGGGTCATGGATTTGCAGCAGATGCTGGTCGTCAATCAGCAGGGAATCATGGCCATTGAAGTGGTTATCCGCAATAACAAGGAGCTTATCCGTGGGGTCGATCGTGCCAAGAACGTCACGGTGTCTGCCTTGAAGATCGCCGTTACCGTAGCCAGCGCGCTTTATAATCAGAAGATTGTGCTCAAGAAGATTGAGCTGCTGAATCAGACGACTAATGATCTGATCTCCGGCACCTCCCGGCTGCTCAAAAACCAGGGGGCAGACATTCAGAAGCAGGCGCTGGAGGCCAGCATTTCCGTAGACACGATGAAGCAGGCCTTCAGCGATGTGCTGGCAGCGCTCGACTCGATCAGCACCTATAAGCAGGAGGCGCTTCCGCGTATGCGACAGACGATTGATCAGTTCCGCGAGCTGGCAGACACGGGTGAGCAGCAGATCCGGCGTCTGGAGAAGGGCCAGAAGCTCGGGCTGTAGGCTCGGTGCTGCATATTGGGGCCTGCTGCTTGTTTCCATACCGGATGGAAGCAAGCAGCAGGCCCCTCTTTGGGATATCGAATCCCTTTAGATACGTCAATCCTTGGAATGGCCTGGGGCATAACTAAGTTCGATGGCTTTCAAGCTTTGGACATCATGGTGCTTATCACCCGGACCGGCCCGATAAGTCCGCTTGGTTCCTGCTGTGCAAAAGATGACAAGAAGTCAGGCTGATCTTTCACCAGCGTATTTGTAACTTCGATGACCAGCTTGTTTTTGCCTTTCTTCAGCGGACCATTGATCTCCAAGCGGTAAGGCGGACAAATGCGGACACCTATTTGCTCGCCGTTTAACCATACCTCTGCCGTTTCATAAACTTCACCCAAATCCAACAGAGCCTGGTTTGCGGATTCATTCCATTCAAATTCCTTTTCATAACGAAAGGTGCCAGTAAATCGTGACAATTCATCAGGACCACTCATGTTCGTTAAGGCCATCAATTTTCCCCATTCCTTGAAATGAGGATATTGTTCTGCATCTGCGGTGCAAACAGTCCATTCACCATCAAGCTCATAACCCGCATCCGACGCATACCACGGTGGCGCAGTAGCGTATCCTTCAAGGGCGGTTCCATAGAGCAGCACGATGGATTCATACGGATGCAGGACAAGCTGCACCATTCTCGCACCGTCCCTCCCGGTTGCATGCAAACAGGTCAAGCGGTTCAGGAAGGCATCATAGGCATAAACATCGCCCTGGACAGGTAAAACCACCTTCGTGCGAATCGTTTGATGCGGGCTTTCGTTAAAGAACATAAACACGTCCAAATCGTCATGAAGATAGCGATAGTTTCGAAGATACGGTTCATATGTTTCGACGATGATATCGTAATGTCCGTCTGCAATGAGTTCATCCGCCAACTTGTTCAAGGCAACCATCGTAACATTTCTGTGATCAGCAAGACGAGACAGCTCAGCAGAAACATCAATACCCTCGCTCGATCGTTCCGGCAGCCCCTCAACAAAGCGAACGGGCAATCCCTGTTCGGCCAACTGGACCAGGCGCCGCACTATCGCCGCCGGAAGCGCTTCTGCATAGGGCACGATCAGGCACTCGTAATCCTCGTAATTTACATGCAGCTTGTTGTCTTTCACGCTGGCCGCTTCCAAAAGAACATCGACAGGCAGAACGTCACAGTCGATCTGATGCTGCATCAATGTTTTCACGGGTTTATGAAAATACATCGCTTCCCCGGACCATTCGGCTTCAGCGTGATATAGAACAGCTGCTGTCGCCACATGCCTACCGCCTGAAATCAGGTGACTGATTCGATTGATATAGCGATTTAAATGCTTGTAGTAGCGGTACTGCGGATTTTTCCCGCTCGCATACATATGTGGCGGACAATCCGGATCCGGAAAAGCTTTCTGGGTAAAAGCATGCGGGACAAAATAGTTGACGCCGCGAACAAGCATGTGATCTGTGAGCCACTTCATCAGCTTTAACCCTTCCGTCCAGCCGTATGCCCCATACACTTCACACATCGTCCGGCCTTGTTTTTTCGGATCGATGTGCCCAAGCGACACAGCAAGCTTAGCGAGACCATAGTGGTAAAACTCACTATCCGTCTCCCCCGTCGGCTGGCGGAAAGATAATTCATCAAAGCCGGGAACGATCTGCCACAGCACTACATCAAGGCCCGACATGTCTTGGCCCCAGAGCGAGCGGAAGAAATGTCCGGCACCGGGACCAAGCCTTGCATGAACGTTATTGTCCTCCAGCACATGTCCGATGTATTCCACCCCGCGGGCTCTGCACCAGACTCCGATTTGGCTGCAGAAATGGTCCGCATAAAGCTTGCTGACGAGATTCATATAAGTGTACCGCACAATATTCGACGGTTCTCCCGCATCCTGCCAGAGAAGATATAGAAGCTTACGAAAGTCCGCACCTAACGCCTCTTCAAATAAAGCCGGCATCTCCCGGCTCCACGGAAGCGCCACTCCCTGTTTTCCGGGCTTAGAATTAAAGTCAAAAGTTTTCTCATCATTGTAAAAACCGGGTTCATCTGAAAAGAAGCCGGCAAATGTCTTGCCGAAATCCGCTTTGTACCGTTCGTAAAAAGCTTCATATACCGTATCAAGCAAAATACGAACGGAATCCCGATCCAGCGGGTTCAAATAATCCTTCTGCGCTGTACTGCCACCATGCTTATTTTCTGAAATAATAAATACTCGCCAATACCCATCTGGGATATCCCAATAAAGGATGCCGTCGTGCACAAGGTCAGTGATGTCGACACAATCATTGAGCAATGTTCCATTGGATGGATCGCGGCGGACCGCGACAATTGAGACCAGCTTATTTTTGCCGCTCGCGTGTTGAGTCAATGAGATCGTCGGCCGAAGCCCCTGCATCAGCAAGGTATCCAGCAACAGAGATGCTCCCTTGGCAGGACCGAGGGTATCGATATAACGTTCACCCAAGAACATGCGATGAAGCACCTCCGGAGCCTCCTTCACCTTGCCTCCCGCATGTCCTGTTGGAAAATGATCGTCATCAAGAATCCATACCTTCATGCCGCGATTCCGGGCTTCATCCATAATAATATCCATATCCATCCACCATCTCGGTCCGAGAAAGTCCGGATGGGGCCGGGATTCCACGCAAACAGCCCCGATTCCGGCTTCATGCACACGGGCCATCTCTTCCCGAATCACTTGCTCTTCCTCGCCATGCTGCCAGAGAAAAGGAAGAATATAGTTTTGTTCTTGACCAGCTAGCACTTCCATTAGACGATTTCTCATGATTGCCCCTTCTTCGCTTTCGCATACCATTCTCTGGCCCGCTTCGTAACTTCTTCACCCCCCGATTGATTCCACTTGTCGACGAATTCGTCGAACTTGCTGATCGGGTACTGCCCGAGGGTAATCTTGGTGGCGTATTCCACGTACAGTGTACGATTGTTAATGTCCGGGAAGCCGTCGTATACGCTGGCCGGCATGCCGTCACCGGCTATGACTTTGGCATACTTCTGAGCTTCCTGCATATTTCGATTCACCTGATCAATGGCCCACATTCTATCTTCTGAAGCTGTACTCTTGTTCAGATCAATCATGAAATCAAGGGTGGATATTTTGGCATACGGATCAAGAATCAGATTTTGTTGTGTACTTTTATCATCCGGAAGCCTAGTGGGTTTGCCGTCCTTGATCGTATGATGCATTCCTTCCACACCAAGGTACAGATCCTTCACATTCTTCTTATCGTACATATTGTTCAGCAGCTTCAGGGTGGCCATCAGCTTCTTCTCATCTTTGTTGTTCTTGACTACCCAGCCCGGAGGCGTAAACCTCTTCCAGGTATAGAACCCCTTGAAGCCCGGGACTTCCGGGATGGGGAGTACTTCGAATTGTGCCTTCACGCCCGTGTTCTTATAAAGATTTTCCAAGGGTAAATAGCCGGATTCTACCCAATGGAAGTAATTCCCTACCTTATCCGAGTGAATCTTGCCGTCCCATTTATCTTTAGTGTTCAAAAGGGATTCCTTGTCGATCAATCCTTCCTTGTACAGCTTGGCGATGAACTCCAGTGCCGCTTTCATATTCGGAGTGACTGCGGAATAAGTCAGCTCACCATTGTAAATGTCCCAGTCCGGATAACCTTCGAACATGGCTACCCCGTACATGGCGAACAAATGATCCATCCAGCGGGCTTGCTCCCGGCCGCCGGTTGGAAGCTCATCCTTCTGGCCATTGCCATTGGGATCCTTGTCCCGGAATGCCTCCAGCACCTTTACATATTCGTCCTGGGTCTTTGGCATGGGCAAACCCACCTTGTCGAGCCAATCCTTCCGGATCAGGCCGGCATATCTCCCGTAATCCACCATACCGGGAATATAATAGATTCTCCCCTGACCGGTAGGGTCGTTCGCCTTGACCACATCCCACATCTCCTGTGGAATGGCTTCCCACAAATTCGGTGCATGTTTCGGCAGCAGCTCAGTCAAGTCTGCAATCGCACCGTTTTTGGCCAGGCTGTCTTCAATCCCCTCCTTAGGCAAGAACAGGTCCGGCATTTCATTGGCGGCAATTTTCAGGTTTAGCTGATTAAGATAGTTGGTGCCCCCGTTCCATTCCACATACGGATGGATAACACCCACGCCAAGCTTTTCCTTATAAAATTCGTACAGCTTGCTCCCTTTTTCGATCGGTTGGTAGCCGATGTTCGTTCCCCACACTTCAATATCGACAACTCCGTCAGAGGTTTGATTCTGGTCAGCAGCTGATGAACCTTCGGATCCACCGCAACCGCTTACAGTAGTAATTGTAAGCATACCCGCCGCTAATAATAAACCAATCTTTTTGAAATTCATCTTTTCTCCCCCTTCACCCTTTTACCGAGCCAATCATGGCTCCTTTGACAAAATATTTTTGCAGGAACGGATACACCAGAATGATCGGAATGATGGCAAAAATAACGGTCGCTGCTCTTAAAGTGCGCTCGTTATAATTAAGATCAGCCGTGGAGGGGGCGCCTGCCATAATCACGTTGCCGTCGGTGATGAACTGTCGTATCTTGATCTGCAGCGGAAACCAGTTTGGATCCTGCAGGAAAAAAAGCGGATGCTGAAATTGGTTCCACAACACAACACCGTAGAATAAAGCAAGCGTTGCCAGTACGGCCTTGGACAGCGGAAGCACGAATTGGAACAGCATGCGGAAATATCCGCAGCCCTCAAGCAAGGCCGCTTCCTCCAATTCCTTGGAGAATTGCTTGAAGAAGGTTCTCATAATGATTAGATTGAATGGATTCAGAATATGCGGCACGACCAGAACCAGCGGATTATCATAAAGGCCGATACTGCGCACCGTCAGGAAGTATGGCACGATAGGCGCCTTGAAGATCATGGCGATCACAACACCCACCATAATGACGGAGCCCCAGCGAAACTCGGACTTCGACAACGGGTAGGCGAACAAGGCAGTCATCAAAAGTGCCAATACTGTTCCGATTAACGTCGAGCCGAGCGTCAGGAAGAAAGATTTCCATAAGTCGGGACGGTCGATGATGTGTTTCCATGAGTCAAGCGTAAATTGCTTCGGCCATAACGTTACCAGGTTCATGTCCACAGCACTTTTGGAACTGAACGAGGTTGCGATTACGGACAGGAGCGGTACGAGCGCTATGATAGAAAACAGGATGAGAAAGACGGTGATTGCGGTAACGAATACTTTTTCCCCTCTCGATTCAAGCATGCCTACCATAGCCCCCCATCCGACACTTTCTTCGACAGCTTATTGAAGGTGTACACCATCATAAATCCAATCACCGATTGAAACAGCCCTACCGCCGTAGCAAAACTGTACTGCCCCTGCTGAATGCCGGTCCGGAACACATACGTATCCAGGATATCTCCTACGTTGTAGGTCATTGGAGTGAGCAGATTATATACTTGATCAAAGCCAAGATCCAGGAAATTGCCTATCTCGAGCAAGAACAGCACCAGAACGGTAGGCAAAAGAAGCGGAAATGTAATGTGGCGGATTTGCCTGAACTTGGAGGCGCCGTCGATCATCGCCGATTCATAGAGCTGCGGGTCGATCGCGCTAATGGCGGCCATATACACCACGGTCCCCCATCCGGCGTCTCTCCATATCGAAGCAAGCACGTAAATGGGTCTAAAGTATGCGCTTTCTTGCATGGCCAGCACAGCTTCCTGATCAAACCACCCGATGATCATGTTGAACAAACCGCTTAACGAAAAGAAATCGAAGAGAATACCGCCAACGATAACCCAGGACAAAAAGTGCGGAATGTACAGAGCGGTCTGGATTCCTTTCTTCAACGCCGATTTTCGAATCTCATTGATCATCAGTGCCAGCAAAACGGGCACCGGGAAAATCAATACGAGCTTGAAAAATCCCAGCATCAGTGTATTGCCGAACACGCGAGCGAAATCCGGATGGTGAAGCAGGGTCTCAAAATGCTTGAGGCCAACCCAGGGACTGTCGATAAACCCTTGAAAAACCGAATAGTCCTTGAAGGCGATGACAGCACCGCCCAGCGGAATGAATTTAAATACGATGAGAAAAACGATTCCTGGAATCGCCATCACATATAGTGGCCAATACACCTTCATATGATGAAGATTACTGCTTTTCAATTTTATCCCCCCTGTATGCGCTTTGTTGTATCCGCTTACATTCACTATACTTTCGGGAAGCAAAACGCACAAAGGGACGTTTTTAAGTTTTCACAGGGCCATTTTTTAGCTGTACAAAAAAATCCTCCCGCCTGTGAATCGGCGAAAGGACGAATCATGATTATTCCCTAAGCGGGTTTTTACGGTATTCGCTCGGCTTGCATCCTGTCAATTTTTCAAATAAGCGGGCAAAATGCTGTGCATCGGAGTAACCGACCCTTTGGCATATTTCATAGACCTTCAAATCCGTTCTGATCAGCAGCTCCTTTGCCTTATTGATCCGGGTTTGTGCCAAATAGTTCAGATACGTTTCCCCCGTCTTTTGCTTGAACAGCTGGCTCAAATAATACGGATTGATAAAGAAACGGGCGGATAAATCCGCCAGGCTGATCGGTTCGCTATAGTGCTCCGTCACATACTGCTTGATCTCCGTAATGATATCCTTCTTCCGGGGAATGTTATCACCACCAGCATCCATATGATCTCGAAATGCACTCTCCACCATCCGGTTGTGCACCTGCTGCTTTAAGTTGTATACCTCTTGCTGCCTGGCCCGTTCAGAGCGGATGGCCTCCATCATCTTGTAAACACAGTCCTGCAGTTCCTCTTCTTCCACCGGCTTGTTGATGTAGAACTGAACGCCCAGTTGCATGCCCTTGCGGGCGTATTCGAACTCCGCATACCCGCTCAAGAGAATAAATTTGGCATGACACGCCTCCTCCTTCAGCATCCGGATCATCTCCAGACCGTCTGCCTGAGGCATGCGGATATCTGTAATCACAATGTCCGGCTGCCGCTCCAGAATCAGTTTGAATCCATCCAGACCATTATAAGCTGCGCCGATCATCTCACATTCGGGAATGTAGCGGCCGATCATCTTATGAAGTCCGTCCACAATCCCTTTTTCGTCATCCACGATAACCATCTTCATCTCAGCTCACCCTTTCCCTTTCGTTTCAGACAGGATTGATTCAAGTTCCGGGGATATAAATTTCGACAGTCGTGCCTATTCCATAGACTGAAGAGAAAGACAAGTAATATTGGTTCCCGTAATGCAGCTTGATGCGTTCAGCAATATTTTTGAGGCCTAATCCATTCTCTTCCAATTCATCCGTTTGCTCCAGCCTATACTTATCCGTCTCTGCTTCCTTCAGGCGATCATACAGCTCTGCTTGCTTGGCCGGCAGCATCCCGATTCCATCATCCGTAATGCGGATGACAATGCCTCCATCTCCTGTGCACATGCCTTCAATGGTAATATTCATCGGTCGGCTGTAGCCCTGAAAACCATGGTTAATGCTGTTCTCCACGATGGGCTGCAAAACCAGCGGAATGATGCTGCACTGCTGAATTTCCTCGGGCAGCCTGATATGCAGCTTGAAGCGATGATCGAACCGGATGTTCTGGAGCTGCAAATAATTCATCGTATACTGCACTTCATGCTTTACCAAATACTGCCCGTCTTCCTTGCCCAAGGCCAGCCGAAACATCCGTGCCAGGATTTTGATCATATCGGCGACTTCCTCATCTTCCTTGGCAAGCGCTTTCATTCTAATGGATTCCAATGTATTGTACAGCATATGGGGGTTGATCTGGTTCTGAAGCGCCAGCAATTTGGCTTTGCGCTGCTTGATCTCGGCGATATATACGTCTTCAATCAAAGTGCGAATGGTGACGATCATTTTGTTATAGCTTTGGACCAGGCCTCCTATCTCATCGTTGGATTGATGATGCGGAATCGGCACATATTGACCGCCTTCCGCCTTCCTCATACTTTTGCGGAGCGCCTTGATCGGCTTCGTGATATGATAACTTAATCCCATGGAGATCAGGGTTACAATCAGACCGCTCACCAGGATGACTACTACGGTAACTGCCTGGATTTTGCTAATCCTCAGAAGTAGCTTCGACCGTGGAATTTCGGTCTTGATGAAAAGCTCACCCGCTTGGGTCTGCTCGGATAAAATGATCCGCTCAGGAGTCCCAGCATCCTTCGTATAATCCCTGCCTGATTCCAGCAGCTTCGTCCAGCTCATCCGGCCGCTGGCAGCCTCAGAATGATAAACAATTTCCCCAAGGTGATTGCTTATGACGACACTTATGCCATATTTATCGCGGGCCAGCACAAAATCATTGTCCAGCTGCAGCAGCATGAAGGGGTCCAGATCAATAAGCAGCACGCCAGCATACGCGCCGTCGGCATTGAGAAGCACCCTTCCCACGGTGACTACGGCACCCTCTCCTTTGTCATCGTAGTACATGCGATCATGCAGCCCGGTTATGAAAAATGTATCGTCTGAGCTGCGGATCCGCTTGAACCACTCCTGCGTTAAGAGTGCGGTTTCATTCACTCTGCTTGTCGTATTAGTATACTGGTAGACACTGTTATCCCGACTGATGAGCATGAGACTGCTGATCTCCGGCTCCAGCAAGGCGACACGCATCAGCAGCTTCTGTACGGTAACCCTCTGGAGGACCAATTCATCTATGGACATCTTTCGTTCTTCGCCAAGCTTGTAAATTATATCGTTATCAACTAATACGGACTTGGTGATCTGGTCATATTCTTTCATGAATTTATTCAATGAAATCCTGATCTGGGACGTGTACAAAGCAGCAAATTCCTCGGATGAGCTCTCCAATTCCACTGCCGCCTGCCGAAAAATGATGACGCTTACAATGATCAGCGGAATCACACAAGCCAATAGGTAACCTGCCATTAATTTATTTTGAAACTTCATATTTCTTATCATTGAGGCTATCTTTCGGCTCCAACGCTTATGCTCCATACTCATCCCTTCCCTGGTAAAACATTTCCCCCTCATTTTAAGGCCTGCATTGTAAAGTAGCTACAGGGACTTTGATATCCCCTTAAAAATGACCCCGCTGAAACATAAAAATGACCTGTTGAGCGGTTTCGCTACAAATCGTATATTATTGTTTGTAAGCGCGTACAAGACTTATAAGTCAACAAATCATTGACTATAAGCAACATTCCAAGGTTTAATAGCACTAAGAGATCTCGCCCGCACGTTGCTTTGGCAAGTGGAACAGGGCGAGACATTTTTATATGGAGGTCCCTATACGTTTCGTTTTCCTAGGGACGTCGGCAATCGGTCAAGGCTGCTCATGTTCTTTTCCTGCTTGTAGCTGCGCAAGCCTTCTTCGCCTTTTTGTTCCGCCCACCGCCGGAGCGTGTCCCTCTCCTTTTCGTACGACATGAACGGAACTGCATAACCGCAGGAAGTCTGCACTTTGTGAATATCAACCACAATGATCTGCCGGACTCCAGGCAGCGGATCGAACATTCCGTATACTCCCTCCCACTCGCTGTCCTCCGGGAGAATTACGGTTCCGGTTCCGTACAGCCGCAGGATGTTCGGCGGCCCCTGAAATGCGCAGAACATAATCGTGATTCGACCGTTCTCTTCGAGATGGGCGCTGGTCTCATTGCCGCTGCCGGTCAAATCCAAATACGCGACCTTAGACTCGGACATAATCCGAAAACTGTCATATCCCTTCGGCGACAGGTTGACATGCCCATCCCGCGACATGGGCGCCGTTCCGACAAAGAACAGGTGCTGCTTCCGGATAAAAGCCATATGCTCGGGAAGCATGGCCGTAAATTGTTTTCCCAATTGAATCCCTCCGCAAAACTTGTATTTTAGTTCGAATAACGCGTGAACAGCACCTCGGCAGCACGAACTATGGCATTCGGGACAATCATTTGCTGCCGCGGTGACCTCGCGCTTTGACTATACGTTCATTGTATTCGAAGCCGCTGCAAAAATTAAATATATTCTTACCTTGCATATTGCCCCTCCTCATATTTTGTACGCCTTCATCGCCTTACGCAGCTCCTTGATTGTCGGACGCTTGCCGTACATCAGCACGCCGGTCCGGTAAATCTTCGCCGCGATCCAGCCGAAGACAAGGATCGCTACGACCAGCAGCGCGAGTGAAATCAAGACCTCCCAGGCGGCGACGCGGTCGAGCCCGATGCGCAGCAGCATGACCGTCGGCGATGTGAACGGGATGTAGCTGGCCACCTTCACCAGCATGTTATCCGATGCGCTAATATTGAAGATACCAATATAAAACGCAACCAGCGACAGCATCGTGATGGGCATCACGGCTTGGCCCAGATCTTCCGTGCGGCTAACAATCGAACCAACCGCGGCGAACAGCACGCCATATAAGAAGTAACCCAAAATGTAGAAGATCAGTCCATAAATCAGCACTTCATAGTTCAGATCTGCAAGCCTCATATTAAACCCGCTCAATATAGACTCGTTGTGTGGCAGCATAAGATTCCCCCCCACAACCAGGGCAAACACAAAAATCTGCAGCAGACCAACAATAAAGATACCGATGATTTTACCGAACATCTGTGTCAAAGGTGACACGCTCGTGATCAGGATTTCCATCACACGAGAGCTCTTCTCGGCCGTGACCTCGGCAGCGATCATATTGCCGGTCATCATGGCCGATGTGAAAAACAGAATCATCAGCACATAGATTACGACATAGTTGATGGTCCCGACATTCGCTTTCGCCGCCGTGCCATCCGTACCGCCTGCTTCAGCGCTGCTGACCTCCCTGCTGTCGATGGCCACCGGCTCGGTGATTTGCGCAAGCTGCTCCGCTGACAGCGTATCTCCGGCCACAGCTTTGGCCTTGGCATGCTGCAGCCCTGACTGCAGGAGGGAAATCACATCCTGTGACGGTTCATCGTCCACGGAAGTATAACGGACCAGCGGGAACATTCCCCCGTCCTCAGCCTTAACCAGTTCAACGTACCCTTTTACCTTCTCATCTGCAATGGCGGTTTTTAATCCATTGTCATGGATGCCTGGATAGCGGGTCCATTGGACAGGGGGGACAGACTGGGTCAAACTGTATTGCTCCAGCTCCTCAGCGGCTGTTGTGTATTCATTTGCAATCAGCGCGATTTGCACCGGTTGCTTCCCGCCCGTTGTTCCCGTCTCATCTCCCTTGAAGATGGAAATCAGAAAAGGAATATTCATGGCAATCGTAAGCAGCAGCGCCAATATAATAGTGGTCCATATAAAAGATTTGGTCCGGGCCTTTTGCCGGAAAGTAAAGCCGATCACCGTACCCATTTTATTCATGAGCTTCGCCAACCTCCTTGATGAAAATTTCATTCAGTGTAGGCTCCATAATCTCGAAGCGGAGAACATCTCCCTGGGCCATGGCCGTTTGCAAAATGCGCTGTGCTGCCGCTTCTTTATCGATATACAGCATCCAGCCGCTTGCGAGCCTTTCCACCCTGCGCACACCGGGAATTGCATCAAGCCCCTGGATCTCGCCGGAGGTCACAAGGCGGACCTTTTCGCGTGGGTAACGGTCTTTAATTTCCTTGATATCCCCTTGTACCACCGTGTTGGAGCGGTGCAAAATGGTAATATTGCGGCACAGCTCCTCGACATGCTCCATCCGGTGGGTGGAGAACAGGATGGCTGTGCCCTGATCGCGCAGCTCTTTGACCGTGTCCTTCAGCAGCTCGACATTGACAGGGTCCAGACCGCTGAAAGCCTCATCCAGCACCATGATCGGCGGACGATGAACAGCCGCGGCGACAAAGCCCATTTTCTGCTGATTGCCCTTGGACAGCTCCTCGATCCTCTTATCGTAATATTCCGGCACGCCGAAACGGTCCAGCCAGTAACGCAGGCTTTGGTCCGCTTCCTTGGCAGACATGCCGCGCAGCCTGGCGAGGTAAATGATCTGCTCGCTGACCTTTACCTTCGGATACAGTCCCCGCTCTTCCGGCAAATATCCCATTTTGTGCTGGAGCTCGGCGTTGTACGGCTTGCCGTCATACAGAATGCGCCCGCCATCCGGGTAGATCAACCCCAGCACCATACGCATCGTTGTGGTTTTGCCAGCGCCATTGCCCCCCAATAAACCATAGATTTCACCACTGTTCACCTGCAAAGACACCCCGTTGACGGCCGTCTTCTCCCCATACTGCTTCACAACCTGTTCCAGCTGCAGCATACTCATGCCTCATTCCCCTTTCTCAGACCATATCTTAAGTATTCCAGCATCCAGGTGTATGAATCCTCCTCAACAAACACAAAAAAGCCGTTCCTTACCACGTTAACGTGAAAAGAACGGCGTTGCCGATGCGCTGAATGTTGATATCAGTGACTTAAGGCTCAAGAGACAGAAGAATTCAGGCGACCAAGCTCATTTTCAACCACAAGGGTGAGCTCCTCTTCATATCCTCCGGTAATCCGGTACTTGCGTACGTATTCTTTTACAAACTTTTTGGGATCCTTTGGCCGGAAAATTCGAGTCATCTCCCGCAGACTTTCCTTTACTTCGTTATGACCTTTCGTTGCCATGTTAACTCCCTCCCAAAACGTTGGAAATAAATGCTTCGTTGAAGAGAATGCTGCAAAGTCATTACGTCATATACATTTGAAGTAGCAAGTAGAATACAGCTTAGGTCGGGAACGTTCCAAATGGTCGTATACCTGACACTAGACTTACCCGAATGGATTCTGCCTGAATCTCAATCACATTATATCATATTCAGGAGCCAGATTCATTTTCCAGGTAAAGCCACATTTTTCTGTCTATTTTTTCTTAGTACTGTACTACAGGGGGATATAATATACATCGGACTTTCGGCGGTAAATGGCTTAGGCAATTAATTGCAGTATACCTTACAAACATCAGCACAATATTAAAGGAAGCGGCTGTTATACAAACATTACAGAAATATTACTTTTATCCTGGTTCAACAGGCTATAATACATCCATCCGCAAAAGTTGGCGGGAAAAAGGGGACCTGCGTCGTGGACAAGTATATCCCCATGCGCAGCATACCGATCGCCATCCTCCCGCGTGGTCTGCAGTACAGCATGAAGGATCATACGCAGACGAGCATCTGCTCATGCGTGCAGACGAAATCATCCGGGCCAAGTATCCCAAAACGAGGAGTTTTTGGCGGGACCTGAACCATGAGCGTATAATGAAAACAGATGGTTGAATAATGGGGGCATCAACATGGGGAACGCAAAGCCGAAAATTTTAATTTTGTACGCCAGCTATGGCAACGGACATTATCAGGCTTCACGTGCAATTGAGGCTGCGCTCCGCAAGCGGGGCAGCTGCGAAGTTGTTCTGCTCGATCTGATGGCCGAGGCTCATCCAATGCTGAATGAGTTGACCAAATTCGTATATATGCAGAGCTTTAAAACGATCCCGCAAATTTACGGCTGGGTGTACAACCTGACCAAGGATATGCAGGCCAGATCTCCGTTCGGCAGCGTCCTGCATTCCTTCGGCATGCGCAAGCTGCAGGAGACGTTGGCGCATGTGCAGCCGGATCTGGTGATTCACACCTTCCCGCAGCTGGCCCTGCCTGCATTGCGGCGCCGGACGGGCATGAATCTGCCGATCGTCAATGTGCTTACAGACTTTGATCTGCACGGACGCTGGTTGCATCCGGATATCGACCGCTACTATGTTCCAACTGAGGATATGAAGCTTGAAGCCAAAGCGCGAGGTGTGCATCCGGACCGCGTCGTTGCGAGCGGGATACCGATTCATCCTTCATTCAGTACAGCTGCAGACGAGTCCCTGTGGCTGGACAACAGCGAATTAGCGGCTTCGGGCAAGCGTACCGTGCTCCTGATGGCCGGAGCCTTCGGCGTACTGTCAGGCATTCGTGACATCTGCCACGGCCTCATGCTTCTCCCGGATGTGCGCGTACTGATCGTGTGCGGCCGGAACGAAGCGCTGAAGTCCGAGCTGGACCAGGAATTTGCCGAGCAGCCGGATATTCATACCTTCGGCTACGTGGATCACATCCCCTCTCTGATGAAAGCAAGCGATATGGTCATCACCAAGCCCGGCGGCATCACCCTGGCGGAAAGCATCGCCTCCGGACTGCCGATTCTGATTTATCGCCCCGTTCCGGGCCAAGAACTGAATAACGCCCTCTATCTGCAAGGAAAAGGTGCGGCCCTGCTGTCCCGCCATGCGGAGGAGCTGATCGGACAGGTCAATGGGCTGCTTACGCATCCTGTGCAGGCAGAGCGAATGAAACAGGCAGTCAGTCGTCTTTGCAAGCCCCGTGCGGCGGAAACCATCGCCGATGATATCATGAGCAAATGGTTTGCTCCCGTCACCGCCTCCGTCTGAGTTGTGCATAATTTATTTTTCCGGCGGGTATTTTAACCAGGAGGACGCGTGACGGAAGGAGACATTATGAGTTCTGACGATAAAGATATGCTCCCGCTTTCGGGAGAAAATGTAGAAATTGACGGTGTGTATGAGGATGAAGACGGCCATGCGCAGCATCTGAAGCGGGGACAGCATTTTCCGGCAGATCTGGTGCTGGGAAAAAGCGAATGGAAGCTGACCGAGTATGCCTTCGACAACCACCATGAAGGAAAGACGGATGAGCGGCTTGTTCCCAAGGAAAACGACACGGACAAGCTGGGGAAAATTACGCATCCGCGGAAGGAAAAGAAGAGCGGCCATCCTGGACACCCTTGACGTCTCCCATATCATCGCTTCCGAATGTTATTGTTATCACTACAATTCGGAAGGAAAATTTATTGAAAAGAATAAATTTTATATGGTAACATAAGAATAGAAAAAGGACCGGTTGCAGCCGGTCCCCGTACAACACCGCTAAAAGAGCGGTCGGCTGTCGGAATTCAGTGCTGGAAATAGACCGATTCCTTGCTCGGGCGGTCTATTTCTTAAGGTAAGATAGCCTCACCTCCCTTCCGGGAGATTAGCCGACCGCCCTTGTTAGCCGTTAAGTTGTACTAGCTGATTATACCAAAAAAGCCCCGATGTTGGGGCTTTTTTTTCTTGAAAATGTAGTACTAATTCACTACAGCTTGCCGCCTAACGGATCAAACCTTTCTCAAGCTGGTTGTTCACGACCGAGAATACAGCTTTGTCCGTCGTATCGTAAGGACTGTTCTGATAGTTCAGTTTATATAATTTGCCGGTTTTCAGAGTCTGCGGGTCCAATACATATACGTTAGAGCCAAGAACCAATTGGAGCTTGCCTTCTTCTGTTTGCTCCATGCTCACAGCATCAGAAGGAACAGAGGTAAACGTGCGTTCCACCATCTTGTTGAACACATTGTAAAGTTCGATTTTACCATTGGCATAGACCGCATAGCTTCCAGCACCGGCCGGTTCAATCAAGGCGCCTTCAGGAACAAGGCGTTCCCACTTTTTCTCCCCATCCTCATCAAATCCGATCAGGATGCTTCCTTGTGTATCGCTCGCAGCCTGAATGAGCAGCGTATCATCGTCCAGAACAATCACCGGATTTCCAGCTCCGGAAATTTTGGTGGTGGTAGGGAAAGTATAAGAATCCAATAAGACCAGGGAATCGTCCAATATATTAATCCCCGGATGATCTGTATTCTGCCACTGTTCACCGGCCTTAACCTTGCGGTCCGTATTCATCACGACCCTGCCGTTCCCGGCAGAAATTACTGTGCCATTAAATATACTCTGGTTAATAAACTTGCCTGTATCAGAATATTGGGTAAATGTAGTGGATACCGATCCGTCCCAGGAAGGCTCGCTTTCCTTATAGACAAGCAGCTTGCTGCTGCTTACAAGGCTGACTTTACTGCCGCTGGCGATTTCCTGAGCCCATAGCTCCTTTCCTTGCGACGATACGGCGTGAATACGGGCCGTTCCATCCGTGTATTGGGCATAGATATAGATCTCTCCGGACTCCGTGTACATCAGCTGGGTATTTGCAGCGTAAGGCTTGCCTTCCTTATGCAGCTCATACTGCCATTTCAGCTCACCCGTCTGATCATTATAAGCCTGCAAAATATCCAAATAACCCGTGATGTCCTGCTCCGCACGCACAGCCTGGCGGGTATAGATATATACGAGCCCCTGATCAGGCACGGCATGCACGCTCCGTTCCACGGCCTGCTCTGTGCTGTTCTGTCCACCGGCAGCCGGTAAAACAGGAGCAACCCAAAAGGCCGGCTGTGTCAGCTTCACGGCCGTTTCTTCCACCTGCGCGGCAGAGCTTATTCCAGGCTGAGCCCCCGTCAACAGCACCGCAGTCAATGCGGCACCTGCCCACAACTTCCAATTTTTCGTAATCACTATCATCTTACCTCCTGCTTCTTAACCCTGCTCAACGCACAAAACCGCCAGAACGCATATCCAGGCGGCATGTACGCAACATAGTTATGATTCTATATCTATTTTAACAGCTGGCATATTATTCTGCAAAAGTCACTTAGCATATTTTGCAAAGGCCGTGTTTTGTGTACAATAAAATGCAGTACGCCGAAGAGAATCGGCAGTGGGAGAGGAGACAATTTCATAAATGAGTGGCAAAGGCTTTATACAGGAATTCAAAGAGTTTGCAATGCGCGGCAATGTGATCGATTTGGCGGTCGGCGTCATCATCGGGGCCGCGTTCAATAAAATTGTGACCTCTGTCGTTAATGACATCGTTATGCCGCCAGTCGGAAAACTCTTCGGAGATGCCGATTTCTCCGACCTTTACTTTTCGCTGGACCCGGACAAGACTACCGGTGCGGCGGGCAACCAGCTCCCCCTTGCTCAAGCCCAGGAAGCAGGCGCGGTCGTCATTGCCTACGGACAGTTCATTAATGTAGTGCTCGACTTTTTGATTGTGGCATTCTGCGTTTTTCTGCTCGTGAAAGGGATCAACATGTTGAGACGCAAACAGGAGAAGGCCGAGAAAGCAGAAGAAGAGAGAACAACAAAGGAATGCCCTTTCTGCCTTTCGGAAGTGCCTATAAAGGCAATACGCTGCTCACACTGCACCTCCATGCTGGAGGAAGCGGGCCAGAAAGCTTGATGAACTGTTACAAGACGGGCATCTATTTTCAAAAAGGAAACATCCGCCGGTGCAACCCCCGGCGGATGTTTTATTTAGCGAGTAATTAAGGTTATTAACTCAACTTTCGCAGCAAGAAATCAGCAAACAGGCCCTGATATAACGAGGTAAAACGGAGATCTACTGCTGGGATTGACGCTGAATCAAAGTATTACAGCTTTTTGCAAGCTTTCTTGCAAGAAGGGGATTCGTCCCCCCTCAAAGTCTAGTAGCTAGAGAGATGCGTGTCTATAGGGTGGTGTGTGGTGTGTGTGGTGTGTGTGGTGTGTGTGGTGTGTGTGGTGTGTGTGGTGTGTGTGGTGTGTGTGGTGTGTGTGGTGTCTGGTGTGTGGTGTCTGGTGTGTGGTGTGTGGTGTCCACTGCCTGGTGCTTAATACCTAATGCCTTTCCATACAGCTTTGCACGATTATCCCTTTGGATCAGAATGCGGGGGTTGAAGGTTGGGGGGCCTAGGGGAAGGAATAACGAGAAAAGAGAAAAGAAAAAAAGAGGCAGCTCAAGTGAAGCTCAACTGGGATGTTCAGCTTGAAATAAGAACATATGTTTTGTATAATGAAAAAAAGAACTTATGTTCGTGGATTACGGATTCGGAGGCGAGCAGACATGGAAGTCCAAGCGGAAACGGAACATCAACCCTTTAGCCGTCGTTATCACAACGAGCAGGCCTGCATGGAGGCATTGATCACGATGAAGTGGCCGAACGGCTTCGTCTGCCCGCGTTGCGCCCATACCCGCTGCAGTCGTCTGACTTCCCGACGTGTCCCTTTGTTCGAGTGCGCCAGGTGTGCGCATCAAACGTCGGCTTTGGTGGGCACGATGTTTGAACGAACGCATCTCCCCCTGACCAAGTGGTTCCAGGCGCTGGAGTTGTTCCTGCTCCCCGACGGCATCTCGGCGATGCGGCTGAGCCAGGTGATCCAGGTCACCTACAAAACTGCCTGGGTAATGCTGCAAAAAATCCGCCATGCCCTCGGGGAGTTCAATTCCCGGGAGCTGCTCTGCGGAGACGTGAAGGTGAACAGCGATCTGTATGGGTGTAATCCGTCCCGGCCTCAGTTTCCTCATCCGCATGCTTCGGCGGTCGTAGCCGGGTGCACGGTCACGGAGTCGGGCGAGCCGGAGCAGGTCAAAATCCGCCTGGTGCCGCAGATGAGGGGAGATGGGCACGGAGCGAATCGTCACGAACTCGCTGTGTTCATCAACGAACAGGTAGATGTTCGTGCATCGGCGGTACAATCGTTCCCTCAAGCCTATCGGCTATATAGACCCTTGCGGAAAGTGGTGAGAGAGGCGTGGACATCGCTGAAAAGTACGTATGTAGCCTTGGGTCCGAAGCATCTGCAGGCGTATCTCAACGAGTACACCGGACGCCGCCGACTGCGCCTGTCCGAAGCGGAAGGAACAATGTGGAAGAAGTTACTATACATCGGTGTGGCGATTCCGGCGATTACCTACCGTCGGCTGATCGCGCGCCAACCGGATCAGCCTCTTGCGGCTGCGTCCTGATCACGATACATTTGAAGGGCTACGTGCAATCACCTCAAAAAAGGTAAAGTGTTTGAACGAGGAAAGGTGAGCGTAACAACAGGCATTTTTGTGCCTCGTTTGATCCGTTATTTACTTTAACGTGCCTAAAGTATATTTTCGGTTCCCGGATTTCTGTTTTCCTGTACCTGATCCAACGGGATAATCGTGCAAGGCTCCTGAAAAGCGAGTATCACATGTCTTGCCACGATCGGCTCGCGGCTTGATTGTCCAGCACTGGAAGGGAATTCGAATTCCTCAGAACCCAGTAGCTATAGCTACAAAGGTTTAACTGGATTTGGGCCCTGCGAAAGTTGTGTTATTAATGCCGTGGCAGCAGGTTTTCCAGCAGTGTGCGCAAATGGCGGTCCTCCCGGTACACCTCTTCCCCCGTATCCAGCTCCGTAATCCGGATATACCGGTAATCGGCTCCGCCATCCGCCGGCCTGAACACAAGCTCATCCGCAGAGTCCTGGCGAACCTCGTAGCCCATATGGCCGAGCATGGCAATAATCTGCTGCACGCTTGGCTGGCTGCCTTGCTCTACCAGAATCAATCCGCGCAGCTCCTTCGTCTCCTGCTCATGCACAACACGAAAATGAACGATACACTCCATTCTGCCCAGCCCCTTTATCCACGTTATTGCCCTGATTATTACCAGTTTACCCTACCCGATTCGGAATATTACGCCTCCGTCTACCAGGCTCTGCTGAAGCTGGAGCGTTGAAGACGGGGGAACGCCGGAATGTCAGACGCTGCGCGGTCCGCCGGAAACATATTTGCCGATGATGTTCTCGTACCGCCACCCATAACGGACGGACAGCTCAGCACCCATGTCGTTTTCCATTTCGTAGAGAACGATATCCTGGGCAAATTGATTCAGCAGCAGCTCTGTCATGACAGGATGCTCCGTGACAACAGCCTGCGCAGCTCCAATGTCTCCCCTCATGCCGAGCATGCACCAGCGGCGGTCAACGACAAACGAAAATTTGCGGCCCCCCGGTATTGGCTCCGTTTCGAAGGCGCTGCGCGGTAGCCATTGACCGAGCGCCGCTTCGCCGCTGTCACAGGCCCAGAGCACCTTGACTCCACGCTGCTCCGCCTGTTCCAGCATGTCGAGCACCAGCGCCACTTCTTCGCGCCTTACATCCACGACGATTTCATGTCTCGCCCCGCCGAGCTCACGCGCAAGGCTGGTCATCACATCCCTGTCCCCTTCCAGGTTATGGAACGGAGCCTGCTCACGCTCTTGCCGCGGCATCTTTCGTTCCACCGTCTGCAGCGATTCCTGCAGCCGGCCGGAAATGATGCGTGTCAACTCTTCCACCGGCAGCATGCTGTACCGGGCAGGCTCCCCTTCACCGACACGCAGGAAGCCCTGGCCTGCCAGCCTCTGCAGTGCCGCATATACATTGGAGCGGGAGGCTCCTGTCCTCTTGGATACCTCGTAGCCTGAAGCCGCTCCACCCTGTGCCAGCTCAACCATCACCTTGGCTTCCAGATCCGTAAAGCCGAGATTTTTCAAATGATGCAGCAATTGTTCCATACTTTCCGTCCCCCCATGCTGTCGAGAACCTGCCAGCTAGCATAGGGCTGCCGGCGCGGCTGCATTAAATCTGTTCCGCTCCGCATCGCGGACACCATTTGGAACCTTTCGGCAGCTCGGCCGTACAGATTTGGCATTTCACCAATCCCCTTGCCGAGTGAGTCTCCACAGACTCCTGTTCCTCATTTTGATTGTTGGATTTCCAGTAGCGGATACGCTCATCCAGCTCCTGCTGACGTTCATGCTCCTGTTCCTCGTGGCGGCGGCGCTCCCATTCCGCATCAAATTCCGCTTTTTCCTCCGGAGTGAAATCCGATTGCGTAAGATCATCCCCATCCAGCTCAGGCGTCTCGAACGGCTTCTTCTCCAATGGGTGCTCTGCCTCATGATCCGCATAACTGAAAATAGCGCTGTCCTTGAACTGGGGAGCCTGCTCACGCGCGGCGGCCGCTTGATGCGACGCGTTCTCGTCCACGAGCTTGCGTCCGCATTTCGGACAGAAGTTGGCATCCCGCGGCACAGAAGCGCCGCATTCGCACAGACGTTCATTTTTAAGCTCCGCGATGCGGCTGCGAATGCTGTCGATTTCTTCCTGCAGCTCATCACAGGTTCTCGACAGCTGGGTCATTTCGGTTTCAGCAACCGACATATCCCTGAGACGGTAGCCCTCGTAGAATACTTGGCCCATTTTCAAAAAATGTACATCCATTTCCTGCTGTATCGTGGCGATTTGTGAGTTCATTTTTTGGATTTCCACAGCATGCTGGGCTTTTTCAGTGGCTTTGTTGGCGCCGTCTTTAATCTTTTGCAACAGATTCATACAAATCCTCCTATCAGCTAATGGGGTGGTCGACAGACAGCTGCCGCAGCCTGATCTTAATTCCCATAAACAGCTAAATTTCTTTAGTTAAAATTATAGATTTTATAAATTTCTATAATCTACTATAATAGATAACTTTGCTGCTGGAAACTTCTTTGTGCCCAATAATGTCTCTTCCATGTCGGAAAAGAGTGAAGAAGCCTGTCGGGACAGGTCGATCTCCGGTATAATAGAGTTCTAAAAAAATGACTTCAAGGCAATCATGTCTATCATAACAAAAACGGATATCGACGTACATTCACAGAGATATTAGAATGAGTGAGGTTTCACCGTATGGATTCAAATACCAGTTTCTACCCCCGTCCTCTCGGGGTTTCATATCATCTGCCCCTCCCTGAGGCAGGGCTTGCTTCGACGGATACAAGCCTTCAGCTTGTCGGAGAGCATGAACCGGACGCCTTCTATTTCCGCTCCCTTGAACAGGCAGGCATTCTGCTGAACAGGCCGCAGCTTGAAGCCGTCCGTTACGGCCAGGGCCCGCTGCTGACCCTGGCCGGGGCCGGCTGTGGAAAGACGACCGTGCTGGCCGCCCGCGCCGGTTATCTGATGGCGGTACGCAACGTATCGCCTTCGTCCATTCTGCTGGTGACGTTCACCAGCAAAGCCGCTGCCGAGATGAAGGAACGGATCGCGGCCCTTCCCGGCATACGGCCGGCTGCAGCACGGGCGGTGCAGGCGCGCACCTTCCATTCCTTTGCCCTCGCCCTGCTCCGCCATCAAGGAGTGACGGAGGACATCTTCGGGGAGACCCAGGCCCAGCATACTGTCATGAAAATGCTGCTGCGCCAGCTTCGCCTCAGTGAGGCTTATCAGCCGGAAACCCTGCTGTCCGCATTATCGGCATGGAAAGCGGAAGGGCGCTCCGCCCTTGAGCTGCCAGAGAACAATCAGGAGGAAAGGGACGCGAAACAGGCTCTGCTTGCTTATGAGGACTGGAAGAAGGAACGTCAGAAGATGGATTTTGACGACATTATGCTGCGTGCATCCAGACTGCTGCACGATCCTGCGGTGCTTGTTCCGCTGCAGAAGCGGTTTGCCTATATTATGGTGGATGAGTTCCAGGACACCAATACGCTGCAATACGAGATGGTACGCAGGCTGGCCGCCAAGCACCGCAATCTGATGGTGGTGGGTGATGACGACCAGACGATCTACACGTTTAACGGGGCTCGCCAGGAATCCATACTGCAGTTTGACAAGGTCTATAAGGACGCCAAAGTCATTACGCTGAACATCAATTACCGCAGTGACGCAAGAATTCTGGGCCTCGGTTCCAGCATCGTGGCCAAAAACCGCAAGCGTCGTGCCAAGAGGCTTGTCTCCGCCGGCAGGCAAGGACTGGAGCCGCAATTCTTTACTCCGTCCAACCCGGAAGAAGAGGCCATTCACGTCGTGTCCCATCTGCTGCACCAGGTGGAGGAAGGAACTCTGCGCTACAGCGATATTGCCATTTTGCACCGCACGGCCAGCGGCAGCCGCTCCATCTTCGAGCAGCTGGTGATGCGGGATGTTCCCTTTATCCAGTATGGGGCCGGAACTGTTTTCTACGATCAGTCCCTGATCCGGCCTTTGATGGACCATCTGCGCCTGGCGCTTGACCCCCGCCGCATGGAATGCATACCGAGCACGCTCGGACCGCTTTATGTTCCGCGCGAAACCGGCATGGAGCATATCCAGAAGGAAGAGAAGCAGCAGCCCAAGAAGTACCCGCTGATTCACCTCGCCCGCTGGGAACGGCTGCGCGACTTCCAGCAGGAGCAGGTCAAGGAGCGTATCCGGCTGATCAAAAGCCTGACAGCAATGAAACCGTTGCTGGCGATTCAGGAGATGCGCAGGGTATTTTATGATAAATATTTGGAAAGCGGGGACCCCGGGACCTGGACACACTTTAAAGAAACACTACAGGAAAGCCTTGAGGAGCTGGAGACTGCCGCACGCCGCTTTGATACGGTGGAGGAATTTGTCGCTTTTGCGGACGAGCTGTCCGCACGCCACCGAGATATGGAATCGCTGCGCACTGCGGCCGATGGCGACGCTGTCAGCCTGATGACCATCCACCGGGCCAAAGGGCTGGAGTTCCCCTGCGTCTACCTGATCGGCGCCAGCGAGGGCATTCTTCCCCACAGCACCGCTCTAGGCAAGGAGCCCCCGGAGGATCTGCTGACCTCTGTCACACCCGGCGCCCAGGCCGATCCGGAGCAGCTCCTGGAGGAAGAACGGCGGCTGGCGTATGTGGCAGTTACAAGGGCGAAACAGATGCTGTACATCACATCACCTGCCGCCAATCACGGCAAGCCTGCCGCACTGTCGCGCTTTTTGCTGGAAGCTTATGGCGTGAAGCCATCCGCCCCCTCCGGGGACCCGCATGCCCAGCGCCCCGGTACTCACGCCAGATCCGGCACCCAGGGACGTGATCAGCATAACAAGGCACGAATGATCACCGTCCCGGTGTGGAACTGCTCCTCTTCCGGCTGCAGCGCATGGATCAGAAAGGACATCAAGCATACCGGCTACGGGCGGAAAGAAGTATCAACAGCTGCTGAGACTCCCCCTTTATGCCCATTATGTTCTTCACCCATGCAGGAGGGAACACGCAGCGTGCCGGCACGCTGACCGGTTATGCTCGTGTGCGGAGTCCGCAGAAGAATGCACGTCTGGGCCAAATGAATGAGAAAGAGCGAGTATTGATGGCAAGCGGCCACCGATACTCGCTCTTTTTACATAAATAGCTACATTAAAAATGTGCCGATAACCAGCGAAACGCCGATGATAATCGAGCGAAGCAGTTGGGCCAGGGCCATATTGCCTCCTGCAATTTCTTCGCAAATTTTCGTACGCGGCGTCACCCAGTCGAAAACAATATACACCAGGGACAGGATCACGATGCCAATGACCGACCAGATCAGCATATCCACCCAGGAATGAGTGCTGAAGGACACCATGCCGACAATAATGCACAGGCCCAGCATTTTGCTGCCCATGTAGATGCCTGCCGCTTCATTGCCACGCGCCATTTCCTCGTTATCGTTATAACGGGTGATTTTACTGAATACAAAATAACCGGCAACCAGCACAACAAATAAAAGAACGATGCCGATCCCCAAATTAACCATGGATAATCCGAATTGATTCAAGTGTTCTCCTCCTCCTCTTCATCTGGCTCAACCGCCGCCGCGCAGTAATAGGCCATATCTCCAGTGACCTTCTCCCCGATCCTTGGCAGCACCCCCGCAAATCTGCCTCCTGCAACAAAAATGCCTGTCAGAAGATGTCCCTTGTAAAGCCCTTCCTCCGTAGCGGCTGCGGCTTCCTGCATCGGCCAAAAGCGCTGATAAATCTTGGGCTGTTCATTGTAATAAGCTGCTGTTGCAGCCGCTTCAGCCACCTCTTCAGCTGTTAAAGCCTTCTTTTCAACCGGGGAACGTTCCTCCGCAGCCGCTTCGCCAGAGGCATTCATCAGCTGTGTTCCCTTGCCTTCCCGTCCCCACATGCCTTTGGCCGCATAGGCGGTTCCGGTCTGCTCAAAAGGCGAGGCATCAAAATAAGTTGGCAGCAGGTATGTACGGATGATTTCCTGCTCCCTGTCATCGAATAGCTGGAACCCGCAAAACTGCAGGGTTTGCTCATTCCGTTCATACAGCGACCAGACCGTGGCCATAAAGCCTTTACTCTGGCTGATCATGTGCTGAGGCGGGTTCATCAGGCCGAGCTTGCCCTGCTCCACCAAACGAATGAGCTCATACCCGACTTCAAGACCGCTTTCCTGCTCCCGGTCATGAATTAAATATTCCAGCGGATACAAACGGTACAGGATGCGGATCGGCTCCTCCCGGTGAAACAGTCCTTCCTCCGGAATGATCTCCAGCTCCTCAAGCGGCGCATAAGCTGCGGCAAAACCAGCCTCCTCGCACATCCTCATCAGATAGTGAGTGTTCATGCGGTCCTCGAGATGCCAGTCATAACATGTAAAGAAGACTTTTCCATCCAGACCTTGTTGCCTGTAAAATCCGATCAGCGCCGACAGCGTCTCTTGCAGCCTTATGTTCATCTCTTGAGAGGGGGCTGTCAAACCCGGAACTGCTGCCAATCGCGCCAGTTCACCTTCGAGATAAGCCGCCTCCGGAATACCTGTCGGGGTATCCGTATTGTTTTCGATACATTTCATGCCCTGCTCGCCAATAATCCAATCCTGGCGGGTAATGCCGCCACAGGGAACAGGCATGCGCGCCGCGCGCAGCAGACCGGGATGCATGCCCAGGGGGTCGGTCAGATAACTGTCCGGCATATACTCCTGCACAAATGCCAGCACTTTACGATAAATGGCATCAACCGCTTCCGATGCATAGATTAGCTCATCCATTTCCCTGCGCCCGTACACAGTTAATGCGGGCAGGCAATACTGCTTGCCATACATCCGGTGATAAGGAATTTGTCCGGCAATCCTGCCGGTAAACAAGTCATCATGCCGGATGGACAGCTGTAAAATCCGGCGCATTCCTCAACCTCCCGAAAAAAAGCCGCTGACAGCGCCGCCGCTGCCGAAGCCGCTGTGTGACGAGCCTGATTTGTAGGAGGAGCCGCTTTTTGGGGAGCCTCCATAGTAGGAGCCACCATAATACGAACCGCCATTTGAATTGGAATTACAGGCGTTCGAATTATAATGATCCGGGTCATTGCAGTCATCATCATTACCGCAGCCTGTCAGTGCAGCCGGGACGACCAGCATCAGGGCGAAGGCCGCCATTTTCACCCTGGAGCCCGGCTTGGCAGCGTGGCCTTCGTCCCTATTGGTTGTCAGGCTTTCGGCCCGGACGAAAGGCAGCCCGCTCGCACCTGCGCCGGGGTCTGACTGCACCTCCATCTTGAACTCCTCACGCATCATAGATCGACCTCCTCCAGGAAGAAATGCACGCTGTTGCGCCCAGTATCCAGCACGGAAAATAAATATTGATAAGTTCTGCCGTCCAGCACGGTATAGTGGTCCAGCAGTCGCTGCGCCAGCTCCAGCGTGAATACCGAAGCTTCATTTCGCTCCATAGGATGGAAGCCGTGTCCGTTCCATAACCAGTATGTGGGCTTTACTATCGACGATACGGATCGTTCTCCGGATACGACATCTGTAATCGCTGAAGCATATGGCTCAGACACCTGCTCCTTAAACGGCGTCACATAGATGGAATGAGCCAGGTTGTCTTCATTTTCATGAGAGGTATGTCCCCACAAGCGCCCGTTCAGGTATGTTGCATCCACAAGCTTTCTTAAGAAAAGCTCATCGCCTGATACGGATTCATGCGCCAAACTGCGGACCTCCCTCTTTTTTTCCTCAGACCATTCCCGGTACATAAGTGAATAATAAATAGCTGTTCCCTTCCTTTCTTCATTTGCAGTGTCTGCTTGCTTCGTCACAGACCGATACAGACGCGCGCATCAGCAACTGTTGATTATGGCATTATTTACAACTATACGCGATTTGCTGCCCCGCAGGTTCATTCTGGAAAAAAATTGCGCAAAAAAACCGCCTTCAGCCGAAGACGGTTCTTGAAACGGGCGGACAGGCAGCATCAATCCGTACCATTACAGCTTGATATTGACCTCATCAAAGTACTCTTCCAGGGTCAGTTGCTTGCTTGCCGCATCCTTCGCCAGATCGATGCCGATGTAACGGATGTGCCACGGTTCATATATGTAACCGGTGATATCTTGCTTCCCTTTCGGATAACGAATGACAAAGCCGTATTCCGGAGCATGCTTTGCCAGCCATTTGCCTTCCTTGGAGCTGCCGAAGGACTGCTCCAAGGCGTTGCCTACACTCGGGCTGGAAACGTCGATGGCAAGGCCTGTCTGATGCTCGCTCATGCCGGGAACGGCACTGACTTTTGACGCATACTCCAAACCCTTGGTTTTTACATTGTTATTGTAGATCGTTTTCTGCCGCGCATAGGAACGATAGCCGGACACCGCGCGCAGCTTGATGCCGTCCTGCTTCGCAGCCGCGAACAGCTGTTTCAGCGCCCCTGCCGCTTTCTTGCGCATATGCCGCTTTTCATGCGGGCCGTCGAAGGAAAACGGAACATCCGGCACCACCAGATCGGAAGGCTCATACCCTTTGGGCAGGCTGCGCTGTTTATTGACGATCACCGTCTGGGCGGTGGCATTGGTAACGACCGCGACTCCATTCACTTTTTTGGCGGTCGTCTGCAGCGAGCTTGCAGCCCGCTCCGCCAGAACCGGATCGGCGGTTTCCGCACCCTGCTTGTTGTCATCAGCATCCTTACTGCTGTCATCGGCACCGGCCTTCCCTTCACCAACAGTGTTCGGGGCCGACTGGTCCGTATCTGCTTCCTTCTCCCCGGCGGATGTGTCCGGCTGTGCAGGCTTCACAGTCTGGCCGTCAGCGGCCGGGGGATTAGCTTGCGGGCTGTCCTGAGCTCCCACGCCGCCCGTTCCGCAGCCTGCCAGCAGCAGGCCCGGCAGCAGCAGCGCCGGAAACAGCAGCTTTGTTCCATATAATAGGGTTTCTTTATTTCGTTTCATAGCGTTTCTCCGTTCCTTATCATGTAAATTAGACAACCAGCTTCCATTTTACACGAAAAGGGCGACAGGATGAAACACTCATGAAGGCTCTTCACGCACATCTCCGCTTCACTGCTCAGGTATACGGCCTTATACGGCGTTATTCGTTGTTTTTAGACAAATACACCTCTCTGGCGCGGGCGGCAGCCTTCTCCCGGATCAGCTCCAGCGCCTGTGCAGCGCGTGGCAAACCGGGCAGCAGCTTCGCCGCATCAGGCCCGCCGCCGCCTGCTCCAAGCTCCTGCGGCAGTTTGACCTCAAACGAATGGAAGCCCGGCCCGGGCCTGTGCAGCGTGCCCTCCGCGGCCGCCCCGGCGATCCATTCGTTGATGGCCGCGCCACCACGTGAGCTGGTGCTACGAGCGCCGGCTCCCGCTGTGGCCGCAGCGGAGGAGGCCCCCTCCGGCTCCTGCGGCCATGCAGCGAAGACCCCGCGCAACAGCTCTTCCCGCGGCAGGCCCGCCAGCTCCAGCCGCTGCAGCGGCGAAGCGGCCAGCGTCTGCGCCACGGCGGCCGCGTGCCGGCAGGCCGCGTCTCCGCAGGAGCATGTCTCAGCCTTCACAGGCGGCAGACCGTGCGCGGCCAGCAAGGGACTGTCCTCGCCCTGGAGCAGCTTGTACAGCTCCAGCGGACAGTCCCTGAGCTCTGCCAGCAGCTCTTCCTTCCGCTCCGCTGTAAGGAGCGAAGCGGTCCCGGCAACCCGGCATGCGGCTGATGCAGCCGAATCCGGGCCATTGCCGCCCGCAGGCATGACCTCCGCTTCCCAGTGCCCTGCGGATATTTGCAGCTTGACTTGCATAACGCGCCCCCTTATACCCAGATGTCGTTTTGCAGGGAAATCAGTCCGCGCAGCTCTTCGTCCGACATTTCCGTCAGCCAGTTCTCGCCGGAGCCGACAACCTGCTCGGAGAGCGCCTTTTTGCTCTCTATCAATTCATCGATCCGCTCCTCCAGCGTCCCTTGGCAGATCAGCTTGTGCACCTGCACGTTCCGGCTCTGCCCGATGCGGAAGACACGATCTGTAGCCTGGTTTTCCACCGCCGGATTCCACCAGCGGTCATAATGCACCACATGGCTGGCCCGGGTCAGATTCAAGCCCACGCCGCCGGCACGCAGGGACAGCACGAACAAATCGGGACCGTCGCCATTCTGAAAGCGCTGAACCATTTCGTCCCGCTGTGCTTTGGGCAGCCCGCCGTACAGGAAGAACGGCTTTTGTCCACATACACGCTCCAGCCGGGATACGAGCAGCTCCCCCATCCCTACATACTGCGTGAAGATGAGCGCGGCTTCGCCATTCTCCCGGATCGCCTCCACCAGCTCCAGCAGCCGCTGCATTTTGCCGGAGGACTCCGGCTTGGCCAGATCGTTCCGCCCCGGAGCCAGCAGCGCAGGATGATCGCAAATCTGCTTCAGCTTGGTCAGCGAAGACAGCACAAGACCTTTGCGGGCGATGCCGATCTGTCCGTCAATGCGGCCCATCAGCTGATCCACCACGCCCCGGTACATACCGGCCTGCTCAGGCGTCAGCGCACAGTATGATTTAAGCTCAAGCTTCTCCGGCAGATCCTTGCGGATGTCGGGATCACTCTTGAGCCTGCGCAGCATAAAGGGTGACACCAGCCGGTGCAGCTCACGCACCGCCACCCCTCGCTCCTCCCCGGCCATCGTATAACGATGACGGAAGGATGAAGCAGTCCCGAGATATCCGGGATTCAAAAACTGGAATATCGACCACAGCTCGCTCAGTCTGTTCTCGACAGGTGTGCCCGTCATGGCAATACGGTGCGGGGCGGACAGCTTCATGACGCTCTGTGACTGCTTGGTGCGGGCATTTTTAATATACTGCGCTTCATCAAGCACAATCGACGACCAGGTGATCGACGACAGATCCGGCCCATCCCGGCCTGCCAGATGATAGGTCGTCAGCACAATGTCATGCATTCGCGCCTGCTCCTGAAAATCCGTCCCATGCACCCGCTGCCCTCCGTGATGGATATAGAGCGACAGGTCGGGGGCAAACCGCTGCAGCTCACGATGCCAGTTGCCCAGCAGGGAAGTGGGGCAGACAATCAGGGCGGGCCCGTTCTCTGTGCGGATTTTCCTGTAATCCAGCAGACAGGTAATCACCTGCACGGTTTTGCCAAGCCCCATATCATCCGCAAGGCACACCCCGAAGCCCAGGTCACGCATCGCCGCCAGCCACTGGTAACCCCGTTCCTGGTAAGGACGGAGCTGCCCGTGCAGCTCGGCAGGCACAGGACGCGGTCTGACGGAACGCAGACTCCCGCCCTCGGCAAGCGAGGCCAGCAGGCCGAAAGACTGCGTTCCGTAGATGGACAGCCCTTTCCATACGGCTTCGCCCGCCGTATCCTGCTCTGCTGCCAGGTGCAGCCACTCGGAGAAGGACATCTCGCCCTCCTCCTGTTTCTTCATAAAACGAAGCACCTGCCGGATTTCCTTCGGGTCCACCTCGACCCATTCGCCACGCAGCTTGACATAAGGCAGATTAGCGGCAGCAATAGCCTCAAGCTCCTCCACGGACAGCTTCGCTCCACCCAGGACCGCCTCCGCGTCAAAAGCGACGACCTGGCCCATGCCCAGCGGTGAGGAAGGTCCTTCCGCCTGTCCTGCTTCTCTCATCCGCAGCCTGAGTCCGGCCCGGCGTCGTCCTTCACGGCTCCAGCGTGAGGGCATCTGCACGGTAGCCCCGCTTTTTTGCAGCCGCGGAATCACCTCTGCAAGGAAATGGAAGAAATCCTCCGGCTCCAGCAGAAAGCCTTCCGGACGGGATTGCCGCAAGGCCTCCCGAATGTGCGCTGACAGCTCGGATGCCCGGCCCAGCACCATGAGGAGCTGTACATGGACATCACGGTACACGACGTCCCCGCGCATCAGGTCCCGCTCCGGATAGGACCAAATGGCCCCTGCAGGCAGCCGCATGCCCGGCTCAACGTCGCTTTCGATCCAGAAGGACACACGCCATTCCTTCAGCTCCTCCAGCGGGGGCTCCAGCCGCAGACATAACCGCAGACTGCCCTTCTCCGGCTCCTTCTCTTCCCGTTCAATATATGGAATCGCTGCGCCCGGCAGCGAAGAGACCTGTTTCGTCAGGTCTTCCAGCTCAACTGCTGTGCCCTGCACCGGCAGGGGGCGCGAGCCTGTGAGCAGACTGTTCCACCACAGCTCTGCCAGCGGGGATCTGCCACGGCGGTAATCCGCCCGGTATTTGCCGAGCTCCCGCTCTGCCTGAGCGATGGCGGCTGTCGTCTCCGCATGGATCACCGCGGACATAAAGGAATGCAGTACTGTACAGGCAGCCTCCTCGCGCGATCCCGGCTCACTCCCGGCAAAAGCGGCCGGCGCCGCCAGGCCGACGGCCGGCATGGCCATGGCCAGCTCACGGAACCGGGCGATGTTCTCTTCCCCTTTCAACCACGGAAGCCATACCCCCACTGCGGTCTCCTTTCCACCGCGCCGTCTTGCCCCGCTCTGCTGCGGCTCCCTCAAGCCGGGGACGATCTCTCCCCGCTGCATCAGTTCCAGCGCAAACAGCGCTGCTTTCTGCCAATATCTGATCTCCTCGCCTAGACGGACGCCGGCAGCCGCGCAATCCCGCTCGTTCAGCCGCAGCAGCAAGGCAGCCGTCTCTTTCTGGTCAATCGCAAGCCCCTCCAGCATCCGGCCCAGCATGGCCCGCCGCTTGCCTCCATTGACCGGCTCCTGCCGCGATGGGCCGGCCAGGCGCAGCTCCGCCAGCCGAAGGGCAGCCTGACGGAAGGGCTGTGAGCCGTCCTTCAGCTTCATTTTGCGTATAATACTGCTCCATGCGTCTACACGTGGTTCCGACGTTTCACCGGAAAAACAAAAAAACACATCTCCAAGCCAAATTCCATATAGCGGTTGATCCATGTCTGTCTCCCGTCCAGCCTTTCGAATTGTTACCTTCCATCATATACGAAAACCCAATCTTTTCAAAACCCTTTTGTAAAAAGTTAACGTCACGGGACATTATCCCACCTCTGTCCGTCTGCGACAAAAAGCCGCGACCCAAGAGCCGCGGCTTCCTTTATGCTGTGCACCAATTATATTCCAACCATTACTTCGCCTTCAGATTATTCCATGTGTTCTGGAACTCTTCCAGCAGCTGCGCCTTATCCAGCTTGCCCGCAGCGTACGCCTGCATGGAGCTTCCGAATTCCTGGGCCGCCCCTTCAGGATAGTTGCTGAAGTTCCAGTTCATGACCTTGTTTTGCGTGCTGTAGTTCACGACCTCTGCCCCCAAATCGCCCATATCCTCGGGTGACGCTTCAATACTCTTCAGCGCAGGAATAAACTTGAACTCCTTGGTGATATAACGCTTGCCCTCTGCGGACGTGGCCAGCCAATTCAGGAATTCCTTGGCCTCGTCCTTCACCTGCGAATTTTTATTGACAACCCAGTTGTTGGCGACACCGACGAACAATTTGTCGTTACGGGCTGAATCATCATTAATCGGCATCGGCAGAATGCCCAGATTCAGATCGGGGCTGATGCCGTCAATCTGCACCTGCGTCCAGTTGCCCTGCTGCATCATGGCTGCCTGACCGGTGGCAAAGTTCGTTACCTGTGTGTTGTAGTCTGTCGTCAGCGGATTTTCGTTACCGTATTTCAACGTCAGGTCAAACAGCTTGAACCACTCTTCAAAGACGGGATTGCCTGCAAATTGCTGCGAGCCGTCATTCAGGCCGGCAACGAACGCCGCCGGATCGTCCTGGTTGGCAAAGGCTACATTCAGCAAATGGTTGCCGAACACCCACCATTCCTGATACCCGTTGGAGAACGGGGTAATTCCGGCTGCCTGCAGCTTCTGCGCCACAGCCTCCAGCTCCGTCAGCGTCGTCGGTATCTCAGCAATGCCTGCCTTGGCAAACAAATCCTTGTTATAAATAAATCCGTAGCCCTCCAGATTCATCGGCTGTCCATACAGCTTGCCGTCCTTGGTCATCGGTTCCTTGGCGACATCTACGACGTCAGCAACCCACGGCTGGTCGGACAAATCCTCCAGATATTCAAGCCAGGTGTCCAGCTCCCGGTATCCGCCTACGTTAAAAATATCCGGCTGCTCGCCTGCCGCAAATTTGGCCTTCAGGGCTGCGCCGTAATCGCTCCCCCCGCCGACGGTCTGAATGTCCAGCTTGATGCCGGGATGGGACGCTTCATACTCTTCCTTGAGTTTATTCAGCGCTTCGGCAATTTCCACTTTGAACTGGAAAATATGAATTGTTTTTTCTCCGCCCCCGCCGCTTCCACCATCTGTCGCGTTGCCGCCTCCCTGCTGGCCCCCACCGCAGCCAGTCAGCATCAGAGCCATGGCCATAACGAGCATGAACACCATTGTACCGATTTTTTTCATATGCCAAATCCTCCTTGAATGTGTCTTGATGAAAACGCTTGCTTTTTTTATGATAACAGAAAGAATTATTTTCAGCCCTTCACCGATCCTGCAGTAATGCCGTGGATAATGTATTTTTGCATGAGCAGGAAAAACACGATCACCGGCAAGATGCCAAGCACGAGGGCGGGCAGGGCCAGATCCCACTGCTTCGTATACTGGCCGAAGAACGCATAGGTTGCGATCGGAATGGTACGCAGATCCGCGCTCTGCAGCACCAGTGAAGGCAGGAGGTAATCGTTCCAGATCCAGAGCGTGTTCAGGATGATGACCGTAACGAGCATCGGCTTCATAAGCGGGTACACGATGCGGAAGAACACCCCGTAAGGGTTGCAGCCGTCGACACGGGCGGCCTCCTCGATCTCCACGGGAACCGACTTGACGAAGCCGTGAAAAAGGAAGATGGACATCGGAGCGCCAAAGCCGAGATAACAGATTACCAAGCCCCATATGCTGTTCATCATGCCAAGGCTGCTTGTCACCTTGACGAGCGGAATCATGACGGATTGGAACGGAATCACCATCGCCGCCACGAAGAGGGCGAACAGAATCCGGTTATACCGCGAGTTGTGCCGTACCATCCGGTAAGCGGCCATGGAGCTGATCAGGACAAGCAGCAGATTGCTGAGCACTGTAACCAGCAGCGAGTTCCAGAACACTTGCGGAAAACGGGTAATGCTCCAGGCCCGTGCATAGTTATTCCATTCAATCGCCTTCGGCCATGCTGCTGAGTCCATCAGCAGATCCCCGAATGTTTTGACAGAATTCACAGCCAGAAAATAAAAGGGGATCAGGAACAGCAGCCCTGCCGCGATCATGATCAATTCGACGGCAAACGTGACCGGTCGGTAGCTTTTGCCCATATGCATCAGGCCTCCACCTCCCTGCTTTTGGTAAGACGGACCTGCAGGCTTGTGACCAGGGCGACAATGATGAAAAAGATGAACGCCTTGGCCGTGCCCAGCCCGTAACGGTTGTTCACGAACGCTTCATTGTAAATGTTCAGCGCGACGGATTCCGTTGATCCGAATGGGCCGCCCTTGGTCAGGGACAGATTGAGATCGAACATTTTGAAGGACCAGGATATGGCCAGAAAAAGACACACCGTCACCGCAGGCATGATGAGCGGGATCATAATTTGCCGCAGCACCTGCATCCTGCTTGCCCCATCAATGGAGGCCGCCTCCAGAATATCCTGCGGCACATGGGTCAGGGATGAGATGTAAATGACCATCAAATAACCCGCCGTCTGCCATATAAATACAATGATAATACCCCAGAAGGCGGTGGCCTCATCTCCGAGCCACGGCAGCTTGAAGAAGGAAAGACCTGTGGCGGCGCCTAGGGACGAAAACCCTTTCACAAATATGAACTGCCAAATAAAACCGAGTAAAAGACCACCGATGACGTTAGGCATAAAAAAGATGGTACGCAGCACATTGCGTGATTTCAGCGGTTTGGTCAGGAAATAAGCCAGGATAAAACCCAGCACATTGCTCAGCACGACCCCCGCCACGGTGAAGCGTACGGTGAACCAGAAGGCGGTGCGGAATTTCGCGTCCTCCAGCAGAATCCGCCGGAAGTTGTCGAGTCCTACCCAGCCCGCCTGGTTGGAGACACCGTTCCAATCCGTGAACGAATAGTACATTCCCAGCAGAAAAGGGATGACAATGATGATGGCAAAAAACAGTGTGGAGGGTCCCACAAATACAAGCTGCTGCTGCAGCTGTGATATTTTGGCCCGGTGCATTCGCATCTCCCCTTTTGTGTATGGCTTGCCGCAAGCTTATTATGAATGACCGTCGCATGGATGAATATGGAGAATCCTGCTCCCTTAGGGGGAAAATATTGACTTCCTACGCCGCCTTCGGGAACAAAGACGCAATCACTACTGCTGAAAGGGGAATACAACCGTGAAGTTCCGCAGCATCCGTTTCCGGCTCAGCGCCTTCATGCTTGCAGCAGTCGCTATTCCGCTGCTGCTGTCGATGACCATCACCTTCCTGGTGACCAAGCAATCGCTGCGGGAGCAGACGACCGGGGAGAATGAACGGCTTATTTTCCAGGGAGCCGCAAACCTTGAAAACTACCTGCAGAGCGTGAACAAGGCTTCCATTGCCGTGTACAAGGACCCACATTTTCTCACGAATCTCACCCGGATTCCGAACGATTACCGGGCGGCCGCTGAACTCTATACGTCGCTGGATACGATCCGCAACACCGTGCCGGGAATCGTCAGCGTATATATGCATTCTTATGAGGCTGGCCAGTCCACACTTGTCACGGGCAGCGCACCCAAGCGTGGGCAGCGGGAGCACTCTTATACCGAAGACGTACCTTACCGGAGCAACGCCCTGTATATTGAAGCATCCCATCCCGTCCATCTTTACGGCTTTTCTTCCCCGGGACCCGCTTACGGAAAGGATGTGAAGGTGTTTACACTTCACCGCTCGATTCAGAATATCCCCTCCCCGCGCAGGCTGGCCGATCTCTCCATTGACGTCAGTCTGGATACAGTCCGCAGCATCTGCGGGGAGCTGTACCAGGGAGGAAGCGAGCAGTTGTATCTGCTGGATGCCACCGGTGTCGTGATTTATAGCAGCAATGAGACGCTGATCGGACAGAAGCTGGAAAACTCGGACCTCATCAGCGGAATCAACGGCGAGCAGAAGCAGGGGTATTTTGAAGCCGATGAGGCTATGCATGTATACCGGAAGCTGAATGCGGAGCTGTCCGGCTGGACGCTGGTCAAGCAGATTCCGTACGAAACGCTGTATGCGCGCGCAACACGCCTGACCGAGATCAATGCGGGCATTACAGGTGCCGCGCTCTCTGTTGCCATCATCGGCACGCTGCTGATCTCCATCCGGATTACACAGCCAATCAGGCAGTTGCTGCGGTATATGGAGAAAATTCAGGCAGGGCAGCTGGATGTTGACATCCAGGTAACGAGCCGGGATGAAATCGGGATGGTCTTCCGCCGCTTCCGCCGGATGATGGATACCGTCAATAACCTTATTCTGCGGGAATACCGGCTGGAGCTGGCCAACAAAACCAATCAGCTGAAGGCGCTGCAGGCGCAGATCAATCCCCATTTTCTATACAACACCCTGCAGTCTGTCGGCACGCTGGCATTACAGCATGAGGTGCCGCGCATCTACTCCCTGCTCTCCTCCCTCTCCAGGATTATGCGCTACAGCATGAAGGACAGCACGCTTGTTCATCTGAAGGACGAAGCCGAGCATATACGGATGTATCTTGATCTGCAAAAGGAACGGTTCGACGACCAGTTTGACGTGATCTTCGACTGGGAGCCAGGGGTGCTGGAGGAGCAGGTGCCCAAAATGATTCTGCAGCCGATTGTGGAAAATTACTTCAAGCACGGGATGGACGCCCGCCTCGGCAGAACGTTGCTGCGGATTTCCGGAACCCGGCCGGCCCCAGGCCGACTGCGCCTGATGATTGAAAACACCGGCCTATCCATACCGCACGACAGGCTGGAGCAGCTGCGGAGCCTGCTGTCCTGCAAGCCGGACGCTGCTGTGCCGGAGGAATTGGCCGCTCCGGATAAGTCTGTCGGGCTGCGCAACGTTCTGCTGCGGGTCCGCTTGCATTCAGGAGAAGCGGGCCGCATGGACATCACGAATATTGAGCCGCATGGCGTTCGGGTTATTCTGGACATCAAGACAGAGGAGCGTGAGTGAATATGAAAGCCTTGATCGTGGATGATGAAAAGCACGGAAGAGCCGCCATCCGGCTCCTGGCCGATTGGCAGGCGCACGGCATCACCGAGGTGCTCGAAGCGGAGGACGGTGGCCGGGCGATTCAGCTGGCAGAAGCAGAGCAGCCTCAGATTGTCATCACCGATATACGTATGCCCGGACATGACGGCACCGAGCTGATGGATTGGCTGCAGGCCCATGCGCCGCATACGAAGGTGCTGGTCGTCAGCGGACACGATGATTTCCGGTTCGTCCGCCACACCATCCGCTGCGGCGGCACCGACTACATTCTCAAGCCTGTCGAGCAGGACGAGATTAACGAAGCTTTGTCCAAAGCGGTGGCGGCCTGGGAGGCGGAAGAACAGCAGCGGAACCGTCTGACTCTGCAGGCCATTGAGGTTAATCAGATGCGGCCGCACTATGCCGACAAGCTGCTGACCGAGCTCGTGCAAGCCTCCGCAGGCTCCATCGACGCCCTGCCCCGTCTGGCGGAGGAGCTGCGTTTGCCGCCGCAGGATGCCGCCGTATGCTGTGCCGCCGTGCTCAGCCTGGCTCATCTGGATGAGGCTGTTCTGGCTAAATACCGTTCGAGGCGGCAGCTCCTGTTATTCACCATCCTGAATATCTGCAGTGAAATTCTGGCCCGGTCCGATGCAGGGATTGCCTTCAGACATCTGGAGAACACGGATGAAGTCGTCATCCTGTATTGGGGCGAACCGGAGAGGATCGGGGAGCGGCTGAACGCTATGAATACGGGATTTTGTATGGCGCTCGGCAGGCGGATGCATTTTGGCATCGGGTCAGCCGTCCCTTTCCCACAGGGTGTGACCGCCTCGTATCAAGCGGCCCGCCAGGCCTTGTGGCGGCGCAGGCTTATTCATGCGGCAGATGGTCATCAGGCAGACGGTCATCAGGCAGACGGTAATCAGGCGGCGGACGGTCTTCATGCGGCGGACAGTTTACACTATGCGGAGAGATGCACCGAAGCGCAGTCCAGGGCGCTCCGGCTGACGGACGCGGAGGAGAAGCTGCGGCTAGTCGTGTTCAGCGGCAATCCGGACAGAATAGCCGCGGCCGCAGCGGAGTGGATCGAAGAAGCCGTCTCCCGGCTGCCGGATCTGACTGCCGAACAGATGCGGGGCTGGAACCGGGAGCTGGGCTGGATGCTCGGCCGCTGGCTGGACGACCGGCCGGAGGATACGGTCGGGGAAGATCCGGAGCAGACAGACGCGGCTGCGGCCGTCCTGCCTGTCGACGAGGAGGGCATGCTCTCCCTCCCCGTCTGGAAAAGCAGCTTCGCCAAGCGGCTGCAGGCCGCAGGCCGGGCACTTGCGCTCGCGCAGGCTCAAGCAGCGGAAAATCATATCATCCGCGACATTGCCGCATATCTGGATGTCCATTTTGCCGATGAAATTACCCTGCAGGATATTTCAAGCAGGTTCTATCTCAGCCGGGAATACATTTCCCGCAAGTTCAAGCAGGAGTTCGGCGTGAATCTGTCGGAATATCTGACCCGGCTCCGCATCCGCCAGGCCAAGCTGCTTCTGCTTGATCCCCGGCTGCGTCTGCAGCAGGTTGCAGAGATGGTCGGCTATCAGGACGAGAAATATTTCGGCAAGGTGTTCAAGAAACTGGAGGGCATGACACCGGGAGAATACAGGAAGACCGAGGGGCAAGCAAATCAGACATAGAGGCATCCGGCAGGTAATCAACAAGCTTAAAGCGATAGTCAGCCAGGGAGGCGTCGTAAGAGCAAGGCACTAGTCAGCAGTTAGGCGTAAGGCAACGGATAGGCGTGAAGGCAGCATTAGGCATAATTTACAGGCAGACGTGAGGCAGCTTATAAGCACGAGATAACAGGTAGGACTAAGTGGAAACTGACAGGGATAAGTGGATTCCAACGTTCTGGCGGACTGAGATGACGCTATTCACACAACTCAGCCTCTCCCGAGCTAGTTTGCGGACCGTAAAGCCCTTATCGACCCACTTTTCTTGCAAAACAGTGCAAATTTACTCTAATAGCGGCAGCTGTGTCCGCAACCAAGCAAAAAAACCGTTTTTTACTGAAATAAGGGCTCTTCAGTCCGGTTCAACTGCTCCCTATTCAGAAAAACGTCTATCGACGCACTTGCACAGAAGACAGACCACATCTAGCGAATGTTTTCTTACAATCTCAGGAAGTTTGTGCTTTGGGGCTCATACTTTCCGACATCTTATTTTAAAAAACGGCGGCTCCACATATTACCGAAGTGATTTTGGAACCGCCGCTTATGACATACATATTCAAGCTGCATATTTAAGCTACATATTCAAAAAGCCCGGCAGAGCATCAGCCATTCATTATGCAAACTGCTTTCACTATGCAGACTGCTTGTGCTCCTCCCGGCGTGCGAACCAGGTGGCCAGCAGAGAGCCGGAGATATTGTGCCATACACTGAAGATTGCGCTTGGTACGGCGGCAACCGGGTTAAAGTGCGCGGCAGCCAGAGCCGCGCCCAGACCGGAGTTCTGCATGCCTGTCTCCAGCGTAACGGCCTTGCGCTTCGCCAGATTCATGCCGAACAGCTTCGCGAACCAGAAGCCGAGCAGGTATCCCAGCCCGTTGTGCAAAATGACGACTGCGAAAATGAGTGGGCCAGTCTCAATAATTTTGGCCTTGCTGCCAGCCACTACAATAGCCACAATCAGCACGATGGCAATCGTCGATACGAGCGGCAGCGCCTTGACGCTCGCTTCAGCCTGTCTGCGGAAGAGCGCCTTCACAACGACGCCGAGCACAATCGGGATGATAACTACCATCAGGATGTCCTTGATGAGCGATCCGGCGTCAATATTCATCCAGCGGCCAGCCAGCAGGCTGATCATGGCAGGTGTAGCCAGCGGAGCAATCAAAGTCGATACGGACGCGATGGATACGCCAAGCGCCACATCCCCTTTGGCCAACAGTGTCATCACGTTGGAGGCGGTACCGCTCGGACAGCAGCCAACCAGAATGACGCCAACGGCGATATCCGGCGGCAACTGCAGCAGTACAGCCAGTCCAAACGCCAGCAGAGGCATGATCAGGTAGTGCCCCACAACACCGATCGCCACATCCAGCGGTCTGCGGAACACCTCGCGGAAGTCGGCCGAAGACAGGGTCAACCCCATACCAAACATGACGATGCCGAGGAAAATCTGTATATACCCCTTTAACCCCGTAAAAGCATCAGGAATGAAAAAACCGAGCAAAGCAAACAGGATCACCCAGACGGAAAATGTGCTCCCCACAAACTTGCTTATCTTTTCTACTGTGTTCACTACCTTACATCCCCTCTACACATTATGTTAGTTTAAATTTTTAATATGTATTGTACTACATATTTATACGGCATGACCACTAAAGCTCACAAAAGAGTCAATATCCAGCTGCTGAGCATAATGTGTGAAGTAGTATGGCGCTCTTCCCGCGGCGAGGCTTTGAATATGATGTGTAGTATATAACGTATATCGGAAAGAGGGGTACTCATGAGGCACCTTGTGAAATTGAACCCTGAACATAAGACAACCGGACAAATGATTACGGAACATCTGGAAAGAATAAATCAACGGATTAATCATCTGATTCAAGAGACAGAGAGAGCTTTGCATCAAACAAAAACGGACAGCGGGAACTGACCCGCTGTCCGTTTCGTTTATCTATGATATGTAGGATTTGTAGGATTAAGCCCTGGGATTTTGATTTTTCAAATCGTTTAAATACGATTGGGTTCTGCGAATGACTTCATTGGTACGGTCGTTGGATTTCTTAACCTGTTCACGGATGAGCTGCGAAGTGGCAGTTACCTTTTTGGCGGTTAATGCTTTCATAACAGGTACACCTCTTATCATTATTAGGATCGTTCATCATTATTAGGACCGTTCATCGTCATCCTGACCGGTGACCCCTGAAGCCTCAGTTCTCATGCTTTCAAATCTGACAACCAAATCCAGACTTAGCCAGATATGTTCAAATATCAGAGCCAATTCGATCTTAGCATATTCCTGACTGCTCATCAGCGCTTCCCGGCGTGTATCATCGAGCATAATACGAATCCCCCACGTACTGCCATCATGCAGAGTCACACACTGACTTGCTTCTCCTCTCTCTAAATCTATGTAAATTTCACCGTCTTCCATCGATTTGACAATCCCGTCCTGGTGATGATCTATAGGTATTGCTTTAATTTTACGGGAGTTTAAACCTTGGGAATGTTTATCCACGAACTCATCGTCATCCAATTTATAAATAATATAACAACAATCGAACGACAATGAATCCAGAAATTGAAGGTTAGGGTAGCGGACAAAGGAGGATAGGTTGTTTCTGATTTTATCCAGGAATGCACTGGTTTCCTCCACCCTATTCGCATAATAACCTATATCAGCCTGGGTATGTTTAAGCTCTTCGATGTGAAGCTTCAGAAGTTGGCTCAGTTCCATGATTTTCTCTTCGTTTTTGTTTTTCACCTCTAACAGCTCATCAATCCTGTCCTGATAGCTCTTTATCACTTTTTCGTCCAGGGAGGACTTCTTAAGTCTTTCTTTAAGCTTTGAAAATTTGAAATATTCATCCCGGATAAATGGAGATAATGCATCATACATAACTTTATGATTTTGCGCAAAAGACTGGATGTGAAATAATTCATTTTGCGGGGTAGCCATATACCGAATCGTTTCCCGCCGCACGAACATATAGATGGCTGCTGCTGTGATGACAATTCCCAAAGTTTTCTGTCCCCAGCCCAGGCTTTGCCATACGGTGTACCCAAAAACACCAGTTAAAACAACACCAATCATAGGGGTAATAATAACCTTCCAGTTCTTGAATGCCCTGAATCCAACCTTGAGCATATTTTTATGAAGCAGCCATTCATTGTATTCCTCATTCCGATGTGTGTCCTCAGCAGTATTCAAATAACCAAGCAGTTTATCCCATCTTTCGGACAGTAAATCCAGCTGCTCTTCCGGCGTTTTTCCCGAGTTATTCGTCATCGGCATCTCTATCCCTTTCAGATTGGGAATCAATTCCTTTTCCCTTAGAATATGAATATGCTCGGTATAGTAAAAAAATCAGCAAAAAAGCGTGCTGAATACAACGTATTTTCAGCACGCTTAAATATCTCCTTTTGTTAACCCGTTAGACTTTCTGCTGCCAATCCGCTACTTCCTGCCGTAATCCGCCTTGATTTCGCCCCATTCCCTGGTCTGCCACTTCAAAATTCGGTTCTGGTATGTATTGGTCCGCAGCCAATGCTCCGCCCGGTCCACAAGCTCCCAGATTTCCTTCGTCGATTCGTCGCGCTTCAGCGTGGTGGCCACTTGTTTTTGCCGCACCCACTTGAGTGCGTTGACCGAATCGCTGTAAATGGTCTTGTTGCTTCCTTGCTTCTTCAGATAAGCAAGAGCATGTACAATGGCCAAAAACTCGCCGAGATTGTTGGTTCCCTTAGATATAGGACCGCAGGAAAAAAGCACTTCACCGGTTCGCGTGTCCACTCCTTTGTACTCCACGGGTCCGGGGTTGCCCCTCGTGCCGACATCCACGGAAATGCTGTCATAATCGATCTCTTCCTGCGTACTGGCGGCAGCTCGCGGTGAGCGTGCGGCTGATGCGCCAGCGGTTTTGGGCGAGCCGCTCTTGGCGGACTGGCTGGACTGGCTGGACTGGCTCCCCCAATATCCCTTCCAGCCTCGCGCATACGCCTTCTCCGCCTCCGCCCTGGATTCGAACGCTTTATATTTGGCGCCAGCGACGCCGTTCACCTGGGACTGGCACTCCCCCCAGCTTCCGTAAATGCCCGTTTTTTTGCCAACCCATACCACATAATATTTTTGCTTTGCCATATGTCCTCCATTCTCCGGCAATCGCTTGCCCGAACAACCTTTGCATTTCGTATTTTACCGTTATAAACCTAAATTTCAAACTCTATCATATCCCGCTTTGTTGTCCGGCTCCAAGTAGGGATTAAAATATGGGGTCTGGGGTCTGGCGTTTGGTGTTTGGTGTTTGGTGTTTGGTGTTTGGTGTTTGGTGTTTGGTGTTTGGTGTTTGGTGTTTGGTGTTTGGTGCCTGATGCCTAATGCCTTTCCATGCAGCTTTGCACGATTATCCCTTTTAATCAGAATGCGGGGGGTGGAGGTTCGGGGGCCTGGGGTAAGGAATAACGAGAAAAGAGATAACAGGAAAGAGAAAAGAGATAAGAAAAAAAGTGGCAGCTCAAATGGGACGTCGGCTTGAAACAGGAACACATGTTTGGTATAATAAAAAAAGAACCTATGTTCGTGGATTACGGATTCGGAGGCGAGCAAACATGGAAGTCCAAGCGGAAACGGAACATCAACCCTTTAGCCGTCGTTATCACAACGAGCAGGCCTGCATGGAGGCATTGATCACGATGAAGTGGCCGAACGGCTTCGTCTGCCCGCGTTGCGCCCATACCCGCTGCAGTCGTCTGACTTCCCGACGTGTCCCTTTGTTCGAGTGCGCCAGGTGTGCGCATCAAACGTCGGCTTTGGTTGGCACGATTTTTGAACGAACTCATCTCCCCCTGACCAAGTGGTTCCAGGCGCTGGAGTTGTTCCTGCTGCCCGACGGTATCTCAGCGATGCGGCTGAGCCAGGTGATCCAGGTCACCTACAAGACCGCCTGGGTAATGCTTCACAAAATCCGCCATGCCATCGGAGAGTTCGACGCCCGGGAGCTGCTCTGCGGAGACGTGAAGGTGAACAGCGATCTGTATGGGTGTAATCCGTCCCGGCCTCAGTTTCCTCATCCGCATGCTTCGGCGGTCGTAGCGGGGTGCACGGTCACGGAGTCGGGCGAGCCGGAGCAGGTCAAAATCCGCCTGGTGCCGCAGATGAGGGGAGATGGGTACGGAGCGAATCGTCACGAACTCGCTGTGTTCATCAACGAACAGGTAGATGTTCGTGCATCGGCGGTACAATCGTTCCCTCAAGCCTATCGGCTGTATAGACCCTTGCGGAAAGTGGTAAGAGAGGCGTGGACATCGCTGAAGAGTACGTATGTAGCCTTAGGAACAAAGCATCTCCAGGCGTACCTCAACGAGTACACCGGCCGCCGCCAACTGCGCCTGTCCGAAGGGGAAGCAACGATGTGGCAGAAGTTGCTGTACATGGGCGTGGCGATTCCGGCGATTACCTACCGTCGGCTGATCGCGCGCCAACCGGATCAGCCTCTTGCGGCTGCGGCTGCGGCCTGATCGCAGGGCTTGAACGAGGAAAGGTGAGCATAACAACAGGCATTTTTGTGCCTCATTTGATCCGTTATTTTCTTTAACGTGCCTAAAGTATATTTTCGGTTCCCGGTTTTCTGTTTTTCTTAACCTGATTACCTGATTACCTGATTACCTGATCCAACGGGATAATCGTGCAAAGCCACTGAAAAGCGAGTATCACATGTCTTGCCACGATCGACGGGCGGCTTGACTGTCAAACCCTAGAAGGGGATTCGAACTCCTCAGAACCCAGCAGCTATAAAGGTTGAAGTGGATTTGGGCTCTGTGCAAGTTGAGTTAATAATCTTACTTTGTCACAAACTAGTCTCCTGTTTTGTCTTTATTTTTAGAGCCTGAGTTCAGCAGGCCAGAATCAACAAAACTTGGAGGCGAACAATCATGACCCAATTACGAGTAAATCACAGCAAGGTGCGGCCAGGCACTTATAAAGCTATGATGGCAATGGAAGAATACACAAGCGGGCTTTTTACAGACAAGGTGCTGTATGAGCTGCTCAAAATTCGTGTGTCCCAAATTAACGGCTGTGCCTTCTGTCTGGATATGCATGCGAAAGACCTGATGAAGCTTGGGGACTATGCGGACCATATTTTGCTGCTGTCGGTATGGCGGGAGGTTCCTTTATTTACGGAAAAAGAACGTGCCATGCTGGAATTGGCCGAAGCGGTGGCCCGCATTTCCGAGCAAGGGGTCCCAGTAGAGCTGTATAATAGGGTCAGAGAGCATTTTGACGAAGGGGAATATGTCGACCTGATCGCAGCGGTCAATACGATTAGCAGCTGGAACCGGCTCGCGATTGCCACCGGCATGTACCCAGGCTGCTTCAAATCCTAAAATATTTCGGCAAGGGGGCGCGCAAGTTGAAGGGCGGCAAACACCCGAATCAACAAAATACAGTAGCTGCAGCAGAGAAAGCGGCAGAGGTGGAGGAATGGTACCGAGAATACCGGGACTACGCCTTCGCCATCGCTTACCGTATGCTGGGAACGGCGGCGGACGCCGAAGATGTGGTGCAGGACTGTTTCGCCGCACTTCAACAGACGCTGCCGGAAGAGGTGCACAACTCCAAAGCTTATATCACGCGCATCACGGTCAACCGCTGCCTGAACCTGCTTCATTCCGCGCGCAAGCAGCGGGAGACGTATGTCGGCGAGTGGCTCCCCGAGCCGGTTGGCAGTGCCGCACCGGCAGACCAGCCTGAAGAATGGGCGGAACGCAGAAGCATGGTGTCCTATGCCTTCCTGGTGCTGCTGGAGCGCTTGAAGCCGCTGGAGCGGGCGGTGTTTGTCCTGCGTGAGGCTTTCCAGTATGAATATAAGGAAATTGCCGAACTACTCGGGCTGACGGACACGAATTGCCGTCAGTTGTACAGCCGTTCCCGCAAGCGCCTGGCGCAAGCCACCCCCTCGGATGCGGACAGCAGCAGCGCTGATGATATGCCTCTGCCGTCTATGACTCCTGTTGGCGATCTTGCCCGCAAGCGGATGCTGGACAGGTTCACTGCCGCTTTTATGAGCTATGACGTGCCTTCCATGCTGGAGCTGCTGGCCGAGCAGCCTGTCTTTATCTCGGATGGCGGCGGCATCGTGCATACGGTGATGCGTCCGATGACGGTGCGCAAGGGTGTGCTGGCCCTGCTCACCTCCCGCCGTGTATTGACAAGACTGCGGGAGACGGAGATATCCACCGTCATGCTGAACGGCGAAGAGCAGCTCGTGTTCCGGCATGATGGGCAGGTGGTTGCCGCGCTCTGCCTCGATTTTACAACAGAGGGTGAGCACATTCAGGGCGTGTACCTGATGGTCAACCCGCAAAAGCTCGGTTATATCCATTAAGCTCTGCCCAGCTTGCGGGGCGGGCGGGCGTCTGGACAAAGTAAAGGGTGCGTCCCTCACAACCGCAAAGGAGGAGGCCAACCATAGTTTTATGGGGCTCCTCCTCTGACTAGTTACTGCATTTTGCAAAACTTCGTACTGCGTATAAGCTTTACTCGCTCTTCAGCGCAATCGCTTCAATCTCCACAAGTGCATCCTTGGGCAGACGGGCCACCTCTACCGCGCTGCGAGCCGGGTAAGGCTGTTCGAAGAACGAGCTGTACACTTCATTCACACGCGCAAAATCGTTCATATCCTTCAGGAAAACCGTTGTTTTGACAATTTGGCTCATGCTGCTGCCGGCCTCTTCCAGAATGGCTTTGACATTGTTCAGCGACAAACGCGCCTGCTCTTCGACATCCTTGCCGAATTCCCCTGTCGCAGGGTTCAGGCCAAGCTGCCCTGATGTGAAAATAAAGCCGCCGACCTGCATGGCCTGGCTGTACGGTCCGATGGCGCCCGGCGCCTTGTCGGTTGAGACTGGTTTCATATGAACATTCTCCCTTCGCGGTCATATTACCGCTACATTATATCACAACAGCAAAAAGCACCGGAATTCCGGTGCTTTTTGCAACATGTTCTAGCCTGGCTTGTCCGGCAGGCTGCCCCTTAATAACCGCCTGCGCCGTGTGTCAATGTGGAGATCCCGCCTACCACCGAGAATACAAGAGGAGTCAGGGAGAGAAGGCCCACACTAAGCGAAAGTAACAAACAGGTTTTCGTTTTCCGCATTTTTACGCACTCCTTTGATCATATTTTCATATTCCCGCTGGTTTTCGACACGTGTGCAGCTTCTATATTCCTCAAATAATGTCACGCATTTAATAAAACCAGCTTTGTTATTCATTTTAATGGATGATGACAAACTTTGCAGGATAAATTTTACACCATTTTCAAAATTCGATCTTTGGAAATGATATAACGCCGTTTCATAACAAAAATTTACAAAACGTTCCATGCTGAACTGCTTGTGATAGTAGCTATTTGTTACATTTTGGCTGTCGGTATATGACTCAATTTGGCCCTTGAAGTGATGTAGAATCAGGTCGACATCCAGGTTGAATTCATTCGCAGCCCCCATAATTTTCTCCAACGCAGGCAAAATCTCATCCGGGTCATGCTCGATATGCCTGATGTATTCCCACATGACATTCGCTTTGCCAAGCATCAGTTCATAAGCAAGCATATTTGCCTTCGCCCATGTCTTAAAGCGCTGCACCTCCTGCAAGCCCGCAGGGCCGAGCCCCTTGAACCAGCTCAAATCAGCATACTTTTCCGTATACCTTTTGGCCTCGGCATATTTCTTCAGTTTGTCGTATACAGCAGCCTTCATCAGATACGCATATCCGTAGTACACGACGAGCGGGTATTTCGTTTTGCGCTCATTTTCATCATAGGCCTGTTTTTCATAATCATATGTATAGATACTTGTTGTAAAAGAGCTCAGTTCATCGGTCAGCTCAAGCACCCGCTCCCATTGGTTTAACGAGTAATACACGTTAATCAGCTGCAACAGCGCATCCAGTTGGTCGTCCTCCGGCAGCCTTTTGCGAAAAGGATCGAAACGGATGACCGCTCGCAGGCTCTCTTCCTGATCGGTCTCGGTATGAATATGAAACAACCGGTAATGGCTGACCGCCAGTCTTTCCGAGTGCTGGAACTGCTCGCTTTCCGCCACCGCCTCAAAGAACAGGGCCGCCTGCGCCATCTCCCCTTCTTTAAATAACTCCTCCCCTGCCGCAAAAATGACAGGAATGCTGCTTAGATCATCCAGGATAAGGGGAAGCGCTGCCACAATACAGTCGGTTCGCCCCAGACGGGCACAGCTTAGCAAATAAGCTTTGACACGGGACAGCTTCCACTTCTGATCAATCAGACATTCGTCCAAATATAACGGATACAGCCATCCGGCAGGATGACCCATAGCTTCCGTAATGGCATCCAGCGCCTTGAGTGAAAGAGGCTTCGGGTCGCGGTATCTCAAAATTGCGCTGAGTGTCCCTTTATTCAGTCCTGTGAGCCTGCTGAAGTCTTGAAGCGAACAGTTGGAGCGTTCCAAATATGACGTAATTTCTGAACGCAGCATATTCATATGTTCCAATAAAGTCCCCTCCCCGCTCAAAATCGCCTAGGATTCTTTGCCTCATCTTATACTAGGAAGTTAAATGCTCGAATATTGGAATGTTGAATGCTTGAATTTATTGAAATTATATGTAAAAATTATCCATAGGTCAATACTCTATTAGGCTATTTTTCTAGGTATTAAGTCTCTCAAGACAAAATTTCAGCGCAAATGTTGCAAAAAACACGAAAAAAAGAGCGAAGGAATGCTGTAGATTCCCTGCTCTTCTCGTCGTTTCCCGTCCACACGTTATACGGTTTTTTTCAATTTTCTTTTGGCATACCAGTAAATGTTGAGAAGATGATCCAGTTGCTGTGAAGTTTTCAGCACCCGTTCATCATTCCGGCCAAAAGCTGCGGCCGACTTCAACAGGGTCTCGCGCATGCCCTCGATCCTGTTCTCCATCTCGCGTAAATTCATTATTATACACTCCATTTCAAAATTTGTATAAGTCCAACTTCTGTACTTACTCTGATATCTCTAGTATGGCACCGGTTTATTTTTCATAGGGGCTCCTAAAAAAATTTTTTTTATTTCGACCGAATAAGCGATATAACGACCATTAGCAAAGAAATGTGCCGGATAAACATCCACACAAGAAGCATAAAGCCGGTGCCCGATCGCCAGGCACCAGCTTTGTAGTCCAAATCAGCTATTCTTTTCCTTATGTGCCTCTGCTTTGCGGCGTGCCCTGTGCCTGCGCACCTTCATCAGATTGCCGCACAGCTTGTCATCACAGTACCGTTTTGTCCTGCTGCGGGTATCGTCATAAAAGACCCACCGGCAGTCCGGATTATCACAGCAGCGGATGCGGGATATGTCCTGTTCTGAGAGCATACCGGCAAAGTCCGCCGCGACGTCCGCAAGCACCTGCCCCCAGCCGCTGCCGGCCGGCTCCAGCACCCTCCGCAGTGCCGGGCCGTCAGCCATCAGCCGGCGTACCACAGGCCCTCCAGCCATCACTTTATTTAAGTATTCGATGTCCGAACCCTCCAATAGCTCACCCGCTGCCAAATTCCCGGCATACCGGAGTAGCCGGTCGCGCAGCAGCCGCGCCCTTTCAAGCTCTTCCTGGTCCGCTTCGTTCACTGCATATTGCAATTTTGTTGTAAAAGACTGCCGCCATTGCGGCTGCTCCAAACGGTCCACAGAAGGTCCTCCGCTTTTCCAGTCCCGCCACATGCTGTTGGCGAAGTCCATCCACAGTGACTCCATGTATATCTCTCTCCTCATTTATGCATTCGATTATTATTTCTATGGATCCGATTATTATTTGTAACCACTAAATTATAAAATAGATAGTTACAAACAAGCTGATTTTGTATATAGTATGAGTGTAACCTTTATTTATAAGGTTTGCTAGTTACCACATTAAGATGACCATTCACAGGAAAGTAAGTGCTTTAGGACAAATCGTGCTGCTACGCAAGCTGCAAGGCTGCTGGAGGTAAGCAGAGCCAAACATAGACAGTCTCCAAAGTAAATTCTCAGGTTGAAGAATCGTTCCCTTTTTCTATTCACAAACACATAAAGGTCAAGAACAGAAGGCAACCTCGCTCCTGTTCTTGACCTTTTCCTAAAAATAGAAATAACGGAAGTCCATTTTGAATGGCGCCCGAACTTCCGTTATTTCCCGCTCACCTTCAACCGCTTGTTCAACCCTCCGGGGGAGGAAATCCGTGATTGCAACGTGTACAGCACCATGATCATAACGGCTACACCGGCCAGTACAAAGAAAATATTGCTGTACACATAAGCGTTATCCTTCAGGGCGAACGGATTCAAATGGAAGGATGAAGAGCCTACATCCAGCATTTTACCGATCACGCTGGTCGTCACCGCACCCGCAATGAAGTTGAGCAGGGAGAAGAGCCCCATGCCCACCCCCACCTGATCCTTGGTCAAGGTCCGTGAAATGGTATTCGACATGGCGATTTGCAGGAAGGTCTGCCCCAAATTGCCGAAGACCAGCAGGAACATGATCAGATAAGGGGACAAGCCCACGAATATGGACAGCGTGATAAAGCAGACCAGGATCAGCCCCACTGCCGTATACACAAGAAAGGCATTGCCTCGCTCATCAGCCAGTTTGCCGCCCTGCCGTCCCATGAAGGCCGAGATTATGGCCGCAGGGAACATGATCAACCCGATCATAGCCGGTGAAAGCTGATTCACCCCGCTCAAAAACTGCGGAGCCAGGAACGGGAGGCCAAAGTTCATTCCAGTCGCCAGGAAAGCGATGAATAAACCGTAGGAGTACAGCTTGTTTTTGAACAAAGCCGGCTGTATAAAAGGCTCCTCGGCAGTGCGTACCCGAATGATAAAGAGAATCAGCACTCCCGCCCCGATTAGAGCCAACAGCCAGTTCCCCATGGAAATGGCCATCAGCAGCAATGCTACCGTAACCCCCAGCAGCAGTCCCCCGATAAAATCGATCTTCTTCGCCGCGCCTGTCTGGTCATCAAGATATTTGCGGAAGAACGGCAGGACGAGCAGCGGCAGGACTGACAGCAGAAACAGAAACCGCCAGCTGGCAAACCCGGTAATTAACCCGGATACGATCGGCGCCAACGCCGTTCCCAGAGCCAAACCGGTGGCTACCGTGCCAAGCGCTCTTCCTCTCTTCTCAGGCGGAAAATAGCGTACCGGAACGATCATCGCCGTAGCCGGGATAACCGACGCCCCCGCAGCCTGAAGCACACGGGCCAAAATAATCATCCAGTAATGTGTGGCCACAAGCCCCACAATCGATCCCAAAGCAAAAAAGATGAGCCCAAAGGTTAGCAGATCCTTCAGCCGGTATTTATCAGCCAGCTTGCCGAATGCCACCGAGCCGATCGCGTACACGATCATGTATGCGGTAAGCAGCCAGCTTACCTGTGACGCGCTTACCCCGAATTCCTCCCGAATGATCGGCATCACCACATTAAACATGGTGGCGTTCATAACGGAGAACACGAGTGTGAACGCCAGCACCAGCATAAGCTTGTCGGCATTCGACCGTGCTTGTACATTATCCATTTTTCATATCCTTTCTTTAGCTGTACTGTTCATATATTAATCGTATTTCAAAAAGAGGCTATGCTTCGTAATATTAAAATTTAAAACAAGCATATGTCAATGATTATACTCCTCCAACGGCAAGTACAGAGAAAATGTGCTGCCCGCGCCTTCCTTGCTTTCCAGACGGATGAATCCGCCCAATAAGCGTGCCAGATCCCGGCTGATGGACAGCCCCAGGCCGGTTCCGCCATATTTGCGGCTGATGGATCCATCCGCCTGCTGAAAAGCTTCAAATATAGAATGCTGCTTGCCCTTCGAGATGCCGATGCCCGTATCGATCACCGACAGCACAAGCCACTCCCCTTCTCTTCCAGGTTCCGCCAGCCGTTCCGGGCGGGCTTCCAGCGTAATGCTTCCCGAATGGGTAAATTTGAACGCATTGGATAGCAGATTGCGCAGAATCTGCTGCACCCGCTGCGAATCCGAATACAGTTGGTGCGGCACTCCCTTCCCGTGTTGCAGCTTGAATTCCAGATTTTTGTTGCGAGCAGTCATCTCGAACTGCATGAACATGATCTGCAGCAGTTCCTCGACACTTGTGTAATCTTTCATAATTTCCATTTTGCCCGCCTCAACCTTGGACAGATCCAGGATGTCGTTAATGAGCTGCAACAGATCCTGACCGGAAGCATAAATAATGCTGCTGTACTGCTTCAGCTCCTCCTCGTCCAGTTCCTTCCCCTGTTCAGCAAGCATCTGTGCCAGGTTAATAATGCTGTTGAGCGGTGTACGTAGCTCATGCGACATCGTCGCCATAAACTCTGATTTATACTGTGATGCCGTCATGAGCTGCTGCGCCCGTTCTTCCAAGGCCAGCTTTGCTTTCTGCAGCTGCTCCTTCTGCTTCGACAGCTTCCGGTTGGCCTGAATGATCTGGGATTTCCGCCTTTGCTCAAGCTGGAAATCACGCAGAATGAAGGCGATTAGATAGCTTAGCGCAATCCCCAGCGGGAGTGTGAACGGTACAGCTTTCGTCAGATAGTAATAAAAAGGAGTGACATCAAAAATAGCAAGGTTGAGGACATTAACCAGATTGATGGCCAGTATGCTGACCGATGCCTTGATGATCAAACGGTAATCCGTCTTTCTCATCCAATAGTTGACCCCGGCCGCCAGCAAGCCAAGGATGGACAAGTTGACAAATCCCGCGACAGAAGCCTCGTTGAATCCGAAGACAAATAAGGCAAGGCCGGTTGCCACGCCGATGATAACAAGCGAGGAAGCGCGGGGATAGACCAGTGAGGCGATAATTAAAGGAACGAATCTTAAATCGAATACAACCTGGCCATCAAAGCTGAAGCCGAATACCGAGCAGATCCAGCCGCAGAATACGGTAAGCACTATAGAGGAAATATATTGTACTCTGGCCGATACTCTGCTCAGCACGTATTTAAAAGTAACATTAGCCAAATAAGCAACAGCGATCAGCATGCCGAGATTCATGAGGAACATTTTAGTAAACTCCATAACTTCACTCCCGCTGTAACATATTCTGTTGTTGACCAGGACTCACTGCTTGATATATCATAAACGAATTTTCCATCTTTCGACAACAAAAATACCAATTTTTCCAATAAAGTGCTCAGTAATTTGATAGAAAAAATAATGACTATTTACTTTATGTAACAAACTTGCTATAATAAAAAAGTGTTTTTTAACCCCATATGATTCCACGCAATAAGTAACTCCTAATCACCGTGAGGAGCATCTTCAAATTTTATCGATAACCCTAAGTGTAGAATTTTGAGCTTTTGCAGTTTGTTTTGCATTCACACTGGCGCGGTCATCGGAGCCGCAAGGATGGAAGAGAGGCAGGGCTTTCATCGTTTGGAAAACCATTTATGGAATCAGCTTCCCTAATTGCAGGGGTTAACTATACGGCAGCGCCACACAATGGTGTGTACGTACTGAGCGTTGTCATCAGCCTCCGGAGTATAACTCCGGGGGCTTTTCTAATGTATATAAAAGAATGGCCCTACCAAACTGCGGCAGGGCCCAAAAGCACTTGATGAAAAAGGGGTTAATACAGTCATTATAGGGCCCCAACCTTAAATTTATATGATATGAATCTTAAGATTACATTAATTTCCGGAAATCTCTCGACATTCGACATCCGCCATTCGAGACGGGGGTAGGCTAGTATTCCGTCCAATACCTTGTTCCGTCCTCCACGACAGCTGTCCTGCGGCTGCCTCTCTCCATTTGGGCAGGATGAGACTGGCGTAGCTCCGGACGTTCCCATGCCTCCAGTATGACGACATGCTGGGTCGAAGACCGATCATCCCATTGAATATATCTCTCTTGCTCCAGGTGCAGCAGACCGGGCGTGATATCACGCGGCTGCCGCCCCGTCCTGACCGATAACTCCGCCGCCGTTGGCATCCGCCTGTGCTGGGCAAAGAAGTTATACAGGATACGCAGCAGCTTGCGTTCAAAATCAGGCAGCATACGAAACTCCTCCTTTGCTGTCCGTTCCCAATAATCAGAACACTTGTTCTTATTATATACAAAATTATGCGTTTTATTCAAGCCCCCGGATAAAAAAAAGCCAACCAGAAATCTCTGATTGACCTAATCATACGAAAGCGCAAGCCTCCGGATGGAAATGTGTCTGTACTCAGTATGATTTGTCAGCCTCTGTCTTTCTCCTTGCGGCCGATAGAAATCATCCACCAGCCAATCAAGCCGATGCCGCCAAGCGCTAGAACTGATAAAAAGATAATGTACAGCAAATGGGACATTTGTTCTGACATCACACTCGCCTCCTTACCACTTTTATACCCACAGCGAAGCCTGCATTAAACACCGAGCAAAAAAAATATTGCTGGCTTTATTATTATTCTCATGCCGTACCTTTTATGTGAAAAAAAAGGACTCGTCCCGCAGCAGAAAAAATACTGCTCGGAACAGCCCTTCACCTCTTAAGAACTTCTATTCCTGCGCTTTAGCAACCACATCACTGCAGCAAGGATAAACAGCAGCGCTGTAATCGCCCATATCAGGAACACTGTAAGCCCCAAACCGATATTCGCATCCTGCCCCTTATAGCTAGCGGTTTGCACTAACAGCAGGGTGCAGAATAAAACAATCGGAGCAAGAATAATCAGACTGGCAACCCTTTTTTTGCCCGCAACAGCAACCACGCAGGCCGCCGCGGCAAGCAGCAAAAGCCAGTACAGCAAGATTTCCAACAACATGTTAACCTCCTAATGATAAGACCTTTTAAAAATGCGTCCGGCAGGTTCAGCCTAATTGTACCAAATCGGTCGGCAGGACACCAACAAACGCTGCCCAGTGTCACCAAAAAGTCAAACATGCGGCCATAAGAAAAACCTCTATTGACGTAATTCAAACTCAACTTTCGCAGAGCCCAAATCCACTTCAACCTTTGTAGCTATACCTAATCATCCGTGCTTGACAGTCAAGCTATCAGCGATCGTGGCAAGACATGTGATACTCGCTTTTCAGTGGCTTTGCACGATTATCCCGTTGGATCAGGTACAGAAAAACAGAAAACTGGGAACCAATGCCTCCATGCAGGCCTGCTTGTTGTAATAACGACGGCTAAAGGGTTGAAGTTCCGTTTCCGCTTGGACTTCCATGTCTGCTCGCCTCCGAATCCATAATCCACAAACATAAGTTCTTTTTATTATACCAAACACCACACACACCACCCTAGAAGACCGATGTCTCATCCGGCACCGGTCTTCTATGCAGAATTAATGAGCTTGCTTCTTCGTAAAGCTTCCCCCGGACACATCAGCCACATCCTCAACGGCGATGAAGGCTTTCGGGTCGATTTCACGCACGACGGTCTTCAGCGTGGATAATTCCACCCTGCTCACGACGCAGTAAATCACCTGAGTGTCTTCTTTGGTGAAGCCGCCTCTAGCGTACATGTAAGTGGTACTTCGTCCCAGCCGGGCCATAATCGCTTCGGCCACTTCTTCATAATCGTTCGTAATAATGGTAACCGACTTCGATTCATCCAGACCTTCAACGACAATATCCATCACCTTTGAGGCGATATAAAACGTAAAGATCGAATACATGGCCGCATCCCAGCCCAAAATGAAGCCAGCGGCGATAAAAATGATCACATTGATCCCCAGAATGACCTGTCCGACGGATGCGTTCGTTCTCCGTGAAATCAGAATGGCTACAATTTCAGCACCGTCTGTAGTCCCTCCTGCCCGCAACACCAGGCCGACGCCAATACCAAGCAGCAAAGCCCCGAAAAATACCGCCAGAAGCGGCTCCTTGGTAAAAGCCTCCACATGGTGCAATAATGTAGTTGTAGTGGACAGCACGATGATCCCGTACAGCGCGGAAATGGCAAAACCCTTGCCTACCTGCTTGTAGCCAATCGCCAGAAACGGCAGGTTGATAATAAACAGAAAGATCCCCAGAGGCAGGCTGGTCACATTTGTTAACATCAGCGAGATCCCTGTGATTCCCCCGTCAATGATTTCGTTCGGAACAAGAAATAACTCCAGCGCCACACCTGCCAGCACAGCACCTGCCGTGATATAAACAAATTTCAGCAACAGATCGACAGGTTTCATCTTTTTGCGAGTTTTCCCCATGAATCCAATCCTTTCTATGTAGTGAATTACCTATAATTTTAATAGTTAGATAATGTATAATCAACCTTTGACAGTAAGCCTTGATCCTGCCCTCAGTATATCCAGCGTAACGTCCTGAATTCATTCAGGTGACAACTATTGTCATAGTCAATGAGAAAAGGAGAAATCAAATGTCCAAATCGAAGCGGTTGATGGAATTAATGATGACGGTGAATCGAAAAAGGAAGTTTACCGTCAAGGAATTGGCTAACGAATTCGGGGTATCTGCGAGGACGATTCTGCGGGATCTGCAGGAGCTGAGCGAGTTGGGTGTTCCTTTATATTCGGAAGTGGGGCCTCATGGCGGCTATCAGGTGCTGAGGGAAAGAATACTGCCTCCCATCGCGTTTACAGAGCACGAGGCTGTCGCCATTTTTTTCGCCATTCATGCCCTGCGCCACTATGTGTCCCTTCCCTTTGAAACGGAATCCGCCTCTGTGCTGAACAAGTTCTACAATTATATGTCCGGCGACATCAGGGACCGGATCGATCAAATGAAGAACCGGGTTGATTTCGTAACGCCGGCAAGACAGGCGGATGCACCCTTTTTAGCTGTCCTGCTCGATGCTGCCATTCAGCAAAAGATCGTGGTTATAGATTATGAAGCAAAGGAAAGAAAATCCTGCCGGAAAATACAGCCCATCGGCATCTACGCCAACAATGGCTTATGGTATTGCCCTGCTTACTGCTTTCTGCGCAAAGATATGCGTGTGTTCCGCTGCGACAAAATTCAGGCTGCCGAGTGCGATGATTCCGGTACGCAACCTGTGGATCTTCGGCATATTCATCTGGGCAACAGATGGACGCTGGCGCGGCAGGAGGACGCTGGTGCAAGTCTGTATGCGGAGCTGAGCAAGGAAGGTGTACGGCGGTCGGAGACGGAATTGTGGCTGGCTGCTTCCCTGCTGCATGTGCGGGAAGACGGGAGCGGCTGGATTGAGGGTGAGGTTCCAAAATCAGAGATTCCCTACTTGGCCCGGTTGTTTATTGCTTGGGGAAATGAAGCGACGGTAAAAAGCCCTCCGGAACTGATCGAGTGTATGAAGCAGATGCTTGCTGAATTGCTAGCCAAATATGAAGCTTTATAAATGGCTCAATATAATAGTAGGAATTATTCATGTCCCCTCGTCCCCTTCGCATTCGGCCCAGCGTACGAGCGTCGAAAAAAAGGCCACCCCTCAAGTAACATTACTTGAAGGGCAGCCTTTTTAAACTTTGCTCTTATGCTTTCTTTCTTCTCAGCAGGAACAGGCCTGCAAGCAGGATAATGAATCCAACCAACAGATAGCCGTACATATTCGTTGCCGTTGCCGGCAGCTTGCTGCCATGGCCACCCCCGTTGCCGGAGTTTCCTCCGTTCGCCGAGTCACCCGAGGTGCCGGATTGTCCCGTGCCTCCAGTCCCACCTGATCCGCCGGATTGGCCGGAATCCGTGGAACCGGAATCAGAACCTCCCCAGCCCGGGTTGTTCGTGCCGCCATAAGAAGGACCATTGCCCGCTTCTCCTGGTACGCCGGAGTTGCTTCCGCTTCCGCCGCCAATGACGATGTCTTCAGACGGCTGATCCGGGTTGTTCAGGTTATCCCCGGTCACTTCAGCGGTGTTGCGGATCGTTTGGCCGTTCTGCCCTGCGATCAGCTTCGCCTGGAACACAACCGTATGCCAGTCCGTATCTGTCACGTCGCCGAATTGACCGCTTACGTTACCGTCAACATAATGCCCTTTATCGCTGTCCTGTGCATCCGTTACGGTAACGCCATCCACCTTCAGCGAGCCTGGCACATATTGCAGTTCAGTGCGCAGGACGTCGGAAATTTTCAGATTCGTGACCACACTGTCCGCGACAGTGTTACGCGTACGGATCGAGTACTCAATCACGTCACCGATCTGGATCGTGCCACCATTGAGGTCGTTCGCTGCTTTCTCGGATTCCATGACAGGAACTGTGTCGCCGACTGTAATCTCTTCACTTGGTTTGTCCGGGGTATTCACGTTACCCCCGGTTACTTCGCCAACGTTCTTGATCTTGTCGCCCTTTTCGCCCTTGACAACCTTCGCTTCGAATACCAGCGTATGCCAGTCGGTGTCCGTTACGGTGCCAAGGCTGCCTGTTACCGTGCCATCAACATATTTGCCTTTGTCGCTATCGTTGCTATCCGTTACCGTTGCGCCATCCACCTTCAGCGTACCAGGCACGTATTCCAGCTCTTCCGGCAGATCGTCGGAAATGACCATGTTCGTTACACTGCTGTTTGAAACGGTGTTGCGGGCGCGGATCGTATACTCGATCGTATCACCGACTTCGATGCTGCCCCCGTTCACATCTTTCGCCGATTTCTCGGATTCAAGTTTTGGAGAGCTAGAATCATTGTCGTCATCATCATCCGAGCCGCCACCGCCGCCACCTGAGCCTCCATCATCCGGATCTTGTGGATCAGTAGGAGGGTCTACTGGTGGTACTGGCGGGAGTTCAACCACAACCTTGTCGGTCGGTTCGCCCGGTTGATTAATGTTGTCTCCGGTTACTTTTCCGGTATTCTGGATCGTTTTGCCGCCTTGACCGTCCTGGATGACCGCCTTGAACTCCAGCGTATGCCAGTTCAGATCGTTGACATTGCCGAATGAACCGTATACTTCACCGGAGACGGAATGTCCGGCATCACCATCTTGCGCGTCCGACACAGACACGCCATCCACCTTCAAGCTATCCGGTACATACTGCAAGCCTGCAGGGAGCGTATCCGTGATTGTCAGATTTTCCAGGTACGTATCGTTGATTACGCCTCTCGTACGAATCGTGTAAGAGATGGTGTCCCCCACATCATACGTAGCCTTGCTTGCATCCACATTGGATGCGAACTTCTCCGATTCAATCTGCGGGTTCCGCGGGTAGACCTGAACTTCTTCTCTTGGTCTGTCCGGCGTGTCCACATTGTCGCCTCCTACAGCAGCAATGTTGATAATATCCTTACCGGCTTGTCCCGGTTGTACGGTGGCTTCAAACTGCACCGTATGCCAATTCTGGTCCGAGACATCGCCAAGCTGCCCGACAGCCTTACCACCGGCATAATGACCCTTGTCATCCCCTTCGGCATCCGTTACGGCTACGCCATCTACCGTCAGACTGCCTGGGACATATTTCAGCTCGGAAGGAATCGCATCGGAAATCTCCAGATTTTTCACGATGCTCTTAGCAACTGTATTGCGGGATTGAATCGTGTACCGCAGCGTATCTCCTACTTCAGGATGCTCTGCGTCCGTATTGCCGGCCGCTTTTTCCTGAAGGGTCATCGTTTTGCTGGATTCAAGCTTAGGGAAAATGACCGATGAGTCCGTTCCATTGGTTTCAGTCTGTTCTTTTTCCCCAGACAATAAGTTGTCATAGTCGATTTGTGCCTTGTTGTTAATGGATTTCACTGAATAATCCGAAAGCACTTTCACTTTGAATTGTACAGTGATTCCACCCGGCAATTGGCTGGCATTTTGCAGGTCCCCTAACTTAATGCTGACCTGTTTGCCTTCAAACTGGCCTTCATCCGTATCGGCCTCATCCGTAAGTTTCTTGGTTGTTGATCCATTAATCAGGACCATCGAGCCAGGGACATATTCCGTGCCTGCAGGGATCGCGTCGGTAACGACCGTATCCCCTGCGATGTCTCCGCCCTCATTTTTGGTATTGATCGTATACGTTAATTCCGTACCCACGCCAATTTCCCCTGGTGGATTAACGGTCTTGGTCGAGGTTACACACGGCTCTGTTCCCAGGAAGATATCATCCAGCAAATTCCCGAATGCAATCGCACCATTTGAAGTTGAAACTGCCTCAAAACCAAACCTTGTTAACGTCTGTCCCTCAGGGACTGTGTACTCTCCGGTATAATACGTCCATTTGTTAAATTCACTACTCATCTGTTCAATAACCGGCAGGCGATCCGTTGGAATATCAGGTGAACCTATGCGGACCTGCATCGTATCCGTCCCATATTCCCCGCGGTGAGCCAGCCTCCAATAAATGGTTTGGCCCGGTACGGTTGCAACATCCTGATATAACATCGCTGCTTCATGGGCATTCAATTCGGCAAATTGTGTTCCCTCAGCAGCAACAACAGGAATGGTTTGACCGTTCCCCCCCTGTACGGGGCCAAGTAACTCATTAGAGTTTTGCATGATTTGTATTCGATTATCAGATGCGTCAGTTTCCCAACCCGGGACCTCATCACCATAAAAATACATCCAATATTGCTCGGAACCTGGGGACCCTTTATCCCCTACATTTCTCGCTTTCGGCTGCTCAAAGCCTCCATTAATCATCGCAACCGGAGCAGGGCAGGCATTCCCTTCTGCCGCCTGGGTCACAGGAGTAAGAGCCGGTTGTGAAACAGGCAATATGCCGACAATCAGCATAAATACAGCAAATTTAACAAAAAGACGCTTCAACAGGCTTGTTCGCCTTGTGGAACGGGTATCGTGCAATGGTCTCCCCCCCAAAAATTGTTTATTCCAATCCACTAACTTTGACAATTAGACTATTACCTTCCCCAAAGCCGATGTCATGACATGATCGGTGCTGGATTCGACATTCGACCCTCCTTCACTCCAACATCTTTCAAATTTTAATGATTTCCCTGTTAATATAATCCATGCCCTAAAATTAGACAATAATTTTACAGCATCAAATTAAATTTGCATAAATGATCGAAAATAGCACGAATAATGATCTAACCCCTGTGGAATCAACCCTCTAAAATGCCTACTTCAATCACTTTGTTGGTTTCAATTAATACTACATATATAATAGAAGGAATTTTTCTCATCCCGGGTGAAATCCATCTATTTGAAGTGTTAGCCGTTTATCCACATGGTGCTAAATTCCTAAAAAACGACAGCTGCCCCTCAAATCATTTGCCTTGAGAGGCAGCTGTTTTTTCGCTGTATTGTTTTAAGCTTTCTTCCTTCTCAGCAGGAACAGGCCTGCAAGCAGAATGATGAGTCCAGCCAGCAGATAGCCGTACATATTCGTTGCCGTTGCCGGCAGCTTGCTGCCATGGCCATCCCCGTTGCCGGAGTTACCTCCATTCACCGAGTCACCGGACGTGTCGGATTGTCCTGTGCCTCCAGCTCCACCTGATCCGCCGGATTGGCCGGAGTCTGTGGAACCAGAATCAGAACCTCCCCAGCCCGGATTGTTCGTGCCGCCGTAAGAAGGACCATTGCCCGCTTCTCCTGGTACGCCGGAGTTGCTTCCGCTTCCGCCACCAACGACGATGTCTTCAGACGGCTGATCCGGGTTGTTCAGATTATCCCCGGTTACTTCAGCGGTATTGCGGATCGTCTGGCCATTCTGGCCTGCGATCAGCTTCGCCTGGAATACAACCGTATGCCAGTCCGTATTCGTTACGGTGCCAAGGCTACCTGTTACCGTGCCATCCACATACTTGCCTTTGTCGCTATCATTGCTATCCGTTACCGTTGCGCCATCCACTTTCAGCGTCCCCGGTACATATTCCAGCTCTTCCGGCAGGTCGTCGGAAATGACCATGTTCGTTACACTGCTGTTCGAAACGGTGTTGCGGGCACGGATTGTATACTCGATCGAATCACCAACTTCGATGCTGCCTCCATTTATATCCTTCGCCGATTTCTCGGATTCAAGTTTTGGAGAGCTAGAGTCATTGTCGTCGTCATCATCCGAGCCGCCACCGCCGCCACCTGAGCCTCCATCATCCGGATCTTGTGGATCTGTAGGAGGATCTACTGGTGGTGTTGGCGGTATTTCAACCACTACCTTATCGGTCGGTTCGCCCGGTTGATTAATGTTGTCTCCGGTTACTTTCCCGGTATTCTGGATCGTCTTGCCGCCCTGACCGTCCTGGATTACCGCCTGGAACTCCAGCGTATGCCAGCTCGTATCCTCGACATTGCCAAATGAACCATACACTTCACCAGATACGGAATGTCCGGCATCACCATCTTGCGCGTCTGACACAGACACGCCATCCACCTTCAAGCTGCCTGACACGTATTGCAGTCCCGCAGGAAGAGTATCGGTAATCGTCAGATTTTCCAGATAGGTATCGTTCACAACACCTCTCGCACGAATCGTGTAAGAAATGGTGTCTCCCACTTCATACGTTGCCTTGCTTGCATCCACATTCGATGCGAACTTCTCCGATTCAATTTGCGGATTGCGCGGATACACCTGTACTTCCTCTCTTGGGCGGTCCGGAGTATCCACATTGTCGCCTTCTACAGCAGCGATGTTGATAATATCCTTCCCGGCTTGGCCCGGTTTGACGACAGCTTGGAATGCCACTGTATGCGCATTCGTATCCGTGATATCTCCAAGTTTGCCAACAACCTCACCGCCGACATGATGACCAGCATCGTCGTCTTCACTATCGGTAACGGATTTGCCATCTACAGTCAAACTGCCTAGCACATACTCCAGCTCTGCCGGAACCATGTCTGAAATGGTGAGATTTTTCACCGTAGTACCCGCATTATCATTACGGGTCTGAATGGTGTACAGCAGCGTGTCTCCTACTTCAGGATGCTCCGTGTCGGTATTTCCGGATGCTTTTTCCTGAAGAGTTACCGTTTTATTGGATACCAGCATAGGAAACGTAATGGGTGTTGTCGTTAAATTGGTTTCCGTCTGCTCTTCTTCTTCTGTCAACAAGTTTTCGTAGTTGACTTGCGCCTTGTTGTTAACAGATTTCACTGCGTAATCATTCAGCACTTTCACCTTAAATTGCACAGTAACTCCATTGCCTAGCTTGCCGGTATTCGCCAGATCCCCAATTTTGATGTTAATCTGATTTCCGTCAAAATCACCTTCATCGGTATCGTTGGCATCCGTCAGATTTTTGGTCGCAGAACCATTATTCAAGACCATCGATCCAGGGACATATTCCGTTCCAGCCGGGATGGCATCCGTAATGGTTGCATCGGCCGCGATGTCCCCGCCTTCGTTCTTGACATTAATCGTATACGTCAGCTCACTGCCGGCTTTGACCTCACCCGGCGGATTAACCGTCTTGTTGGAGGTTACGCATGGCTCTGTTCCGAGGAAGATGTCATCGAGGAAGTTACCGTTGCCCAGGCCTCCGACGGCACTAACTGCCTCGAAACCAAAGCGTGTTACCGTTTGCCCTGCCGGAACCGTATAACTGCCCGTATAAGTTCCCCATGCCCTGTTTCCGTCACTCATTTGTTCTTGTACAACAGCATCGTATGGGTTAGCGGTAGCTGCTCCAATACGAAGCTGCATGGTGTCAACCCCGCTTCGCCCCATATGGGACAAGCGCCAGTGGATGGTTTGTCCAGGTACAGTTTTCACATCCTGGTATAACATACCGTTTTCAAAGGCATTTAATTCTGCCCATCTGTTACCCTCAGGTGGTGCGGGATAGCTTTTTGTTCCCGCAGGAAGATTATCCTTCCAATTCCAGATCTCAATGGCTTTCTCACCAATGGCATCGTCCGTAGTCTTCCATGAAGGTACCTCGGCTTCCTTGAAATAGAAACCTCCTGCACCGTTGTTCGCAGTCCCTCTGGCGGGCCCTTCCTCAAAGCTGCCGTTCAGCAGCGCTACCGGAGCTGAGCAAGGGCTATCCGCCGCCTGGGTCGCAGGGGTCAGGGATGGTTGCGAAAAAGGCAACATGCCGAAGACCAGCATAAATACAGAAAATTTAATAAAAAGACGCTTGAATACGCTTGTTTGTCGTGCGGAGCGGGTATTCACCAATTGTCTCCCCCCAAATTGTTGTTATTCCAGATCACAGGTGCCCGGTTTGACAGTGTCGTTCCCTTCTCCCCAGCACCGGTCTTTTCTGATTTTGACAAGTACCCGGTTGTATGTATATGTTTGCTCTAGTTGTCCAACGGGTGAATAGCAAACAATCCTCCCTCCGGAAACAAGTTATACCAGATTGCCGGCAACTATAGCGCAACTTCGTCCCTCCTTTTCTCCGGCATCATATTTCAATTTTTAACCAATGTTCAGGGCATAGTATAATTCAGCAGGCAAATATAGACAATATTTTTGCCTAAACATGCGCAATTTGTCATAAGTCCCAGAACTAAAAAGCATCCCCAGAATGATACAAACGTCCCGAAAATCATCCTTACGTCTCACACCGCAGCAGACTTGACCTAAAATCCGCATGATAGACTTGCCATAGATACTACTTTTTGCGCTGGATTTGCTCAGGAAGAAAGAGTAAGATCGTATTGTGAAAATATAGAAAATAAAAGCACTATATTTCAGAATTTCAGATTTGCATTTTTATGTAAAACCCAGGAGGGAAGGCATATGCGCAAAGTCGCAGGTATTTTACTAGCAGTGGCTGGAGCGGGCCTGCTGGCTGTCGGGGGCATGCAATATGTCCAGCATCAAGCCAGCCTGAAAGAAGCGATGGCCGAAGCCAATGCGCTGGTCGGCCAGGGTATAAGTGTGTCGGAAGAGACACGGCTGACTAAAGTATCAAGCCCCACTCCCCTGATCGATAGAAGTGAATTTAAGCCGCAGCAGAATGACGTGATTGGATTGCTGGAAATCCCGAAGCTGAATGAAGACCTTCCAATTATTGAAGGCACAGATGAGGAGATGCTTGCGCGCGGAGTCGGGCATTACGGCACTACTGCGTTTCCTTCGGACAACGAACAGATTCTGCTGTCCGGTCATCGGGACACCGTGTTCCGTAATTTCGGTAAGCTGGCGGTCGGGGACCGTTTTATCGTCAAGCTGCCCTATGGTACATATGAATATGAGATCAAAAGCACCGATATTGTGGATAAAGACGATACAACCGTGATTCGCAAGATGGGCACCGAGGTGCTGGTGGTCTCCACCTGCTATCCGTTTCATTATGTAGGCAGTGCGCCTGAGCGATACATTTTGTATGCTTATCCGGTCGATCACGTGAATTCTTGAACCACAGCTCACAAGCATGGATATATACGTACATTGTAAATACGACGTGAATAATTTATAATACATCGTAAATAATACCAAATGGAAGGAGTGTTTAAAATGGGGCAAACCAATATCAACATTCGGATGGATGAAGACTTGAAAAAAGAAGCGGAATCCCTCTTTTCCGAGCTTGGGTTAAATATGACGACAGCAGTAAATATCTTCGTTCGCCAATCGCTTCGGCAAGGCGGAATCCCATTTGAGATTACCACACAATCCGATCCTTTTTATAACCCGGATAATATTAAAAGGTTAAAGGAATCCATACAGCAAATGGAGCAAGGAAAGACAGTGCGCAAGTCGATGAACGACACCCATTATGGTGATAAGTAACGTAATACTAAAAAAGCGAAGCGCCGCGACCCGTACATGGGTTCGGCGCTTCTTTCGCTTGACCCATCGGCGGTGGGCCACTGCTAATGAATCAATTTCCAGCACATTCTTATTCCGGCTTTGACAACAAAGAAATCGAACGAAATAGTCAATAAATCGAAATAATTGATCGTTAAAACGCGAAAAAAGTGCATTTATAATCACATTTAGGATAAAATGATTTTATGAATTTATTCATACTTGAAAGCGAGGCTTGAGCATGGCAAGAGCACCTTTTACACCTGATCCATTACCCTTAAGCAATGAGCAAATAGATCCATTGTTTTTTCTAAAGGAACTTATTGAAGCACATAAAAAAATTGCACAATATCAAGTTTTACTTCAGAACACCAAACTTCCATCACATTTATTGTTAAACCCAGTCATGCTTAATGAAGCAGTACAATCCACTAAAATTGAAGGGACCCAGGTAACTTTAGATGAGGTTTTGGAGGTTGAGACTCATAGCAGAAAAAATAACAAAGACGTACAGGAAGTTCTGAATTACTATCATGCTCTTCGCGAAAGTATGGATAGATTAAGTATATTACCGATATCAACAAGGTTGTTTAAATCAATGCACCTGACCCTCATGTCAAATGGTGTACGCGGAAGTAACCGTTCTCCTGGAGAATACAGAAAAATCCAGAACTTTATTGGTCCCGAAGGATGTACTATGGAAACAGCAACGTTCATCCCTCCCCAACCTCAATCGGTTGACAATTACATGAATAACCTTGAAATCTATATTAATGATCCACAAGATAAACTTGATGAACTCATCAGAATTGCCATTGTGCACGCCCAATTCGAAACCATACATCCGTTCCTCGATGGAAACGGAAGGATTGGTCGTATATTAATCCCTCTTTACTTGTTCAATAAAAAAGTTATTGATTACCCAAATTTCTTTTTAAGCGAGGCCCTGGAACGAGATAAACACAAGTACTATCGCTATTTAAATGATACAAGATACAAAGGCGATTGGAATCAATGGATTCAATTTTTCCTGGAAGCCATCATCCATCAGGCAGACAAGAATATCAAATTGATTAACGATGTGAATGAACTATATGACCGCGATCTTGATTTAGCCCAATCTTTAATTAACAGTAGTGGAATAAAAAAATTGGTTGATGCTATTTTCCAAAAACCCATCTTCACAGTTCCAACGATTTCGCTATCTTCAGAACTTTCAGAGGCAACTTGCAGGAGATATCTGTCCACTCTGGAAGCCAACAGAATCGTTTTTTCCGATGGAAAGCAAAGATTCAAAACCTATTATTACTACAGCCTGCTTGATAAATTGAGGTAATAGTTACCAACCTGGTTTGCAAGAACTTCCACTTCCTTCTTCAACTCGCCCTGGAGGACTTCTTACGGAAGTACTATACTAAGACACAAGCTCCTTTTCGGAAATGGAAGCAATACCCCGATGCTCTCCCAATACAAGCGTCGGGCTATTTAGTGCAGGGGGTGGTTTAGAGTGGCTTAAAGTTTTCGATGATAACTGTAGGTTGGGCCCTGATCATACAAGGGCCGTTTTCTACATAATCATACAGGTCGGAGGAAAAAGAGAAAAAAGAGTCCGATTATGCTCAGACTCCTTTACGATTAACACGATTAATATGTTCTTGTATACGGCGTGTGGCTTCACGTACAGCATCAGAGTCCTGCTCCTCCATCAGCTTGCGCCGACCTTCCCTCATAATGGAACCAAGCGTCTCTTCTGGCAAGTTGGAGGGGACAGCAACCAATCCCTGAAAAGGATCTTTAATTCGTGGCATAATATCATCTCCTTAACTATAGTATAACTCAATAAGGTGACTTGTAACAGATCGATTAATCCCGTAAACTCCACGATTCATATGTCTGGCGTTATATTTCGTTTCATAATGGTGCCTCAGACCGCTCTTTGGCGGAGTTGTTCTTGATCACTTCAATGGGAGATCGAATACAAATATTATAGAATATATGTTCGCTTTTTGAAAGCAACAATGTTATTGATCTACTTGCTTCAAGAACAACGAGACTTCAAGCCAAAGTGAAACTAAATTCCTCATCTTAACGAGGGATTTTTGTTTGGCTTTGGGAATAGAAGTTTATTCACCAAAAAAGCCCACTCGTTATTTGAAATGAGTGGGCTTCACTACAATTTTCGTTTATACTAAGACACAAGCTCCTTTTCGGAAATGGAAGCAATACCCCGATGCTCCCCCAATACAAGCGTCGGGCTATTTATTTAATGGGAGGGACAAAGAAGATGCCAGGACATAATGACGCCACGGAACTTTGGCTGCAAGCGCTTGAAACTGTTAAAAAGACTGTTGAACCTATTCAATTTCAAACTTGGTTTAAAGAGACCTCTGCAACGTTTGACGGCGAAATTTTCGTTATTATTTGCCCCACCTCTTTCGGGAAGGAATGGCTTTGTTCCCGCTATTCAAACGTCGTACTAAGCGCAGTTGAACTGGCGACCGGGAATAATGCAATAAAGATCTCGTTTCGATCGTTGAAGCGCCCAGTCGAGGCCATCGATAAGTCACATGTAACGCTAGTTGAAAGTACACCAGAAGACGTTGGTGCCTTACTGCAAAATATTAACAAAAAACTGGATGATCTAAAAAAAGACGTAGAAATTATCTTTCATAAAGTATCTCAACAGGAGTTAGAGATCAACCGTTTAAAACATGGCGGCTATTCCATCAGATTAAAAGAGTAGTACATGAATTGAATATGTCTATGTACAGCTTTGAGTAGGGGATGAATCTCGGTTAGGCGAAGCCTAAATGCACTTGTCTATTGTATGAGGCGCGTGCTTTCCTAGTCGAATGTTTGTGTGGTATGATGGGAATAAGCCTCTTCAGGCGGGGGGAACATTCACTTGATGTATACTTATCGTGAAGGCGGTGGATAATATGCATAAGAAGCGTCCATTCAAACGATATGAAGTGTCTCCCATCCTCCCCGGTCTTGACAGTGAAGATCGCCAAGAAGAAGTAAACCGGGCTATTGCAGAATATAAAGCAAATAGAGCTACGACTCGCTAATAAGCGGGTCTTTTTTTATGCTTCTCCCTACAAAATAAAATAACTCACTCTGGGGAGGTTATTTTATTTTGTACACACCTTCAGATAGTAACCGTTCAACATAAGGAACGCTTTGGCACTCATATAGCCCGTCCTCTTGTTACCGTCAGAGAATATTTCAACCGCCTTGCGTTGATCGCTCTCGCTTGGCTCCAGTAACAGGACTGCGGCTTCCAAAACTGTATCGCTCATGTCGATGCTTTTTATAGTACTGGCATCTACACCATAATAACTTTGCGACCACCATGCTCCCTTTGATTCCGGCGATCTCCTGATGAATCTGTGGTATGATAAATGGAAGAAGAAGAGATTTTCCTTAGTAGAAACGGGACGTGGTCCTGATGCTGGAAATAGCTCAGATCAGGGAGATGGTGGGTATATCTAATTATCCATGACTCCAAAGGAGATGATGGAAAGGTGGAAGTCTTTGTTCAGGAACGATTGAAGGGGATGGATTTGTTGGATCGCCCTTCTTTTCTTAAGTTCGAAGTTCTTGAGATGGATCGCGTGGTGGCCAAAGTAACGGTTAACTACATCAGTCAAAAAGTAGACCTTTGGCAGGACCGGGGAGTAGATCCGATTTTCTTGCCATTCCCTACTAAGGAAACTATAGATGTCCTTGATGTATTGGACTACCTTGAATCCAGATGCTTTCCAAGAACAAGACATCATGCTGACAAATTGCTGAAGACCCTGGGTCTTACGGAATACGATCCAGTCGAGATTGTTAAGAAAACTCACGGTGTGATTTATGACGACTACGTCTGGATCAGATTTGACGGAGAGGAGTTGACTTGTAAGGATGTCCATCCCCGCCATCCCCGTTATGCACGTAAGAACCCGTGAGATCGTCCAGTTCCCAACAAGCAGCAAGGGAGATCAGTTGAAGTGGCGTGCAGGAAGCTTGTGGGTAAAAGCCAATAAGTTTGGCTACGAAGGTCTTGCTGAATGGGTGAGCTACGAGTTAATGCGAAGATCGAATGTGAATGAAGAATTAATAGTTCCCTATCAGATTTGTAAAATTGTAGATGAAGAGGGGACGGAGTATGACGGCTGTTATTCAGAAAACTTCGTAAGCCCCGGGGAAACTCTGGTAACCTTGGACAGGTTGTTGTCGTCATATGGATATTCATTCAACAGAATCGTTGAAAAGTTAAGTACAGAACGTGCGGTAGAAGCGATCGCTGTAGTTGTGGAGTCTTTGACAGGGTTGAATGTTTTTCAATATCTGACAGACCAGTTGACCTTTGATGCAGTCGTGTTGAATGAAGACCGTCATATCAACAACATTGCCTTCATACATAGAGCCGATGGTTATCGACTTTGCCCGTACTTTGATCATGGCTTGAGTTTGCTGTCAGACTTGAATGATTACCCTGCGAGCATGCCTGCGGATGTTGCAATGAGAAATGTAAAGGCCAGACCCTTCAGCGTTTCATTTAGAAAACAAGCATTGTCAACAAGTTTAAAGTTCAACCGAGACGCTGTAGTGGAGTTTCTGGACACCCATGAATTGGGTAGAGCAGGGAGAGTTCTGCGATCACAAGTCAGGGTGTATTCAAATTTGTTTGTATGAATAAAATAGGATCCCCTCATATTAACTAGAGGCGAAAGACCAGAGAGATATCAAAAATATTCAATAGTACAACGGAAGGGATAGGCTTGGCGTTGCTGGCTTCTGGGGGGCAGCCCCCGGAGTTCCTCCGGCATGACTCGTTCATAGTGGACTCGTTGGATCAACAGCTTCAGAATCTCGTTCTGCTTCTCGGCTGGAAGGGATTTGAAATGCTCGAACGATCCGGGCTGGTGCGCCTTGAGATTCACCGGAGAGGGCTGCCTTAGCTGCCGGATTTGCTGCAGAAGCTGCGCTCTGGACTCCTGCAGCACGGGATGTTGTTTCACCCGGGTATGCACTCTCTTGAGTAGTTCATACGGCAATTCCCTTGCCAGCGCGGGCTGCACGAGCTCCTCTTGCTCCTCTTTGTTCTCTTGCAGATGTTGTTCGATCAGCATGAGGCGCTCCAGTAGATCCTTCAGAACGCTTGTCTTCCCTTGCTGCTGCAAAAGCTCAGCCACCTGTTGCCCCTTATGTCTCTGGAGCTGCAACAGTACTTCTTCATTCAGCAACTGCAGCCTCATGCCTTGATTGTTGCATTTCATACGACTGTCAGGCAGCAGTTTTTTGCAATGTCTGATGAATATAGCACCGCTTTTTGTCTTGATCAGCTCCAGCTTTTTGCCGCAAATCCCACAGAACAGCAGATCTTTGAGCAGGGTGTCTCCCATCTTGTCGGCCGGCCTCTCGCGGGTGAGAGTGGTCGCCCCCCCCCGATCCATTTTATCCCAATTCACTCGTTCCCACTCTTCTACTGGAATGATCGCGGGATGAGCATCTTCCGTGACGATCGTCTCCACGGTCTTATAGTGGTACACCTGGCCTTTCTTGATTCGCTGGCGATTACGGAACACCAGGGTTCCTTTGTACACTGGATTGCGCAGGATCTGCTGGATGCCTGTCGGCTGGAAGGGATGTAGATGTTGGGTTTTGAAGCCATCCCCGTTAAGTCTATCGGCAATCTTGCGGCAGCTCATGCCTTGGAGGTACAGCTTAAATATATAACGAACCATCCCGGCCTCAGGCTCGTAGATTTCCAGCTTGCGGGTGTCCGGGTTACGCCAGTAACCGTAAGCCGCCTGCCCGCTGACATGCTCGCCCCGCCGGGCCCGCTGCATTTTATTGACTTTCGTGCGGCGGCCGATCATCTCATATTCCATCGAGGCGTATAGGGTGCTGACATCATACAAGGTACGGGAGGCCTGTGAACCCGCCAGGTCAAAGACTTGCGTCGGCGTAATGATTTTCACATCATGCTCAATACATTCTTTTTTAATGATCTGGGAGATCAGCCCATTGCGGGACAGACGGTCCAGCGATACGGCAAAAATGGCCTGGTAACGCCCAAGGTTGCGGAGCAGCTTCTGTAACTGAGGGCGGGTCTCCAACTGATGCTTTCCCCCGCTCACGATTTCTTCGTACACCTCGAAGGTATAATCATGCTCGCGGCAAAATTCCTCCATCAGCTCACGGTGATTCTGAAGTGTGTCTTCGTTTTCCCCCTTGGACCGTGATATGCGCAGGTAGAGTGCGCCGAAGATCCCGGTATTCCCATCCATCATGTGTAGATCACTCCCATCCGCCTTCACCAATACTCAATCGTGTAGCTGAACGGTGATTTCAGGCGTTCACGATTGTTGGCAGACAGCGCCTTGATCTCTTCGGGCAGCCTCCTCTTGTAATCGATCCGCCGGATGAACTGCTTCAACGTCTGGTTCTGGTCTTCCGGTGTCTGGTTGGGGAACTGATCCAGCATATCCAGGATACCCTCCATCTCTTCCACCCCGGAGGACTCGAGCTTCTGAATCTGCTGCAGGACCTTCTCCTTCATTTCCTGCAAAGCATGCTCCAGACGCAGCAGTCTATTGGCCTGCACCCCGATCTCCTCGTCCCCGAAAATCCCTGTCCCGGCCAGCTCCTCCAGTTCGCTCTGCAGTTGCTGCACTTCTTCCATCTGCTGCTCCGTATGCTCACGATGCTTCCGGAATCCGGGGAGCAGGTGAAGCGCGTCTTGCTGCTGTATATGTAATAGTCCTTGCCGCAGCCGTTCCCGGTGCGCCTGGAGCTTGCACAGCACTTCTTCTTCGAGCAATATCAGCCTCATGCCATGATTTCCGCATTTCTCCCCGCTGTCCGGCAGCAGATATTCACAGGGTTTAATGAGATACTTCCCGTTTCGCTCCTTTGTCACAAACAGCTTTCCTCCACATATGCCACAATACAGCAGATCCTTCAGCATCGTGGTTCCTGTCTTGACCGTCGCTTTCTCGCGCAGCGCCGCCGCCTTGGCTCCGCGTTCCGCACGCTCCCGTTTCGCTTGCTCCCATTCGTCAGGGGCAATGATGGCCGGATGGGCATCGTCCGTGATGATGGTGTCCACCACCTTGAAGGTATACTCGCCATTTTCCTTCGTATACTTGCGGTCGTGCAGGACAAGACAGCCTTTGTAGACCGGGTTATTGATGATCGCTTTCACGGTTGAAGGCTGGAAGCTACGCTGTCGCTGCGTTTTATAACCTTCGCTATTGAGGATATCGGCAATCTTCTGCTTACCCAGACCCTCACTGTGAAGCTTGAAGATATATCGAACCACTTCGGCTTCCGGCTCATAGATTTCCAGCTTACTGGTGGTCTCGTTTCTCCTGTAACCAAAAGCAGGTTTCCCGCTGACATACTCCCCCCGCCGGGCACGCTGCATTCTATTGTATTTATTCCTGCGCCCGATCATCTCATATTCCATCACGGCAAACATGGAGCTTACGTCATACAGGACACGGTCTTCCAGCGAATTGCATAAATCGAAGGTCTGGGAAGGGGTGATGATCTTGATTTCGTGATCTATGCATACCTGCTTGATCTGCTGGGAGATCACTCCATTACGCGCGAGACGGTCCAGCGACACGGTGAAGATCGCTTTGTATTGCTCGATATTTTGCAAAAGCTGCTGCAGCTGTGGCCTTTCCCCAAGGTCATATTTGCCTCCACTCACAATCTCTTCATACATTTCATAGGTATAACCGTTCTGTCTGCAGAACTCCGTCATGATCTCGCGATGATTCTGCAAGGTATCCTCGTTCTCGCCCTTATCCCGTGAAATACGCAGGTAGGTCGCCCCGAAACAACCCACTTCTATGCTGCCCATACAGGTCGCCAGCCTCCTTTGTACAGCTATACAGCATTCTGACCGATTACTGCTTGGCCCACTATTCTATTCTATGGAATAGGCTGTGGATTATGAGCCGGAAAAACATGCTGCTCACCCCAGAGCCCGATTTTCAAATTCGCTCCCGGATCACGTTTACGTTCTACATATTACATATTACGTGTTACATCTTATGTATTACGTCCTACGTCTACGTAAACGTAAACCAATGTTTCAGCGCATGGTCTCATCGGTCCTTTTCATTTGTAGATTCCGCCGCGCGAATCAATGCCTGTATATAAACCACTTTCTCGTCGTGATTGATTTCGAAAAGGATTCACAACGCACCGATCCGCAATCGATACAGGCCAATGGAGCCTTTCATACGTTTAATGTCTCCGGTCGGAGGAATAACAAGCAAACCTTGCAGCCCGTGCGCGATTCGTTCTTGAATCTGCTTCTCTTGCTTGGCGATAAATTTTAATGCAGCTTTATGGTAAATCAACTTGTAGCCCGAACTCACGCTTGGCTTCCTCCCCAGACACATACCCGGCATCGCTATTTAATTGGCGAAGCTCTTCTTCAGTCAACGGCTCATCATCAGGTTCTTGCCGGTCGATCTCTTCCCAGCCCAGTGGCTTTCTTGCTGATCGTTCGATCAAATATTGAAGAAAATCAAAAGCCGTTTTTTGATCGGGTTCTTGGAGCCGGTCAATTAGGCTGTACAAGTCCTTTTTACGAATTCCCATACAAGAATGCCTCCTCATTTCAAATGTCCGCTAATTTTTTATACGTACTCATGTAATTCGCCGTCACGGTCGGGCCTGTTGGACCTGTCACGCCCGTCATTCCGGTCATGCCAGTCACCGGATCAGATCATTTGATTCTCTTCAAGTCAGCCTCTTGTTGAATGGAGCGAGCAGAGAGAAGTTCAATAATTCTGTGCTGGTTCTCCAGAAAACCCTCTATCTCCATAACCCGTTCATTCGTATCCAGGACAGCTCGTTTCATTTCTTGCTGATCCACTCTCATTTCCCGAATCTCCAGCAGCTGCAGCTTCATTCCCTGATTGCTGCATTTTACACGGCTGTCAGGAAGTACATTTCTGCAAGGTTGGATGATGAGAACACCGCTTTTTTTCTTTTGAAATTCAAGTTTTTTCCGCATAACCCGCAGAATAGCAGGTCTTTAAGCATCGTGGCTCCGGTTTTGCGGGCTGGCTTCTCGCGGGTAATGGGGTCTTGCACCAGGTCTGAACCATCGTTCTGTGATGTGACCGTAAAAAAAGCCCACTCATGATTTGGAATGAGTGGGCTTCACTACAATTTTCTTTTAAAATCCCGAATATAGGAGTCCGTTTCAAGGGATTTAACAGAGAGCATTTCGAGAATACGGTCTTGCCTTTCTTGCCCTTGGATTAGTCCATTAACATTAATTTTGACCTCTCGCATATCTTCCTTCAACACGCCCACATCTTCCTTCAACACGCTCATGTCTTCCTTTAGCACGCTCACGTCTTCCTTCAACACGCTCATGTCTTCCTCAACTGTTCTGAGCCTGCTATTGTTTTCCCCAACCATTTTGATGAGTGTCTCCAGCATTTCTTCCACACGGTTTGATGGGTTGTCCTTCATGCTTTCAGCCTCCTATTACTGGTTTGAATATAAGCATACATGACGGAGCTTCGCCTGTAAACCCATTCTTGTTCACCCCATTTTTTTCTTGTTATCCCAGGAGATTACGATCAAGCTTCTCTGCATAGCCTGATGTGCCGTCGATACGATTTCAGGTTAAGCCAGTTTAACTACTGCTATACTTGAGCCTCCCCCAATATCATTGGTTCCCCCTGCAACGTTAAAAGTAGTAACATCTAGGGGACTTGCTACTCCACTTTGAGTACCTCCACCAGGAAATACTGATCATTTAATAGCTTTCGTGTAATTCCTCCTTTCCTTTGCGAATGAAATTCTACTGCTCCAAGTAGCCTTTATGCTCATTCTGACCATCCTCGTTCAACCTTCCAAAAAAATAGGGAGCAGTTGAATGATTCGATTGACTTTTCGGTCCACAATAATATAT